>DAOPYW010000008.1:45701-47881 GCA_035353055.1 Bacilli bacterium
AGGCAGATAAAATCATCTCGGAAGTAGTGGTGATCTTCACTTCTTCAAAAGCTTTCTTGATTTTTGATTGATCATTTAGCTTCATAGATGTCTTTCAGCCCTTTCTGCAATTTCTTGATGGCGTTGTTATAGGCCCATGTAATAGTGCCGAGCGATTTATGGAGGAGATTAGCGATCTCTTGATGGGTGTATTCTTCGATAGTCTTGAGATAGAAGATCTGGAATTCTTGCGGCTTGAGGATGTCTCTAATTCTCTTGATTAGCTCCTCTTCTTCGAGAGAGTATTTTTGGTCAGTCCCAATAGTGGCTTCAATTTCCTCACTGTAGGGGACTTGGCGGGAACTGGTCCTTAAGTAATTGAGAGACAAGTTCTTGGAAATAGTTAATAGATAGGCGAGGATCATCTGCGATTGATCAATACCATCTACTGACTTCAAGAAAGCGACATAGGTATCCTGCAATAGATCTTCCGCGGTCTCTTGATGTTTTACATAGCTATAAATGTTGAAGAAGATAATTCGCTTAGTCTTTTCATAAAACGGTTCAAAATATGACATCTCACCTCGTTTTATTTGCTCAACTAATCTATTAAGTTCTTCGTTAGCTATGTTCATAAATAAATACTAATCAAATTCTCTTTTTATTGGAATATATTCTAGTAACTATTTGACTGACATTCAAAAATGACGCTCTTTATGCACTGCTTGACGGCAAAAATAAGTTGAGTTTTTCCTTATTCTTTATATAATAATCACAGCGTGTTTACGCCCGCGTGGTGAAATTGGTAGACGCAATGGACTCAAAATCCATCGGTTTAGAGCCATGCCGGTTCGACTCCGGCCGCGGGCACCAAAATGATAAAAATACCCCCATTTGTTTAATCAGAAATGGTTAACATTAAAGAGGGTTTTTTATTGAAAACAAACCAAAAATGTGTTCTCATTTAAAACCAAATATTTTTTACTTTTTAATAATATAAACATTAGCAAAGTTACAAAGGCATTATTTCGAAACGGGCCCCAATAATGTATCTGATAGAAACAAACAATTAATAAGGCTACATTAAAAGTGTATGGTGATTTAAAGTTTACATAAAATTACCAGCGACTATAAAAAGAAACATATAAGTATTACTATGCCAAAAATACCTAATAGAATTGTCAAGAATCGACAATCACCAAAAAACGAAAAAAAATACATTGAAGCTTATAAAAGCATTAATCCTTCCGCAAAGAAAAAGGATGGTCGTGATATCTCTGCTGTTACAACCAAAAGCGGAACTCGCGGACATGCATTATTACCCAAAGATATTAATCGTAGCAAAGACAGTAGTAACCATATAGGCAAAAGCTTTGTTTCCGATTTTAAATTGAAAAAAGAAATGAAAAACAAAAAGTGAATTATTTAGTTGCTAAATATTTATAAGTATCATTAATTGTGTTTTCTATTTTTCGATTTGTGTAGCCCAATTCCTTGTCCGCTTTTTCGTGTGAAAAACGATCTTTGCTATCGACCGTTGAAATTGCGTACTTGGTAAATAGCGGAGGCTTTTTTCTTATCTTGTACCATATCTCTGCTAATGGGGTGAATATATTTACAAACCAAGATGGCAAGACACGTTTAATTGGTTTTTTGCCAGTGACCTCTGATGCGATATTCAATATCTCGCGGATGGAATAGTAGCGGTTCGACAGAATATAACATTCGCCAACCCGACCTTTTTCAACGGCCTTCAAGATGCCATCGACGACATCTCGGACATCCACAAAATCATAGCCGCCCTTGACAATCGAAGTTAGTCTCCCGTCATAGTAGTCTTTTAATAAGGCCACGAGATGGCTGTGCCCATCATCGTAAGGGCCAATTATTCCAGAAGGGTGAACAATAATTGCTGGTAAACCTTTCTTGATTAATGACATCACATAGTTATTAGCTTCGGCTTTGCTCTTCGCATATTGCCCATTTACTCTTTCGGGATAAAATGTGGTTTGTTCTTTAAATAAATGATTTTTGTCGCCTTCGCTTAAGGCGTGAACCGATGAAACATGGATTACTTTTTTGACATGATTAAAGAAAGCCAAATCCATGACATTTTGAGTTCCGACAACATTTACTAGGTGAACCCGTGGATCACCTTTTTGATAAATGCTGATGATGGCCGCTAGATGGATGAGGACTAA
>DAOPYW010000009.1:0-45031 GCA_035353055.1 Bacilli bacterium
TTCTTTAGCCATCATCTCCTCTTCAGTGAAGCGAGTGGGAACATCCTCTTCTGGGAAGGGGTTCAGAGAACCATAGGCGTATTTATTCACTAAAGAGACGAATTGATCTTGGGTGTAGTAGCCGAGTTGGCCTAAGAAAATATCAGTGACTTGGCGGTCGCCGGAAACGACGAGCATCATCTCGTCTTCCGCGGAGGCGACATGACCGGCCAATAAATCGTATTGAGAGAGAATATAGTCGGATGAGTCAGGAGCGGAGTAAAAGACATCGGTCAAGAGCGAGATTACGCTGGCATAGTCGCTAAAGGAAGTGCTCTTGACAATCTTGACATACATGGATTCCAATTCTTCGAGCGATAAGGTGTGATTGATTCCCTCACTAGTTCCTGTTTCATTAGTGAGATTCACATCCGTGTACATGTTGAGTTTGAAGTTGATGCCATAATCTTTTTCCATCGCGGCATAGTACTCTTTTGGCATCTCGTCGACAAAGTCGACATAGTCTTGGTTTATTTCATTGTTGACCATAAAACTCTCGAGATTGTTCTTTTGAGCGGTCAGATATTCAATCATGAAATCGACATCGATATAGCCATCTTCGTAGGCTTTTGCTACTGCCTCTTGCTGTGCGGTCTGGCTGAAAGATGCCATCAGGTTCGCAAAATCAAGCGATCGCTTCTCGACGGAGATTGGATTTCCCGAGAGCATATCATCTTGCATATCTTTGATATATGATTTAACGCCGGTAGATACCGCGAGAACCGCAGAGATACCGATAATGCCAATAGAACCAGCGACGCATACTAGAGCGGTTCTCTTAAATTTAGCTAATAGATTGCGCCCCGAAAGGCCCAACGCGGTCAGCAGCGACATCTTGGATCTGACCTGCGGTTTCTTTATCTCGCGATAGCTATTGACGGATTTTGCTTCTTCTTCGTCAGAAAAAGGGCGGGTGTCACTGGTGACTTCGCCATCTTTGAGATTGATGATGCGGTTGGCATAGCGGTTCGCTAAATCGGGGTTATGGGTGACCATGATTACCAAGCGATCACTAGCCACTATTTTTAATAGGTCCATGATTTGTAGCGAAGTTTCAGTGTCGAGAGCACCAGTCGGTTCATCAGCTAAAACAATTTCTGGGTCATTGACTAAGGCTCGGGCGATAGCCACTCTTTGAGCTTGGCCACCGCTGAGCTGATTAGGCATCTTTTTATACAAGCCCTTTAAGCCGACTTTATCGATGGCTTCCATGGCTTTTTTGCGTCGTTCGGCTTTCTTATAACCGCCGATAGTTAAGGCTAATTCGACGTTTCCTAAAACAGTGAGGTGGCTGACAAGGTTGTAGGATTGAAAAACAAAACCTACAGAGTGATTGCGATAGGTATCCCAATCGCGGTCATTGTATTGCTTGGTGGAGCGACCTTCGATGATTAAATCGCCATTTGTGTAGCGGTCTAGGCCACCAGTGATGTTTAAAAGAGTGGTTTTACCACTGCCTGAAGGACCGAAGATAGCCACAAATTCATTGCGGCGAAAATTGATGCTGACATTTTTTAAGGCGTTGACGGTCGGCTGATCCTTGATGAGATAATCTTTGTTGATATGAACTAATTTGAGCATTTGCCACCTCCGCAATGAAGATACTTCATTAATTGGTATCTATAATTACTATCAATTATTGCCATCAATGTCAATGAATATGAAAAAACTCTAAGTACTCTTAGAGCTCGTTAATATCGCCTTGCGAAGTGATTTTGCTTATGATTCTTCAGATTTAGACTTGTCGCTTGAAGCAATTAACTGGCGAATATGAAAACTCTCAGGTCCAGCCTTCTGGATGTTCTCCTGAGTGGGTTTAACCTTCAATTTTCCTAATAGTTCATCGCCTTCTCGAGTTAATTCATCTAATAAAGCGTTCTTTCTGCGACGGGTGAAGAAGAAGATGAGCAAGATGAATAGAGCGATGGAAAAGCAGAATAAACTCAAGATGAGCAAAAAGATTAAATAGCTAATTGAGGAGAGGAAAAGCCAGGGGATTAAAAATGCTAATCCGACGATAATCCAAACGATTGCGGAGATGGGAAAACTCGTGGAGATTATTCGCGCCTGAAAGCTCAGGGAGCGGAGGCGGCGAAAGCGAGGGTGCTGGCGGTCTCTTTTCATTGTCAAGGTGATGTGATTGCCACTATTGTTTTGGGTATTGGAAACGAATTCCCAGCCAAAATGTTCGCTAAAAGCAATCTCTTTTTCGAGGTTCTTTTTCAGAATTTTCCAGGTTTTAGTTTCGTACTTTTTCATCTTTTAATTCCTGAACTTTTCTTTGATACTCGCTGTATCTTTCTTCTCTGCTGTTAGAGTATTTTAGAGATTGTCTAGTTCTGATAATAGCTAAAACGCCTAAACCGCTGGAAAAGATGACTCCTGGCAAGAGGGCCGCTAAGAGCCATAAGAGTTGATCGAAATTAGGATCAACGTAACTCATTACGAGATAAAGGGTCAAAAAAGCTACCGCCAGAGCAGAAGTAACATATAGAGACCACATCGGGATGTCAGAGATTCGAAAATATCTTTTTTCTAAGATGGCTAATTGATTGTAATAAGGTATTTTCTCATCGCGGATAAACTGCAATTCAATCTTTTCGCCTCTCGCGTTCTCTTCCTTTAATTGCCAGTCGAACAATGAAGCATCAAGCAAGGCAAAAAATCGACTATTTGATTCGACAAGAATGCGCTTTTTTTCCATAGCAACATTTTATCTTTAAAGCTTATTATTCACAAGAAAAAGCACTTAAATAACCATATTTTGTTATTTTAGAAAATTGCTATAATAAAAACATGAGTGCAAAAACCCCCAAAAACAAGCCAAACACTAAGGAATTATTGACCTTATCCTTGAATGAACTGATGCTCAAAAAGGAATTCAAAGATATTTCCATTTCCGAAATTTGTGAAAATGCTCATGTTTCTCGCATGACTTTCTACCGCCATTTCGATGATAAAGAGGATATTTTTGTCACCCATTGCGATGATACGTTCGAAACCTTTTTTTCAGAGTGCCAGAAATTGGCAAATCCAACAACAGAAGAGATTGTATTATATATGTTTTCATTTTTTAAAAAATGTCAACCGCAGATTAATATTTTAAAAAAGGCCGAAAAGCAAGACATACTAGTCAAACAATTCTACTTCTATTCCCGCTATATATTGTGCAAAATACCTTCTATACGCGAACATTTTGACCTCGACAATAAAGTTATTTTTGCCTTTCTAGCTGGCGGAATATTCAACATCTTGATGCGCTGGGTTGATAACGGAATGAAGGAGACGCCTGAATATCTAGCCAAGTGCTTGCTCGATGTATTCAAAAACACTTAATTTAACCTTTAAAATATTACGAAAGATATAAAAAACGGTATCATAGGTATCGATACTTTCGTGGTAGTACAGCCAATCATTATCTTCAAAAAAATATTTTTATATGTTTAATTATTTCGCAAAGAGGATAGAGCATCTATAAATGACAAATTACGTTTAATAACTCGAACACAATTAAAACAATAATGAGGGAAAATCACAAATTAAATAATATTGATAAAAAAAGCAATATTATTATCCGAATTTTTTTCATTAAACTTTATTGTGGTTTGAGAGGAGCAATGCTATTATTTGATTGCGAAAGCACCATCTTCGTTTGGTTAATAACGATGCCTTAAGGGGAACCTGTTGAACAGGCGCAGCTGAGAGATTGGAATATCTCTCTTTTTGTTTAAAAAATGTGCGATACTTTGATACCGCACAAAAGATTTCACTAAAAGATTTTTGAAAAGATATATGAATTTGAGCACAGCGAATTAGTGCATATGGATAATTGAATGGTGGTCTAGGAGAGATTTGCACTCCCGACACGAAGATTTTCAGTCTTCTGCTCTACTACCTGAGCTACCAGACCAGAGATTAAAGCGCTGGCGGACCATACGGGAATCGAACCCGTGGTCTTCTCCGTGACAGGGAGACATGTTAACCGCTACACCAATGGTCCTTATGCTAAGCGCTTAATTATTATTAAAGAAAAAACGGAAAAATGCAAGTTCTTTTCAATGCCCTATTTCGAAATTGGTGACTTTTGAGTTTTTTATATGAATATTTGCCTATTCCTTTTGTAAAAAGAAATACTTTTTTTGCTTAAAGTGTATCGCCTGCAAAAGGGCACAAAAAAGACTTCGTGAAACGCGAAGCCTTTTGATCATTGTGACGATTAATAATTGGCAGCTCTGAGCTCAAAATAGCTCATTGGATGATTGCAGACTGGACAGACCGCCGGGGCGTCTTTGCCAATGTGAATGTGACCGCAGTTGCGGCACTTCCACACCACCACGTCGGGAGCAATAAAGACTTTGCCTTCTCGGACATTCTCCAAGAGTTTGAGATATCTCTCTTCATGCTTAGCTTCAATGGCAGCCACTAATTCAAATTTGCCAGCGATCTCGATAAAGCCTTCTTCGCGAGCGACTTTAGCCATCTTCTTGTACATGTCGGTCCATTCGTAGTGTTCACCCTCAGCAGCATCCTTTAAGTTTTCGGCTGTCGAAGCGATTTCACCGCCATGGAGATACTTGAACCATAGTTTGGCGTGCTCTTTCTCGTTTTCAGCAGTCTCTAAAAAGATCGCGGAAATTTGCTCATAGCCTTCCTTTTTGGCTTTGCTCGCATAGTAGGTGTACTTATTTCTTGCTTGTGATTCACCAGCAAAAGCAATCTGTAGGTTTTTCTCTGTTTTTGAACCTTTTAAATCCATATTAAATCTCCTTATTGTATTTAAATTATAACATGCTTCAAAACGATGGCAAAAGCGGATGCTTTAATATTTTAGGCTACTCGGGAGTGTAATCGTTCAATATCGGAAATCTCAAGTCAACTTTGGTGGAGAATTTGACCTTAGATTTCTCATAGAGATCTCCATCGGAAAATTGGTATTCTATCTCTTTGAGATAATTGTTATCCCATTCAATGGTTTTGACAATAGTCTTTTTCTCTTTATCAATCGTGCGATACTTAACGGTTAAATTGTCAGAAGACGCGGAAGTGGTTTTGACTTTGATATAGTCATAGATAGTGTTGGGAATCTCACTTAGAAAGCCAGTCTCCTCATCCAGCATTTCGTCTTTTAAATCTATTCCCTTATATTGCCTGAGGCTCTTAGATATTACTGCTTGATAATGAGCGAGGAGAAAATCGCTCATCTCAGCGTGCTGGGTATAAGTCCTCTCATAAGCCCCATTCGCATATGTTTGTTCAGCGATGTAATAGATGCCTTTGTTAAAGAAGACATAATTTTGATCGTCGGCCAACAATTGACCATCAAGGTCTTTTTTCTGCCTCTCTTCGTGAAAGAAAAATTTGGGATAGCTAACGGTGACGGTTGATTTTTCGATGTATCCTTCAGTCTCATCCTTGTTGTTGCTAGTGAATTCGGTCTTGATTGAAAAGACGAGAGTCTCATCATTCACCGCTTCTTGAGCGAGGTAGATATCATTTAAAAGCTCTCGGGCTTCTTTCATTGAGATGATCTTCGCATATTGGCAAGCCGTTAATGGCATTGCAAGGACCAGCAAAGTGGTTATGAGAATCTTTTTCTTCATGCCTGTTTATTTTAAAATAAAAGGGGCTGTGATGCAACAAGCCCTCTGGCACTACAAAAATAAGCAGCAAGAAAAAAGGTGGACTTTCCACCTTATTATTTTATTGTTTGGATTTGATCTTCTGCTTCAGCCAGGGCTTTTTACCATCGAAATTCTTGTAGGTATCGATGAGCATTTTTTCCATGCGATCCATGCATAGATTAATCTCGAATTGCTCAGCGAATTTCGAATATTGAACCGAGGCCTTTTTTCTCTCTTCTGGATGCTCGATCCACCAGTCGATTTTCTTCGCTAAATCGCGAGCGGAATGATGATAGAAGGAAGACTCAGGTCTCAGGGAGAACTTGCTTGTCGCGCTCCGCGGGGAGTTGGATATCACAGGAACCAGACCACATGATAATGCTTCGAGGCAGGAAATAGCTTCAATTTCAATCAGGGAAGTATGGACATATAAGTCCGCGCATCCGAGCAACTGGGTTAGCTCTTCGTGCTTGAACGATTGCATAATCGCAGGATTATCTTTCATGTGGCGGTGAATCCATCGTCTCAATGCCTTTTCTTTAGGCCCAGAACCAGCGAGGACGATTTGGATCTCGTTTTTGTGCTTGCTCATCAGAGCGGCCTTCAATAAGAGAACTTGCTTTTTCTCCGCGGAATAACGCCCTGACATCACGATGAGGAACTTACCTTTAAATTCCTCCGGTTTTTCATGGCGAACCGAAAGATTGAATAAAGAGGCATCGACCCCATTAGAAATCGCGTAAGGCTTAGGCCCTTTCATATAGCGGCGAACGTAGTCGCGAATAAATGAAGTAGGATAATGAATAGCATCGCACATGCAGTAGTAATGCTTCCAGAAGTTGCGGTAGATTGCCGCATTAGCTAAGGGGAAATTCATCATGAAAACATGGCTGCTGAGATTCTCCGCTTGAGCGTGGAAGCCACTAGTAAAGGGGATGTTATTCTTTAAGCAATAGCGGGCAGCAGCTCGTCCGGCTGAGAATGGCAATATGGAGTGGACGATGTCCGCTCCTTCGATGGCTTTTTGGAGGATGGCTTCATCGACCTTGGCGATGGAGACCCCATTCTTTTTGACATAGCCATTATAGATGCCAAAATTGATGGTCGGAATAATAAAATAGCCTGGCTGACCGGCGCAGGATTTATCGCAGCAAAGAACGCGCACTTCGTAGCCTTTGCTTTTCAATGAATTAATGAGATTTAAAGCCGCAAGGGTGGTTCCATTATTAGGCTTACCAAGCACATCGGCAATAATAGTGATAACCATAATGTTTCCTTTCTAACCTTATTTAGTATTATACAAGATATATCGCAATTATTCGACAAGGACAGGTCTAGCGACATTTAGCGTCTATTTATTAGCTCATTAAAATATTTTAATAATTGGTATTATTCGCCTTTTATTTTTTGCTAGAATTATTTAAGGAGTGTGATACATATGGATAAAGAAATTGAACTATTAATCAAAGAGGAAACGAACCGCCAGAATATCGGAATCGAGTTGATCGCTAGCGAGAACTACGCGAGCAAAGAAATCCGCGAAGCTTGCAGTTCCATCCTCACCAATAAGTACGCCGAGGGGTATCCTGGACACCGCTACTACGGTGGCTGTGAAGTGGTCGACAAAGTCGAAAATCTCGCCATCGAAAGAGCCTGCCAATTATTTGATGTCAAATATGCTAACGTGCAGCCCCACAGTGGAAGCCAAGCGAACGCGGCAGCCTATCGGGCTCTGCTACCAGATGGAGGAAAAATCCTCTCTCTCGTCTTAAATGATGGCGGGCATCTCACTCATGGCTCCCCCGTCAGCTTCTCCAGCCACTTCTATCAATTTGTCTTCTATCCTTTAAATACAAGTGGTCAGTTGGACTACGAAGAGATCAGAAGAATTGCTCTATTAGAGAAACCCAATCTCATCATGGCAGGCTATAGCGCTTACCCCTATGCGATTGATTTCAAGAAATTCCGCGAAATCGCTGATGAAGTGGGCTGCTACTTCCTCGTCGATATGGCACATATCGCTGGCCTAGTGGCCGGAGGCGTTCACATGAACCCCTGCCCATATGCGGATGTCGTCACTTCCACCACTCATAAGACCCTGCGTGGTCCTAGAGGTGGATTAATCCTCACCAATAGCGAAGAGATGATTAAAAGAATCAATTCCGCAATTTTCCCCTTCTATCAAGGTGGGCCATTAGAGCACATAATCGCTGCGAAAGCTATTTGCTTTAAAGAAGCGAATACTGATGAATTTAAAAAATATGCCCAAGCAATCATTGATAATACGAAAGCATGCCAAGAGGAATTCAAGCGCTTAGGTGCCATCGTCACGGGAACTGATAACCACCTCTTTATGGTTAATACCTTAAATTCCTACGGAATCAATGGATTAGATGCTCAAAAGAAACTAGAACTCATCAATGTGACAACCAATAAAAACATGTTGCCAAACGACACTTTAAAGCCAAATAAGACCAGCGGTTTGCGCATTGGCTTCGCGGCCACTACCACTCGTGGATGCGCGGATGAAGATGCTCGCGAAATTGCTCGCCTCATCCATGAATTCTTATCTGATCAAATCGATGAAGCTAAAGCGAAAGAAAGAGTCGCTAAGCTCGTGAAGAATTGGAAGTTAATCGAGAAAATTTAATTAAGGGGCTTTGCTCCTTTTTTATTTTCTGGAAACGATTGATAATTTAACAAAAAAGCGATTTTGTTAATCGCTTTATCAAAATTGATTTATCATTTCTAATACGAAACAACAAGAATCATCTTGAATCTCTCTTGACCATAGACCGCATGGGGGATGTCTTTCGGCATGATTAATGTTTCCCCTTCTTTGAGAAGATGAGGTTTTCCTCCAACCGTGAATCTGCCCTCTCCATCGATAACCGTCACCATCGCATCTCCTCCGGAAGCGTGAGTAGAAATCTCCTCCCCCTTATCAAAAGAAAAAATCGTGACGCTCACATGGTCATTTTGCAATAAGGTTTTGCTGATCACTTGCCCAGGTTTGTATTCGACTTGGTCTTTGAGCAATAGCTTTTCGTTTTTGTTAATATTCTTATACATATTTATTCCTTCTTCTTTATCTTAATAATCGAAACAGATTTTGCCAAATCATATGCTTACAAGCCGCTGATTATGAATGTTTCCGATGGAATTTGGGCAGTATTAGCATTCGAGAGGTTGTTCTTCGATAAAGAGCATAGTCGCTTCTTCTCTCCATCTGGCGTTTTTCCATCAAAGGAATAGAGATGAATTCAAACAAGAGAAGAATGAGAACAAAGCCATATCCTAGATACCAAACTTGGATATGGCTTAACAGTAGCGAGGCACATAAGCCAATCCAGATGAGATTCTCTCCTAAATAGTTTGGATGCCTCGACAGTTTCCATAAGCCGACTTGGCACACTTTCTTTTCTTTGGTGGTTTTTAAGAATGAATGCATCTGATGGTCAGCTAAGGATTCTAAGATAACTCCCAGTAGGGTAATTCCTGCTCCGATTAAAGCCAGGGGGCTCGCCCCATTGATAATTATGTAGAGAAGGGGTAATGTGCCACCGTAAACAAGCACTGTGGGAATCATCTGTAAACCCGCAAAATTTACGATATGAAAGACTAATTTGCTGGATTTTTCTCGATAATGGCGGTATCGCCAGTCTTCCCAGAGGAGATTATCGAAAGTAATCAGCCAGTTAATCGTCAGCCTCCAGCTCCAGAGGGAGAAGACGGCATAGATTATCCAAGCGTAGACATTAGCCCCGCCGCGCTGGATTAAAATCGCGGTCGCAATCATCCAAGGTGCTATCGACCAATATGGGTCGTAAACACTAGTGTTTTTAAGAATTAAAGAGCTAATCCAAACAATGAGAGTGGCTGCAACATCGGCAAAGAAAAATTGCACACAGATATTGTTTTCAATCCAAAGCGACGAAAAATATCCGCCAATAAAAGCAGCAATATAGATTGATAGCACTAACAGCAAAGACAAAGCTTTCGATTTTTTAATCATAATGAAATTACGTTTTGATATGAAAAAATCTATTAAAAAACTTTTTCATGAAATACAAATTAATTAACTTGATTCAAAATAGCATTCTTTTCCTTTTCGAATTGCTCATCAGAAATAACGCCGTCTTTATGGAGTTCATTTAACTTAACTAATTTATCTAAGTCTTCTTTGGATAATGTATTGCTGCGATTATCGGCATTTCTCACGTGTTCCATACCCGCTTGGATGAATTGGCACATAGTCGCTGCTTTATATATATAAAAATGGTATTGAACGCTGCTGTTTTTCATTCTGACAATCACATGCTTTTTAATTCCTGAAATGATGCTTAAATCATCGATATCCCGATAATAAATCTTGAGGGAGTATTTAGGATTTCCGTTGCGGGCTTGGAAAGTAAAGTAATCTTCGTAAAAGTAAATGCCACCATCAGCAAAAGCGGTATCACAGATCATGTTTTTATTTATATAGTCAATCATAGTTAAATTTCCTTTTTGCATTGATAAGTATATCACTAAAAATAAAAAGCCTTAATATTTACTATTAAAGCTTTCTTTTTTGTCTGGTTGCGGGGAGTGGATTTGAACCAACTGACCTTCAGGTTATGGGCCTGACGAGCTACCAGGCTGCTCTACCCCGCGATGTACAGGGGGTTTCACCCTGTTAAGTTATTTGCGATTTTTACGACGAGCGTTTTCGCTCTTAACTTTTCTCTTGAGACTCTTCTTTAAAAAGAATTTTCTCTTGCGAGCTTCCTGGATGGTGCCCGCCTTGCTGACCTGACGTTTGAATCTGCGAAGAGCATCATCCAACGTTTCGTTTTCACGAACTGCAGTCTTTGGCATACGTATTCACCTCCTAAGTTGCTTTCGCCTTGTCTATTATAGACTTATTTATAAATAAAAATCAACAAAGAAAAAGGGCCTTTCGACCCTTTAAGATTTTTAGTTTAGATAATCTTGCAACCGTTGCTAGTTCCGATGCGGCTAGCGCCAGCTTCCACCATGGCAAGGAGATCTTCGTGAGTTCTCACGCCTCCAGAAGCTTTGACGCCCATCTTGGGACCGACAGTCTGGCGCATTAAGGCGACATCATGAACGGTAGCACCACCAGTAGAAAATCCTGTGCTGGTCTTAACAAAGTCAGCACCAGCTTTCTTGCTTGCAGCGCAAGCGCGCACTTTTTCATCATCAGTGAGCAAGCAGGTTTCAATAATTACTTTTAGGACCTTTTTCCCAGCGACTTGCTTGAGGAGAGCAATCTCTTCTTGCACATAATCATCATGGCCGGCTTTTAACATGCCAACATTGATGACCATGTCGATTTCTTCCGCGCCTTCTTTAATCGCTAATTCAGCTTCTTGAACCTTGGTCTTGGTTAAGTTCATTCCTAAAGGAAATCCGATAACAGTGCAGACTTTGACATCGCTGCCTTTGAGGCATTCCGAAGCCAATGGTACATAAGCGGGATTGACACAGACGCTCATGAAATCAAATTGTTTAGCCTCTTCACAGAGCTTCATCACTTGTTCAGGAGTCGCATCTTGCTTTAATAAAGTATGATCAATAAGTTTGTTGTATTTCATAAATTACCTCTTTTATTATTATAAACAAAAAAGAGAAGGTCGGGTGACCTAATCTTTATTCAGCTTTTGGTTCAGCGGGTTTTTCAACGGGCTTCTTGGCTGGTTTGCGAGTCGATTTCTTACCAGCGGCAGCGGCTTTCTTTTCCGCTTCCTTGGTGACAAGTTTGCCGTTTAAGTAAACAGCTTTGCCATCGTAGAAACCACATTTTGGGCATACATGGTGCGATTTGATCATCGTGCCGCAATTAGGGCAAGTGACTAAACCAGTAACATTTAGTTTAAAATGTGTTCTTCTTAATCTTTTTCTTGTTTTCGAAATTCTTCTTGGTGAGACTGCCATAGCGATATCCTCCCTTTTTCAACATGATTAATTATATTAATACTAGCCATAGATAGTCAAGCCAGTTTTGGACAAGTTCTAAATAAATGCATTTTATTTTGATAAAATCATTCTTTTTCTCAAAATGACATTAAGATGCTTCCCAACCTTTCCTTCTACTGAAGGAACTTTGACTTCGATATAATTAGTCGTGTGGCCAATATTAAAACCATTTTGATATCTTTCCACTAGCACGGTGACCTTGTGACCAATAAACTGAGAAGTATATTCCTCCCATAATTCATTAGAGAGGTCGATTAGTTGCTTAACTCTTTGAGTTTTTACATGGGGTGAAACTTGATCAGACATCTTGGCGGCGGGGGTGCCTTCTCGTGGAGAAAAGGGAAAGACATGGAGAAGATGAAAACCGCATCGCTTGATAAATTCATATGTTTCCATGAACTCTTTTTCAGTCTCTGTAGGAAATCCGACAATCACATCGGTGGTTAACGCTAATTGAGGAATAGCTTCTTTAATTTTGTTAATTTTGGCTAAAAACTCTTCATTGTTATAGCGGCGAGCCATTCTCTTTAAAACCGTCGGCGAGCCGCTTTGCAAAGGAATATGTAGGTGTTTAGCGAGATTTGGCCTCTCTTTTAAAAGATTAATCAGGTGATCATCAATCTCGCTCTCTTCGATGGAAGATATTCTCAATGAAGATAAATGAGGTATATCAAGTAGCTGCTCCACTAATTGGGAAAAAGTAATATTGCCTAAATCTTGTCCATAACCGCCAACATGAATGCCGGAAAGGATGATTTCTTGGTAGCCTTGTCCCACTAAGTACACAGCTTCAGCAAGGACGTTTTCTGGTTTTCGTGAACGGAGTTTACCTCGGCGATAGGGAATGATGCAATAGGTGCAAAAGTTGTTACATCCGTCTTCAATTTTCAAATAAGCTCGCGTGTTCTCACAATAAGAGGTGAGCCCGAATTCTTCATAGGCAAATTGTCGAGGATTCTCGTCGACCAAAACTATTTTTTTATGATCTTTTTGATATTGTTTAATGAGATTAGGAATCTCGTGTCGATGGGAAGTGCCCACTAAAATTGTAGGTTTGATATCTTCAAGGATAAAATCTTTGTTTCCTTGAGCATAGCAGCCCATCACAACGATGATTGCTTCCGGATATAAGCGCTGAAATTTTCGGATGTGTTGGCGGGATTTTTGATCAGCAGTGGAAGTGACTGAGCAAGTATTGATAATCACCACGTCTGGCGTCGATGAGTCATCTTCCTGAAAGCCTTCATTTCTCAATAGAGAAGATAGAGCTGCACATTCATAACTGTTGACCTTGCAGCCTAAAGAAAAGATTTTGAAAATCATGTTTATTCCCTGTGACTTTTATTGATGATAGAAAGCATTTTTGTGGAAATGAAGCCACTTTTGAAGAGATTTTGCACAAATTCTTCACGATTATAATTAAAGTATGATTCGACGACAGGGCGAATTCTCTCGAGCATGTGATGGTCGCTAACTCGCTTCATATACTTATCAAATAAGACGATTTTCTCGTCGAGTCTTCCCTGAGAGTTCACTAGATATATCGTATTGGTATCATAGTGAAAGTAAGCGACTTCTTTGTCGCTCTTATAGACGCTGACTAAGCGGGTGAAGTAGGAATTGAATAGCTCCGCACCATAAGTATCGAAAGGGTCGACAATTGCCTTCGTGTAATTCTTGATCAATTCGTTATAGGGGGGCTTTAGTAACTTCTCAGGCTCTTCAACATAAATGAGGTTAATTGCTTTCGTGAAAAAAGGAATGAATATTTTTTCTTTGTTAGCCATCAAATATGGCAATTCAACCAGTCTTTCCTCGAGAGCTTTTCTAAAGATTTTGCTATCGGATTTGGAATGGCTGGGCAGATATTTATTTAGGCTGATGACTTCCTTTTCGACGGAGTCTTTATTGAGCAAACCATAGAGAATGCAATTAGCTCGCATGACATTAAAATCATCGATATCGCTGTCGTAAAGGAAAGAATACTTCGGGAATTTGTTCAACGATTCGCGGTTCTCTAAAAAGAAACGATATTCCTCGCTCTTTTGAAACGCCTTGCGCTTCTTTTGATATTTATCAAGTAGTTCGTAGATTCCCATATTATTTCTCTAAGTAATATCCTATCACACTTAGCCCATATATTGCCGCAGTCTCACATCTCAAGATTCTTCCACCTAAGGAAATAGGAGAAAAGCCTTGTTTGGCTAAGCTCTGGATTTCTTCTTCCGCAAATCCTCCTTCGGGTCCGACGCAAAAAGAGACGGAAGATTTTTTGGAAGCGAAAGGAAAGATTTTCCCTTGCTCAGAAAGCTTTTCATAAGCGACAAAGTTCTGCTTCGATATCGCGATTCGGGGAAGATGATCAATATCCACCACTCCATATAGATTAGGGATGGTTAAGCGGTGCGATTGCTCGCTGGCTTCCTTTAATATTTTGAGATAGCGCTCGCTTTTTTTCTTAAAACTGGAATCGTCCATCTTTACCACGCAGTAGCGAGTATTGACAAGGATGATGTTTTTGACTCCTAATTCAGTGGCTTTTTGCAAGACTAATTCAATCTTTTCGCCTTTAGCGAGAGGAAAGATTAAGGTCACATCAAAAGGGAGTTCACTATTTTGTTTTAAAGAGCTGATAACTCTGATTAATAAAGGGTTAGTCTGTACCACTTTAGCGAGATATAAGCTTCCGCAAGCGACGATTTCAATATCGTCGTTCTTCTTTGCTCTCATCACATGTAAAAGATGATGAATATTGCCATCATCTAAAATCACTTTTTCTTGATCAATTCGAGCAAAATATCGCTGCATCTTAGTGAACAAATTCTCCGCTACCATCCTTGAGATTTTCCGTCTTATGATAGACAATTCCGGTAACGATATTGATTATATAAATAAAGGCAAAGGCGACTAAAATGCCCCAGAACATCAGAGGAGTGGCAAAGTATAGAAAAACCGACATCCCTCCGATAGTTAAGACATTGAGCAAGAGCCACAGAAGGCCGAGCTTTTTGAGCTTGAGGTAGAAGAACGGCACGCCGGTAAAGCCTATCAAGCAAAATAGGGTTAATAGAATGCTTTTATAACGTGGTTTAGCGTGACAAAATTCGGGATTGTTGACATCGATTTCCGAAGTCACTTCGATAGTTTCTCCGGTCACGCCTTCTAATGGGAGTTTTGCTCCGCAAATGGGGCAGATATCCTTATCGAATTTTGAGATTCGGGATTTGCAGTTGCGACAAATTGGCATATTATGTTCCTCTCAATCTATGTTAGCACATGGTATTTCTCGCTAAAGAAGCGAAATTAATTAATTAATAGATGTCAAATCTATGCAAAAATGATAATATCACAATATGAAAAAATTGCTTAACAAATTTAAAGCTAATTTGCGGACTAACCTCTTGATTCTCTTCATTGGTTTCGGTTTAGGAGTGGCTTTTTTCTTCCTTTATATCTACGTCTTATCTAGCGGGCCTTACTTCATTAATATGACTGATGCTTGTTTTATACTCACCGCTGTCTATCTCGCGGTCGGGGGATTGATGTGGGTCGCACGTCTCGGCTTCTTCGATACCTTCGCCTATGGCTTTATCTCGGTGGGAAATGTCTTCTTCCGCCCCGTAAAGGTCGAGAAGAAATACGATGATCTCATCGATTATAAAACTCAAAAATACGAGAAGAGGAAAAATCAGGGATATTACTTTTTATCCCTTTTTATGCTCGGGATTTTAGCGCTGATTGCCAGCCTAGTTTTCTACGCTTTTTACTTTTTTATTCGCTAATTAGGCATAGAAATTATTATTTCTACCGAGATAAAGGAAGAATTAGCAAATTTTCCTATTATTCTTAATAAAATAATATATAATATACAACAATACTCAAAATCGAGTAGTTTTCTTTTTTAAGAAAGGGGGAATTATTATGCTAAATTCTATACTCTTAGCATTAGTTAGCGTCATCTTCGCTGTTGGTGGCGCAACTTCTTTAACCAGTGTGTCAGAGACCAAAGAAGAACAAGATGCTCACATCATTGTTCAGCTTGAGGGAGCGACTGATGGTTTTACCACACAATCGGTTATACGCAAACAGGATAACTTGCTGAGAGTAATCTCCAATTCAATTACCGATAATTACACCGTGACCAACCGGGTTACCAATGTCACAAATGCGATTATCATGGATGTTCCTTCGAGTTACGTTTCTCAGATTCGCCATCTCGATGCCGTCCAAGCTGTCGATTACAATAAGATCCATAATGTGACTTATTTCGACGGGGCTAATTATGAGATTACTTTACAAAGTAAAGCTCGTTTATCGGCTGCCCACACCGCAAGCGACAATGCTTCAGCCGAAACGATGAACGTCCCAGCTTCTTCTAGCCAAGGAGAGGGAGTCTTTGTCGCCGTCCTTGATACCTCATTCCGCTTAACTCACGAGGCTTTTAGCGCTCTCGATGCCGGGGTCAGCCTCAAAGTAACTCAAGAATCGCTATTGCCAATTATCAGTGGCAGCAGCTTCCATGGTCGCCCAGACGGAACCCACTCAACTTATTTCAACAATAAGGTGCCATTCTTCTATGATTATGGCGGCGATACTTCCGTCAAAAACGTTCCTGGCACTCCTGACTACGATGTCGCTAGTGACCTAAGCGAACACGGCACTCACGTCGCCAGCATTATCGGAGCTAATGGCCCTTACAAAGGCATCGCTCCTAAATCTCAATTAGCTCTAATGAAGGTTTTCACCGCTTATACTCCTACCCCAGCCGATGCAAAATTAGGTTATACCGCTGATGTCGGAGCTTACGATGAACCAATTCTTTTAGCTTTGGAAGACGCCGCTAAAATAGGTGTTGACATCGTCAACATGTCCTTAGGTAGCGACCTCGATGACTTCGATGGCAACACCATCGTTCAATCGACAATCCGCCAGATGCAAGAAAGCGGCATTAATGTCAACGTCGCTGCTGGCAACTCCGGCAAAGGCATGTACAAGCAAAGCGCTTACGAAAACTGGTCTACCGATGTCGTTGAAACCGGCATTATCTCCTCTTATGCCAATAACTCTGGCGCTACGACAGTGGCTGCTGCCCAAGCCAATTGGGAATTCTATCAAGAATGCATGCTCGTCGCAGGCTCCAATGTCTCCTACTATGACCAAGTGACTAACTACACTAGCACCGATGGCGAAGTGAAGTACGATGTCGAAAGACATTTAAAAGACCTCACCACTGGCGGCGTCAGCGAGTTCGGTTGGGTCAAAGTGCCAAACTTCGGCGATGTCGCTGACTATAACACCATCTCCGTCGCTGGCAAAATCGCTGTCGTCGACCGCGGCGATCTCTCCTTTACTGCTAAAGTACAAAACGCCGTCAGCAAGGGTGCTATTGCTGTCATCATCATTAACAATGATGCTAGCGAGACAGATTTCACTTTCCGCATGGACTTCGGTGGCTATTCACCAACTGTTCCTGTCGTCAGTGTTCTCTTCCGCGATAAGACCACCTTTGATAATGCTCAAAGCGGCATCTTATCCATCTTAATCAATACTTTCGCGGATAATCCCACCGCTCATCAAGTGACTGATTTCACTTCTGACGGCGCGACTTATAACTTAGATCTCAAGCCAGAAATTTCTGCTCCTGGACAAAATATCAAAGGCGCCGTCATCTCCAGCGATACCGCTTACGATTATTTAAGCGGAACTTCAATGGCTACTCCAAACTACTGTGGCGCGCAAGCTCTCTTGCTCTCCAATCACTTAGCGGAAGCGGGATACAAGGAGTCCTTGACTTCTCGCATCATGTCCACTGCCACCCCTTTAAAAGATGCCCACGGAGTCAACCACACTAGCGTCCGCATTCAAGGCGCTGGCATGGTCGATGTTTCGGCTGCGGATAGCTCTTCTGTCTATCTCGAAGGATTAAATGATGCTGGCACTGCAGGAATTAGCAAAGCCAAGATCCAACTCCGCAACAATGCCGACATCAAGGCTGGCAATGTCAAATTATCTTTCTTAGCTCACAACTCCGCTGCTACGAGCTTGGTCTACAACGCTAAAGTAAGCGTCTATCGCCCCTCCATCGCAACTTACGATGCTGAGAGATATCCTGAATTAACTGGTAATTACGCTTCGATTCTCGACACCTCAATCGGTGAATTCACTCAACAAGTGACGATCAATCCTGGCGATTCCACCATTAACATGAACACCTACGCTCTATCATCCCAAGCGAAAGAGGCTATCAATGCTGCTTTCGAATACGGATGTTCAATCGAAGGCTACGTGGTCTTAACTCCCGTCCAAAGCGGGACTCCAACCCTTAGCATTCCATTCTATGGTTTCTACGGCGATTACTCCGCGGCTTCTCCTGTCGAACCTTTCACTTTTGAAAGAGAAGAGGGAAAAGCTTATCAATCAGATGTCGTCAACGCTTTAGCCGTCAAAGGCTTAGGCTTGAAAGGCGCTGATTATCGCTCTGGCTGGGTCACTGGCTACTTCCCTGATTTTGACAGCGTTTCGATGGAAGGCGTTATTTATAACGAATCCAGCATCTTCACGATGAAGGATGCCAATAAGAAGACGATGACTACCGTCGGAACCAATCCTTACACTGGCGAAGTATCCGCTGATAATATCTTTATCGGCAATAATGCTTCCAGCAACACGATGATTATCCAGCAATTCGTCACTCGCTCCGTCAGCACCAACTACATCACTTTGACTAATAAAGCCACTGACGAAGTAGTCTTGACTGATCACATGTTTGACTCTCTATTCGGATCCAGCGAGGAAGGCCATGAAAACTACTCTTTGTATAAATCACACGCCTCCGCTGATTATTTATCAAGTGGTATTGTCGCTCACCGCGCTTACAGCATTATTCCGACCTACGATACCAAGACCAATGTCTTCTATGCTGATGGCGAATATGAAATCTCTTTCAATTACACTATCACAGCCACTGGTCAAACTTATGAGCTTCACTACACCATCAATATCGATTCTGGTGTCCCGACAGTCAAATCCGTCGACTCCGTGAAAAAAGGTGGTAAAGCCTATCTCCGCATTCGCTATAACGAATCCAACATCACTTATGCCGCCGTCAATGGCGAACAAGTCGAAGCTCTCAAAGATAATGTCAGCTCCTATGTCGATATTCTCCAAAAGGATTTCGCCGATTCTGACAAAGTATTCTTTAAAACTTACAACTTAGCTTTATCGAGTGGATATATGATTACCCATATCAGCGATGACTATCATATCGCCATCGAAAACGAAACTTTGCTGATGAGCTACGATTTCACCACCAAGATTACCGAAGGTACCGCTGAATCTGGAAAAGTCAACCGCACATTTGAAATTGCGGTGAAAAAGAGCGCTACCAAAGTCACATTAGCCGATGGGATGGATGTGACAATTAAGCTGACGGAAGGCTTAGACCCAGCGACTTTAAAAGTCTACGATATCGACGCCAGTAGCGTGGAGACCGAAGCAGAAGTGACCGTCAGCGGTTACTACGCGACTTTCCATTCTGTCAAAGGCAACTTCCGCATGGTTTCAGACCGCGTGTCTAATCCTCCAGAATTCATTAAAACTGGTTCAAGCGGTGGCTGTGGAGGCTCAATTGCTACCACTTCCATTCTCTTGTCAGCCACTGCCTTAGCCTGCGTCTTATTCGTCATTATCAAACGCCGTAAATTTACCGCTTTTGAAAAATAACTGGCAAGCTAAACTTAAAAAATTGACCACGATTGATTCGTGGTCTTTTTGTTGTCTGAAAAAGAGCGAGAAAAAAGGATACCTCCGGTATCCTTTATTTTGACTACTTGCCAACTTTATCAATATCGCTAATCTTGGCTTTATACTTCTTTAGTTCGATGCTATTAGCGAGGACAAAGTGCCCGGGAATAATTTCCACTAAGCTAGGCTTCTCGACGGAATAGTCATGATCCTTGTAAGGATTATAGATGATTCTGGTGCGATCTTTTTCCGTCAATGGGTCGGGCTTTGGAATCGCGGATAATAGCGCATTGGTGTAAGGATGAAGCGGATGCTTGAACAATTCATCGCTAGTCGCTAATTCGACGATTTCGCCGTAATACATAACTGCGATTCTATCGCAGAAGTATTTGACGACAGATAAGTCGTGAGCGATGAAGAGCATCGTCAATCCCATCTCTTCTTTTAAGTTGTTGAGCAAGTTGATGATCTGAGCGCGGATCGAGACGTCGAGAGCGGAGATTGGCTCATCACAGATGAGGAATTCCGGATTCATGATCAAGGCGCGGGCGATGCCAATTCTCTGGCGTTGACCACCGGAGAACTCGTGTGGATAGCGGGAAGCATATTCAGCAATCAGTCCCACTTTTTCTAATACTTCGGCGACTTTCTTAGAGTTCGCAAATTTATTGTGATGGCCCTGGATTTGCAGGCCCTCTTGAATGATTTCTTCGACAGTCATGCGAGGATCGAGAGAATCGACAGGATCTTGGAAGATCATCTGCATCTTGCTCATCAAGTGCTTGTCGACATGGGAATTATCATAAGCGATTTGACGAATCGCTTCACGCTGCTCGTTGACGACGTTGTCTAGCGTGATGCGGATCTCTTCGATTTTAGCGGCATATTCCTTGCGGATCTCCGCTTCTTTGGCCTCGCGTTCTGGAGTCTTGATGGCAACTCCCTGCTCTTTTTGTTTGCGCTCAGCAACTAGAGCGGCTTTTTTAGCCTTTAATTGCTTTACTTCTTTTTCGAGCTGCGCGATGCTAGCGGCATATTCGAGGTTTTCTTTTTCTAATAATTGAGCTTCTTCGCTCTCATCATCGACAGTGGACACGATGCGTTTGACGGCATTCTTGTGCTTCACTTTAGTTTCATGAATGAGGCTCTTCTTCTCGCCGATTTCAAAAGAAGCCATCTTGATTTCGCTACCTAGACCGGTAATATCGTAAATCTGCTCGATTTTGTCTTCCTCTTCGCCTTTCAAAACAGCGATGATCTTGCGAGCTTTAATGGTGGCAAATTTGATCTCTTTGACGTTCCATCTCTTTCCCGCGGAGATGCGATAACCTTTGAAGTAAATCGAGCCAGAAGTGATGTTGTAGAGGCGGATTAAAGAGCGACCTGTTGTGGTTTTACCACAACCTGACTCACCGACTAAGCCGAAGCATTCGCCTTTTTTGATATCAAAAGAGACGTTGTGAACGGCTTTGGTCTTAAAGGCGTTGCGGCCGCGACCAATGGTGAAGAATTGCTTTAAGTGGCGAACCGAAAGAACGATGTCGTTTTCCACTAATTCAGGGCGGTATGAGACTTGTTTGGCCATAATTACTTACCCTCCTTTTGACGAGCAGCATGTGCTTTTAAAGAATTTTGAATGCGGGTAGAAACGATGACTGGCATCTTCACTTTCGGAGCGCGAGGGTCTAAGAGCCATGTCGCGGCATAGTGCGAATCCGAAACTTTGAAGAATGGAGGTTCTTCCTTGAAGTCAATCGCCATCGCATATTTGCTTCTCACTGCGAAGGCATCGCCTTCGGGTGGATAAATCATGTTGGGTGGAGTGCCGGGAATCGCTTCTAGCCTCTCTTTGCTATCCACGTCAGGGATAGAGGATAGCAGAGCCCAGGTGTAAGGGTGGCGAGGATCATAGAAGATCTCGTCAGCTTTGCCATACTCGACAATTTTGCCAGCGTACATGACAGCGACGCGGTCAGCCATGTTGGCCACGACACCTAAGTCGTGAGTGATGAAGATAACGGAGAGCTTTCTCTCGCGTTTTAATTTGTTGATTAATTCGAGAATCTGAGCTTGGATAGTCACATCCAACGCAGTGGTTGGCTCATCGCAGATCAAGATATCGGGATTGGCGGTCAAGGCAATCGCAATGACGATGCGCTGGCGCATACCACCTGAGAATTCAAAGGGATATTGCTTGAAGCGCTTCTCCGGTTGAGGAATGCCGACTTCCGCCATGATTTCCAGAGCCTTTTCTTTAGCTTCTTTCTTGGTAATTTTCAAAGAGGCGATGTATTTTTCCTTCAGAGCCAATAGCTCTTGCTTAATAGTCGCTTTCGCGTGTTCAGTATGAGCTTGTGGCAGCTTAACCTTAATCGCATCTCTCTTGGCGATATAATCAGCCTTTAACTTGGCGGCATAAGCCTTAACTTCAGCCTTAGCCACTTTGGATTTAGCTTTAAAAATATCGCGTTTTTCTTTGATTTCATCATCGAATTGAGCGTGAAGTTCTCTCTTGATGCGAGCGTAGTCCTGGCGAGCAGTTTTAATCTGCTGATTGTAATCTTTTTCGATCTCTTTGCAGGCTGCTTTGGTCTCCAATCTCTCTCGGCTGCGATCGACGCGGAGAGCATTTTGTTCTTTGCGGCCTTCGGCCTTGACTCGCTTAATCGTCGCATTAAATTTTGCTTTAAAGTCCGCTAATCGAGCTTTTAATTCAGCCAGTTTAGCGAGATTAGCCTCTCGGTTTTCCTTTTGGTCTTTCAAAGCAGCGGTAAGAGCGCTAATCTCCCTTTCCAAAGGCTCGACTTCGCGGTTGTATTCGCCAGCGAGATCGGTGAGGTTGGATTTGACTTCCTGACCCTTTTTATACATGTTAGCGGCGACTGACTGATGATGGAGAATGTAGCTAGCCTTGACTTTTTCTTTGTCCACTTTCAAGAAGTGAATTTTGTCTTTGGCATTAGCGATGCCAGCATTTCGCTCTGTTAAAGCGTTTTTATATGCCACGAGCTCATCGCTGACTTTTTCTTCATACATCTTCTTTAAGCGATCATTGTTGATGAGCATCGATTCCGTGATTTGGTGACCGATGCGGACGATGGGGTTCAAAGAGGAGAGAGGATCCTGGAAAATCATGCCGATTTTCTTGCCTCTGATGCGGTGAAATTCATCCTCGCTGACCTTGGTGAGATCTTCGCCTTGGTACATGATGGATCCACCTTTAATACGACCATTAGCAGAGAGAATGCCCATGATAGATTTGGAGGTGACTGATTTGCCGCTTCCTGATTCACCGACGATGCATAATGTCTCGCCCTTATAGAGGTCGAAGGAGATGCCGCGAACGGCTTGGACATAGCCGTGATCAGTAGAGAAATGAATGGTTAAGTCTTTGACAGAAAGAACGACTTCTTTATTTTTTGACATAGTTATTCATCCTCCCCTTTTAGAGTTGGGTTAATGGCATCGCGCAAGCCATTGCCAAATAAGTTAAAGGAAATCTCTAGCAGCGCGATAATCACGCTAGGGAATATCAATAAGTAAGAGTGAGACAATAATTCACCCTGGTTGCTTGATAAGATGACGCCTAATGAGCTCATTCCCTTGAGACCTAATCCCAAATAAGAGATGGTCGCTTCAGAGAAGATGACTCCGGGGATCATCAGGACTGCTCCGGTGATGATGGTGCCCATCGCGTTAGGCAAGATGTGCTTAAATATCAAGCGCATATCGCTCGCTCCCAAGGTGCGGGAGGCGAGGACATATTCTCGTCCTTTGAAGCGATAGAACTGCGTTCGGGTAGTGGCGCTAGTCCCAATCCACCCTGTCAAGCACAGAGCGAGGGCAAAGACGGCGAAATTCTGCCCCAGATGGATAATGCACAAAGTCATTAAGACAATCCACGGCAAGCCGTTTAAGATATCGGTAAATCTCTCCATCGCTAAGTCGACATTGCCGCCAAAGTATCCGCTGATGGCACCCCAGCATAAGCCGAAGATGAAGCAGATCGCGGAAGTGATAATGCCGAGCAATAAGGAGGTTCTTAAACCTTCGAAGACATATTTGAGCATGTCGCGGCCAGAGCGATCGGTTCCGAAGATATAGCGGGGCATGGAAGACATGCCTTTATAGCGGTAGAAATAGACGTTGCAGGTCAGATCGTAAGTGACGATTGAACCGCTGGACTCAGTCTGGCTGAGAACTTCGATAATCGGGCACTTTTTGGCATTTAAAATCTTAAAGGAAGATGGCCCAGTGCGGAAATTATACTCACACCAGCCACGATCTTTGTAGTTCTTCATGGTGATTTGGTCGATGACGATCTCTTTGACGCCATAAGCGCCAGCATAGGTGTCATAAGTAAAGGAACAAGCGGTCATCACGGCTTTGTATAAATACTTGTCGCCGTTGCAGTTCCAGTAGTTCTTGAGAATCTTGTTGCCATCTTTATAGGGGCGTCCGACCATCTCGTTAGCATCGGTAAAGTTTGGCAGAGTAACGGCTGCAGTATAATCTGCATCAGCGCTATCAGTGGCAAAGGCGATGGAAGAGATGAGGACGCAGCTATCGGCAGTCTTGTCCGTGCAATCGATGGTAATGGAAATCTTCGCGTTATCATAGATAGTCTTAGCAGGGAAAGCGGCTGTCAAAACAGCGGTCAAATCAAAGCTGCGCGGCGAGTAGTCGCGAGAGTATTCGGCAACTAAGGGAATGGTGTCTTCAGAGCCGAATTCGTCATCGTAGATAAAATCGATGCGATAAGGAGCGAGCTGAGTGTATTCAATCTCTTCTTCACCGAAGACGATATCGACGCTATTAGCCACCGAGGTGTCTAAGGTAAAGCCGATATTCTCGATGTAGCAATCATCGTTAATGTCGTCGCCTTTGCGGCCAACTTTGACATATCCGCCTTTGGCAAATTTGCTGTAAGAGTTGACGTATTTTTGGCCAGTAATCTTTAAATTGCTGACCGCGTTAAGGTTGAAATCGGCTGGGTCTGGACCTGACTTAGCGGGATTGATTGGATCCTCGTAGTAAGCGATATCCGTATAGCTTCGAGTGCCATCCCAAAAGCCAGTTCCCGCATCAAAGAGCTTGGGCTCAAGATAGATCTGATAAGGAGAAGGAACGTTGACATTTGATTGATCGACGATCGGAACGACCACGCTGCCCAGGAGCAAAATGCCGAGGATGTAGGTAGCCACGACTGACGACTTGTTCTTGGAGAAACGCTTGACTGAGTCTTTGAGGAAAGTGGTTGGCTTAGTCTCGAACTTTTGGTCATGGCTATATTCGCTAGTGTCGACTAGCTGGAAGTCTTGATCAGTCACTGTGGCCTTTTCCTCTTTGATTGGCTCATTGGGAGTAACTTTTTCATTTAAACGAAAATCATCATTTTTCTTTTTCATTATTTCTTCGCCCCCATTCTAATACGTGGATCAATAAATCCATAGGATAAATCCAAAACGATGCCGGCCACTAAGCCAATCATCGTGAACACTGCCATGTCCACCATCAAGACGCTGTAGTCTTTGTTGTTTAAAGCAGTGATGTACAAGAATCCAATGCCGGGAATACCATAGATGGACTCCAGGATCATCGAGCCGCCAAGAACGCCGATAAATTCCGCTAAAATCGATGGAAGGATCGGCACAAAAGCGTTGCGAAGAGCATGGCGAACAATCGCTTGATTTTTCGTAAGGCCTTTGGTTCTAGCTAATAACAAGTATTCTGAGGACATGACTTCGCAGAGCTCAGCGCGGACGAATCGCGTATAACCGCATACGGAGCCAAAGGATAATGATAGAACGGGAATAATATAACCTAACACTTTAAAACTGTTGGGCATGATAGCGCTTGGCCACTGGGTAGGAAGCCAGCCGAGCTGATAGCCAAGAATCCAAATTAAGAAAGTGATAACCACGAAAGATGGAATAGAAATGAAAATCATCACGAGCGTGGAGATGGTATGGTCGATCCAAGTATTTTTCTTGAGGCCGGCCCAAATACCGAGCAATATGCCGAGAGGAACGGAGATGATAACGGAGATGATATTCAAGTACATCGAGACGGGCAAACGCTGCAAGATGATGCTCATGGCTGAAGCATTGAGCTTAATGAAAGTCGAGCGGCCCCAATCCCATTTAGTAATGATATTTTTGATCCAGTTAAAGTACAGATCGAGAATTGGCCTCTTGTACCAGAAGTGCTGCAGACCATTATTGTCAACGAAAGACCATAGCTCTGTGCCAAGACCTGCTTGCCTCGTCGAGAAGTCAAGAGCATAGCCTAGCTTAACTTGATCTTGATAATAAGCAAACATGGACGACTCTTTTCCAAATCCACCACCGTAGATTGGAAGAGCGGCAACGAGAATATAGGTCAGCGACAAAATAATGAATGCCGTTATTAGCGCAAGTACTAATCTTTGAATAACGTATTTTCTCATGTTTTCCTCCTTAAATTTTCATTTCTTTTCATTAACGTCTATCGTTAATTTTTTGATTATACACTAGTGTATAACTTAATACAATACCTAGACCGCAATAAATAAAAAAAGACTAAGACCGAAGTCTTAGCCTTTTAGGTTAGTTTTGGAAACTAGTCGAGAGCGAACGGCGCTGGAGTGGGAGCCACTGGCCAGGCTGTATCGAAGTAATGGAAGGTAGTGGCAAACTTGACTTGTTCAATGCCGAGTGAAGCGATGCTGGAATAGACATAAGAGTCGATACCAGCGATATAGAAGTTAGGATAGGTTGTCTCCATAGCGCTCACTGCAACAGCATCAAACACGATAGTGTAAGTCACTGCACCAGCTTCACCTTCAACGCGTGACCAAGAGGAATTTGCGCCAACTAAATCGGTATCAGTTGTGCCATCGTAATAAGCATAGATTTCGCTGTAGTCGCTATATCCGCTATCATTGGTTGCAAATAAGCAGATGGCGTTTAAGAAGGTTGTGATATCTTCGGAGTTCACTTCTTGAGTGTGAAGAACGATCTGCATTCTGCCATCGGAGAGTTTTGTAACACTAGAATCGACGATGGAGAATAATGGGACTTCAACACCAGCGGCAGCGACGATAAAGCTATCGCCAGCTTTCCACAAGGAGTCAAATGACCAAGGTTGATCGTTATAGATTAAGTTCTGGCTGACGACGGAAGTATCAGGTCCCCAGTTAAGAGTGAAACCAGAGGCGTTATCAGATTTTAGAACTTCTAAGAAGTTTAGTGGATCGAGGGAGTTTCCAGAGATGGAGCCGAATCCTAAGTCGAATTGGCCAACCTGTAAATGCTTGGTGTAAACATCTTCGTAGTTGGTGGTTCCATCATGGTTGACGACAGTAAGTTTGACCTTATTATCGCAGACATAGCTGGAGTTGAATGCATCTTGGATGTATCCAGAGATTTCTTCGCCGTAATCGACGCTATCGGATGGATTCATCCATTCGATGACGATAGAGATTTCGGTTGGGTTTTTGCTGGTTCCTAATTCAAGAACGCCATCTTCGACCATCTCAGCAACAGCTTGACGGAAGTAGATTTTGGCGGCTGATAAGTTGAAACCAAAAGCTTCTGGATAGTAGTCAGCCATTGCCGCAGCGTGCTCATCAGTCGCGTTCCAGCTAAGACCATTTTCAGGATCGATCATGTAGTTGGAAGAGAAGTACTCGTTAGAAGCAATGCGGCCTCTGTTAGCGGCATAGGTTTGTCTATCGATGGAGAAGTTTAAGCCCTTTAAGAAGTTCTTGTTGCTCATCCAAGGTTTGACATCCCAATATTGAGTGAGAGGAGTCTGAACGATTTCGCCATCGACACCGAATAATTTCTCCCAGCGCTCTGGTGTGCAAGAGTTGACGTTGAGTTTGAAGACGGAGTCACCACTAGTTGTGGTTGTGCGAGGATCGTTGCGGTACTGCTTGATGTATTCGATAGTAGGAATGCCAGCAGCATCGAGGTTGCCATTTAAGAATTCCTTAAACACTAAAGTGTTGTCGGTTTGAGCGCCGGTATAAACAGCGACTTTGACGCCAGGAATGCGATATAAATTTTCCATTCCGGGGAGAGAGTTTTCAAACCAAGTGTCATTCTTTTTGAAGGCGATGGTCTTATCTTCTTCCCAGTACTCTAAGGTAAAAGAACCTAGAGAGAGAATTGTATCGACTGGAGTGGCGAGGTTGCCAGAAGTACCAGTGATGAATGTACCATATTTTTTCATGCCTTCTTTGACGCTTCCATCACCAAGGGTCGAGAGGAAGGCTCTGGAGATTGGTTGATAGAGAGCAGAGGATAGTCCGTACATGGCATAGAAGGGAGTTACTTTAGTAGTCATGTTGACGACAAGGTAATCGCCTTGAGCATCACTGCCTTTGAATAGGCCGACATCGTTTGCGAAGGTCGCATCATCGATACCAGCAGCATCAGCAGTGGCTGCGAAGTAATCGGAAGCACCGACGATACCATAAGAGGTATCAGCGGCTAATTCAGCACCGCGATATAAGCCAAAGCTTTGAGTTAATAAAACTTTGAAAGCGTCGACATAATCGTCGATGGTGACCGGTGTGTGATCATAAGCGGCATAAGCAGCTTTGCTGGAAAGAGTGCGGAACTCAACGCCATCCGATGCGCCTGTTCTCACATGGAATTTGAACCATGAAGACTTTTTGGATTGATCGGCAGCGGGAGTAAACACTGAGGTTGCTTTGTCGTAAGATCCCGCGATTGGGCGAGCATCTTTAGCTAAGGATGGATACCAGTCGTAACCATTCTTTTCGGAGTTCATCTTTTGTCCCCAGTAAGCGGAACTAATGTAAGTTCCTAAATCAGAAACTTCAGAGCCTTGAGCATCAAGTTGGTTGATGTTCTTGGGATCGCTGGCAGAACCAGAGTGATAGTATCTCTTCCATTCCGCTTTTGTTTCACTGGCTAGATCAGCGGTAATATTACCTTCAGTAAGAATACCAAATCCGTAACCGGTGATGTAGGTTTCGACACCTTTTTGAACGCGGGGGTTATACATGACGTATCCACCGTTTTCGAATAGAGAAATACCAGTTAGACTTTCGTCCATGGCGTATTTCTCGAGTTTGCCAAGAATTTCCGTTTTCTCTGCGATTGAGGCAGAGTAGGAAGCGGCTCCTTCAAGTGGAGCACCGCTGTAGACATCGAGTCTTAGTCTGCGAGTCACATCTTCAGTAGATTCGTAAACAGTCACAGTAGCAGCACCACTAGCGACACCAGTAACTAAACCATCTCCACTGACAGTCAACACGGATGCATCACTTGATTCGTAAGTGTATTCGCGTTCGACAGGATGTTTAGGATCATAGTCACTAGCTTGAGCTTCGGTAATTTCGATTTGATCAGTTAGTCCGACTTTGACAGAAGTGACACCAGAGCTTAGGGCAGCACTGAAAGAGAAATCAACAGAAGTATCTGTTATCTTGCTAGGCCCACAAGATGTCAATCCAGCAAAGAGCAGAGAAGCCGATAAAAGTGAAACAACGAATTTTGTTTTGTTCATATCTTTTCTCCTTTCTTTAAGAGCGACCGCACATGCGTGAGGACGCCAAAATATGAATTTGGGTTTATTTTAATGGTTAACAACTAATGTGTAAAGGATTAAATTAGAAAAAAACACAAATATATTTGATAATAATATTAATATTATTATCGAGATTAAGAAAATAAAAGTCAATTCAGTATTTATTATATCGTTTTGCTTAATTGATTTAATTTTTTATTAGAAAAAATAGCCAAAAAAACGGTATTAATTCAAGATTTATTACCAGAAAAAACGGAATTACTGGTTATTTTTAGGGTAGAGATGCTCTTGGCAGGGAAGATTTTTCCAGTATCCGACATGATAGCGATGCATCTCCTCGATGAGCAAGCGGATCTTTTCCACGCTGGGTCTCTCGGGATAGAATTCAAAATATTCCTCGTTGATGAAGAGCAAGAAATTAGTTAAATCTGTCGCATTCACCAAGGAAAAATAAGCTTTATAGCTCAGATCAAAATACCAGGGTTTGCCGAGTTTTACTCCGACAAAATGGATGCCATCATGATCGATTGATAGCTCCCCTTCACCGCATATTTCGGAAGTCTTTTTGTTTTTGACTAAATGATAAGGTGGGAGATAGCCAACCTTAACTTTTTCTTTAAAGCAATAGGAGGGATCTTCTCTGATCTGCTTGATGATAATGCTCCGCTGCAAAACATCCCATTGAGAGGGCGATTCAGGAATTACGCATGTCTCATCAAATGGATGAAAATCATAGTAATCGTCCATCGTTGCACCATTGCCGCAATGCGAGCATTTGATGGTATTTTTCTCGCTGACCATCTGGAACTCTTCCCCGCATTTAGGGCAGCGGTAGCAGAGGTCCGCTAAACCGCGGCAAATATTGCCATCGTTCGCATAGCGCACGTGTTTCTTCTTATTATAAGCATAGTCATCGAAGGTGAATCGCTCATTGATGGTGTCCTCAATCTCTTTAACGCTGAGCTTTTTCAAGTCATCCGAGGAGAATAAAAGCGATAGTTCGACTTCGACTTGTCCGATGCGATCAGCTTCATCGTTTTTCGTGTTAGTCAGATAAGCACCTTTTAAAGAGATGATGTAGACAGGAATGTGATAGAACTGCAAAAATCGACCGGTGCCTGGGCTGATTGGCTGGTTCATTCCGTTGACGGAGGAAGTACCTTCTGGAGAAAAGCACACCACTCCTCCCTGATGGATGATCTCGTTCATCCCCCTCATCGCCACGATGTCATTCGTGAAATGTTTCTTGGGAATGATATTCGCCAGCTTGAAAGGAATGTGGAGATGGCTACGAAAAAACTCATTGTAGCCAGCGAGGATATTAATTCTCCGAGGAGAGGTGATTTCACTGATAAAAGCATGATCTCTTCTGGATTGATGATTCCAAATTAAAAAGGCAGGACCTTTGCAATCATTGATATCATCTTTGATGACATAGGTCGGATGGTATTTCTTAGCGATGATCTTCCTGGAAGCAAAATTGTAAATCCAATAAAAAAATCGATTGGTGATTTTAAAATGACGTCGTGCAAGTTTTTCCTGCAAGGTAAGTCTAGTTTTTTTCATATTTACTCCGATAATTACTCGATAACCTTTTTTAAGTATAGAAATAAGATGGCGTCTTTTTCAATTAAATTTGCTTTGATAATCGAAGGAAATAAAAAGCTCCTATCGATAGATTTCACTAGCTAAAGGAACATATTCAAATTGATTGGCGGAGAATTAGGGATTTGAACCCTAGCGGGGCTTGCACCCCCTATCGGTTTTCAAGACCGACCCCTTCAGCCACTTGGGTAATTCTCCAAAAATATGGTGGACCATCCAGGATTTGAACCTGGAACCGATCGGTTATGGGCCGAGTGCTCTAACCGTTGAGCTAATGGTCCGTACCACCACAATACATGGCGAGTAATAATATATCACAAACTTTTTTTGATACCTATGTTTTTTTGAATCGGAACCTTATTGTTTCAATGAAAGAAAAGCTTTCCCTCTATAATTGGCTCAAAACCGACCGCAAATCTCTGCGGAAAGATCATAGTTTTAATAATCGGAAAAGCTTTAGAAAATAATTATTTCTTTAGGCGGACTGGCACCCAGATCCAGCTCTTGTAATTCGCGCTGCTCGTATCCCCTTCTTCATAGACTTCAAAGTCATAGCCAGGGATGATTTCATAGCTGGAGTTCGGAAGCCATTCGGTGTAGATTTTAGCCCAGACTTTTTGAATCGCTTCCGGCATCGCTCCTTTGACGGCAAATTCCGCCCATAAACCAGCGGGAACCGTGTGCTCGGAAAATCCCTCGGGAACGCGCTTGACGCATTCATTAAATGCTCCGATGCCATAGGCAAATTCTTTCTCGCCCTGCTTCATCGGCATACAGACACCCAGCATTGGAGGGATATCTTTTCGATATTCCTTCTTCATGAACTCAGACCAAAACATCGGGATCTCTTTGGTGGAGTTCTCGCTTTCAAAACTTCTCACTAACATGGTGATTTTAAAAGCATCCTTTTTGATAATTTTGTATTCCATCGGTTTTCCTCCTTTTACCGAAATAATAATTTCTAAGCGCGGATATAATTTCATCTTTTCTTGGCAACTCTTAATATCTTTTGGATTCACGCCATGAAACTTCTTAAAAGCGCGAGCAAAGCTCTCGGGAGTCTCATAGCCATATTTGAAAGCAACATCGATGACTTTAGTTTCATCGTTCAAAAGTTCCTCGGCCGCGAGAGACAGCCTCCTTTTGCGAATGTATTCGCCGACATTGATGCCGGTCATCGCCGAAAACATCCTCTGAAAGTAGAAATTTGATACGTAGATATGCTTCGCCACATCTTGAACAGAAAGATTGCTTTGGAGATTGTCTTCAATGTAGTTGAGTGATTCTTTAAATACTTCAAGTAGATTCATAAGGTTTGCACTCTATCAGTATAGGCTGAAAAGGGGCGAAAACCTGACTTTTTATGCCCGAATTAATATTAATTTTTTATTTGATGAGATTTTTGAGCAAGATGCGAGCGGCATTTTGTGGGCCGCTGATCTCTTGGCCTGGAATCGCTAATTTGGTGAACAGTTCACCAATGAGCACACCTTCTTTCGCTAGAGCGTGGAAATAGCTCATTAAGAGCACTTCAGTTTGCTCGCGCTTTTGCACTGGCCCAAAGGGATTGGCAAAATAGGAGCGAACCAGGCCAACTTCGCTGGTTGTGCCTTTAGCTTTTCGCCGCCCATCTCTAAAGATATCAATAGCTTCATCGAGATTATCATATAGGTGAAGGCCTTCATCAGTATCAGCATAGTTATTGGCATAGAGAATCATGTCGACTTTGTGGTCGGTGGTAATGAACTTATGAGTGGTAATAGGGAGCACTAATCGCGCGTTAGTCTGATCGGGATTAAAAAAGATGGCGCGGTCAATCTTCTGATAAGCATAGCCCGCCTCTAAATCATCGAGGCGAACGAACGCGCCAGTCTCAGTCCCATTAGCGAAGACTTGGCCATCTCTTTTTAACAGCACACCCATATCGTCAAAGACGATGTTCATCTGCTTGATGTAATCTTTGCCGATGATTCTCAGGGCTTCTAAGGTTTCGGATTTGCCCGCTCCACTATCGCCGACAATGACGATATTCTTGGTTTGATTGTTGCTCAACAAGAGGGAGACCATCGCTCCGTGAATAGGGAGTTGTTTCTCTTCGATCATGTAGAGATTATGGAGAGTGAGAAGCATCTTTTTCAGGTAGCCAAAATAATCGTTTTTATCGAGGTGGCTGACGAGGCCTAAATAGATGCCATTTTCTCTATCGTGATAGTAAGTGCAATCATATTCATTTTCTCGAATTCCGTATAAGAAAACGAGATTGGGTTTCTGCTGTTTGATCTCATCATAAGAGGCGAATTCAAAGAGGTTGGCGAGGCCAATTCCCTCATGCAAGAAATCGCGGTGAATATAGACAAAAGCTAAAAGTGGACCGACTCTCAAAGGGAAGGCAAAAAAGTCCATTTTTTCAATGGCGAGCTTTTTGATGGGGTTCTCTTTTAATTCCGAGAAAATGCCCGATCGAGTATTGCTCTTGGTTGTAGCGATAAAAGGTGGGCGAATCACCATCTTGCTGATCAAAGCGATGCCTTGGAGGCAAGCGTAATCGCGGCTAAATAAATAGTTGTGATGGACATAGAGCAAATTTGCGTTCACTCCCGCAGGCAACTGGCGATAGACGTTGAAATTCGCGCCGAGAATATTGGTTGAAATCGCTCGATAAAGCGAGAGAATTAAACTATTGAAATGGTCGATAGTGACAATCAAGTCAGGAGCTTTAGCGCTCTGGCGATATAGATAAGAAGCAGCCATCAAGCCGAATCGCTGGATGCTCCGCCAATAATCGTAAAAAGCTTCGGTCAAATGATAGAGTTCATCTTGATATTTGAGCAAGCCCTGCAAAGAAGGATTCTTGTGAAAAGTCTCGCGGTAGCTATATAGATAAAGCAGCTTATAAGCATCGTGAAATTGAGCGATGGTAACGCCTTTAAAGGGCTCGATTAGCACATCTTTTTTATCTCTTAGTTTATTGATGAATTGGCTGAGGACGCTCAAAAAGCTCTTTGATTGCAAAATGCTGACTTCCGATTCGCAGTCCGAAGCATCGAAGTTGATGAGAGCATAAGTATCGGTGAGATGAAATCTTTTCATATTGATGGCCTCCTTATATCAATTTGCAAAGGCGAGAGATGATATAGTTATTAAACACCTTTTATGCGGCTTTTGCTCGGCAATTATGCCAAAGCATAAGTTAAGGTGATGCCTGTAAGGATAAGCGCTTGGCCGAGAAGATAGAAGAGCATGATGTAATAATCTCTTCTTTTGAAGTCTTTAATGAAGAATGATTTAGTCAAAATCAAATCGGAAGCGAGGAAAGATATTCCCCCGATGACACCTAATATCATGAAATTAGCAAAGCCTTTCGCTGAAGCGATAATCGACACTACAGAGACGACAAGGAGAACACCGAGATAGATATTTCCAATGAGCGCGAGGTAGCGGCTCTTGGTAATCTTTTTGGAAAAAGGATAGAAAGCCAGGGTAAATAGAAGGATGGCAAAGCCAACCACCACATAAAACCACCAATCGAGAGGTTGGCTCTTCATCATGACGAAGAGAATCTCTCCTAGATAGCAGAAGTGGCCGAATAAGAAAAGGATTGTCCCGACGAGAAATAGCTTGTGGTTTTTAGATATCAAAGCAATATCCCCGAGCATCCCTAAAAAAGCTCCGATATAAATCAGCGGATGGGTGGGAAGAGTCACCACCACAGCCAGAGCCAGAAAGAATACTGAGAATGGCTTCGTGATTTTGCGAATCATTTCCTTTTCGAGAAAAGCAGCGACTAACTCCACGATCGATACAGCGACAAAAAGCCCAAAAAATAAATAGGTCATTGGTTGTAGCATAATATTTATCTCCGTTTTTATCTTAGCATTATTATGTGATAATTTGGCTCAAATAAGCAAAAAAGAGGCGGTGATTACTGATTTTCCGTCACTTGTTTAATCGATAAGCTGATGCGCTTCTTGGCGACATCCAGCGCGATGACTTTCACTTTTACAATATCATTCACCGCGTATAAAGAGGATATATCTCTCACGTATTTATTGGCGATTTCGGATATGTGAACAAGGCCATCTTGATGGACATTGATGTCGACAAACATGCCGAAATCCATGATGTTTCGCACTGTCCCCTGCAAGATCATCCCTTCTTTTAAATCCTTGATATCTTTGACTTCTTGATTGAGCTGAACGATCTCTATCTCATCGCGGATATCTCGCCCTGGGCGTTTAATCTCTTCGATGATATCGCGATAGGTCGCTTCGCCGATAGCGAATTTGGCGAGCACTTCCGCTTTCGAAAGACTAGCAAGTGCATTTTCTTTTTGCTCGCTTGTATCATTGAGCAAATCAATTTTGGCTTTGCTGAGAATAAACTTAGCCGCTTCGTATGATTCGGGGTGAATTGATGTTTGGTCAAGAGGCTCTTTGCCTCCTAATATGCGCAGGAAGCCCGCGCATTGCTCGAACGCCTTATCTCCTAACTTAGGGACCTTCTTCAGCTCTTTTCTGGTTTGGAAGGGTCCATTATCTTTGAGATATTGATAGATATTAGTTGCTACGGTCTTATTGACGCCCGCTACATAGTTTAATAGAGAGATGGAACAATTGTTTAAATTGACACCGACAGTGTTGACAGCATCTTCCACCACGCCATGAAGAGCCCCACTCAACTTAGTTTGGTTCATATCGTGTTGATATTGACCGACGCCGATAGCTTTTGGATCGATCTTCACTAGTTCGCTAAGCGGGTCTTGAATGCGCCTAGCTAGAGAGATAGCGCTTCTTTTTTCTACGGTCAAATCAGGGAATTCTTCTTCTCCAATCTTTGAAGCGCTATAGACGGAAGCTCCGCTCTCATTGACGATGAAGAGCTTTGTCGAAAAGCTGTTATCTTTGATAATTTTAGAAATTTCTGCTTCGCTCTCTCGAGAAGCGGTTCCATTGCCAAGAGCGATGTAATCGATGCGATTGTTTTTTAATATGTTGGTGATTTGCTGCCTCGCTCTTTTGACTTCGCTCTCCGAGGCAGCAGTCAAGTAGACGACCCCCACTTCTTGAGGAATGCCATATTCGTTCACTAAAGCGTATTTGCAACCTGTTCTAAATCCTGGGTCAAATCCCAAGACTCTCTTATTTTTAAGAGGTGGCTGAAGCAAAAGGGCCTGCAAGTTCTTCTTAAAGACGATAATCGAAGCATCTTCCGCTTTTTCGAAAAGGTCGTTTCTCATCTCGTTTTCGACGGAAGGAAGAATCAATCTTTTTAAAGCATCCTCGATGGCGAAAGTCATCTCTTTTATGAAAGCATTATTTTTTAAATAGTCATCAGCAATCCGCATCTTGAGAATTTCGGTGTCATATTCTAAAGCTACTTTTAAGCATTTGACGCTTTCGCCACGATTGATGGCTAAGAGGCGATGAGGAGGAATGCGCGATATTTTCTCTTGATAGTTCGCGTATTTACCATAGGTATCTTTCTCATCCTTAGCAATTTCTTTGGATGTGATCAAGCCTTCGCGAAAGATATATTTCTTAATGTAGGATCGGTACTTCGCTTCATCGCTGATCTCTTCGGCGATGATGTCGAGAGCTCCCGAGATAGCTTCTTCGAGGTTGTTGACACCTTTTTCGGCATTGATAAAGGAAGCTAAAAAACTGTCGTGATCTCGGCTTTTCATTCCTAGTTTAAGATAAATTGCTAAAGGCTCTAAACCTTTTTCTTTCGCGATGCTCGCCCTGGTTTTCCGCTTAGGTTTATAAGGGCGATAGATATCTTCGAGTTCCGCTAATGTGCCGATGTTTTCGATTGCGACTTTTAACTCGGGTGTGAGCTTGCCTTGGTCATCAATCGAGGCTAAAACAGTCTTTATTCTCTCATCCAAATTGCGGAGGTAGATCAGGGAATCATCTAGGTCGCGAAGCTCGCTATCAGTGAGATTTCCCGTCACCTCTTTGCGGTATCGGGCAATAAAAGGAATCGTGTCGCCACTATCGATGAGCTTAATCGCTGCTTCCACCTGCTCTATTTTGACATTGAGTTTATCCGCTATTCTTTTTGGTATGATCATATTAATTTACTCCAGATGACTTATTATATCATAATAAAAAAACAATCATGCCGCCCAGAAAGCAAAACCTTCAACATTGATGAAATAATATCGGTTTTGCCGAAAGAAATGCTAAACTATGTCTATGAAATACGCCTTAATTACTGGTGCGAAATCGCTGCTAGCTCACGCGGTCATCGAATCGATTAAAAAAGATTACGCTTTCTTTTTGGTAGACCTCAGCCCATCGCTGAGAGAGATGTATCAAGATATCGATAATGCTAGTTTTATTGTTGGTGATGTCACCAAAGAAGAAACAATCAAAAAAATAGTTGAGGAAGTTTCCAAAAAAACTAGCCAACTTGATCTAGTCATTCACATGGCTGGAATCGTAGAGCTGGGTTCTTTAGTGGAAGTCAATCCCACCATCTTAGAAAAGGTCTTTGCCACCAATCTATTTAGCATCTATCACATCAATCAAATACTATTGCCACTGCTTATTCCTTTTAAAGGAAGAATTATTCATGTCAGCAGTGAATATGGGCGCCTATTAGGTCTCCCCTTTCACTCTTTCTATACGATGAGCAAGCATGCTTTAGAAATCTACAACGATAGCTTGAGAAGAGAGCTCAAAGGCCTAGGCATTAAAGTGATTAAGATTAGACCGGGAGCATTTAAAACTTCCATGCAGTCGAGAATCACTCAGCAATTCGAAGAGCAAGTCAAACAGACCAAATATTTCAAAGATCCCCTGCTCAAAATGCAGGGCATGATGCTAAAAGAATTAAAGCGCGCGAAAAACCCAGAAAAAATCATCAAAACATTTAGAAAAGCCATCTATTCTCGAAAGCCAAAAATTGCTTATGACGTAGGAAACTCTTTCAAGATGAAATTATTAAACGCTTTGCCTCCGCGTCTTCAAGACTGGATATTGGCGAAGTTTTTCTAGCTATTTATAGAGTTTGCGGAGATCTTTGGCCTTCGCTTTTATCTCATCGCTGATGCGGAATGAATCAGACATTTTTTGGACGCCTTTACCGATGATGTCATAGCGTAGTGGTTTGCTAGCGATAAAATCGAGCACTACTTCCGGATTATAGATTGCGAGGTCCGCTAGGAGCCAGGCTTCCGCCATCTGGACATAATACTCTTCATCGTCATGGAATAAAGCGAGAATATCTCTCGTCAATTTGGGATCTTTTTGAAAGCCGCTTAAGAAGATCACATAGCCCCATCTTCTGACGAAAAGCAATGGGGATTTGACATATTTTTTGGCTTTCTGATAGACATATTCAAAGGAGGGAGCTTTTACTAATAGCTGAATCAAAATATCGACATGCCACCAATCATGAAGGTGTTCGAAATGCCTCTCGATAAATTCGATTTGCTCCTCGTATTTTTTGATTCTTTTCAAAGAAACGACAAAGTAGATACGGAACATCGCGCCGCTTTCGTCGATATGAGGATAGAGGGGCGAGACATCGACGCCTTCCTTTAGATATTGCTTGGCAATGGTATCGATATCAGCGGTTTTTATTTTTTTTATTTTCGAGAGCAATTGTTTGGTTTGTTCATAGATCATAATCATTCTCCTATCAAAAAGTTTATCACATTGCCTGCTAACAAAAAACTCACCATAGAGCAAATTGCCTGATGATGAGTTTGTTTTTTTGTTTTATTTCGAAGAATTAAATCTTCAAATCTCCATCTTTGATTAGCTTGAATTTTCTAAATAAGAGATCGATGCCAAAGACTAATAGAGCAGGGACGACAATCTGAAAGCCAATCACTCCCACCCAGGCTTGCCAGCTGTTGACACCCATGGAAATAAAGGTGCCAATTTGGCCGACTAATCCCGCGGTACCCATGCCGGCATTAGAGCCCATGCAAGCCAAGCGAAGCCAGCAAGTTGACACAGGACCTAGAATGGCAGAAGCGATGATAGTAGGCAACCAAATAATCGGCTTTTTAACGATGTTTTTGAATTGGAGCATGCTGGTGCCAATGCCGATGGATATCAGCGTTCCAATATTGTTGTCTTTGCGAGATTGAATCATGAAGCCAATCATCTGCGTCGAGCATCCGATGATAGAAGCTCCACTAGCGATCACTAAGCCAGAATAATTGGGGTCAGCTAAGGCTGCGCTCACGGTCATTCCCGCTGGAAGCATAAAAATCATGCCAGCGATGGCGGCGCTGCTGATCGGTGCAGTTAAGGCTATTCCCATCAAAGCAGCGACTAAAATGCCCATGACGAATGGAGCGGCATTGGTGGAGATATTGATGAGCCATTGAATGCTATAAGTCACATAGATTGCGGGGTAGCGAACACCCAGAGATAAAATCAGGCCAAATACAGCCCCAAATAGAGGCACTAAAATAAGGTCGACAGGAGTTTTCTTGACGAGGATATATCTCATTAATAAAGCCACGCCAATAACCACAAAATAAATGGTCAATGGATCGCCAATTTTAATCATATCGGTGGTCGGATGATCGGAATCAGTGATGAATTTAGTGGTCAAAGAGAAGTAAGCGGCTGCTTCGCCGACAAATCCTAAGACCACCGTTTTCAAGGGGTCCATCTTAAGGGCTAAGCCGACGCCGACGCCAATTCCTGCTCCAGTGATTGCCTGAAGCACAAAGGATAAGCCGCTGGTGCCAGTGCCGATAACCTTGACCATAAAGGCGGCGAAAGGATTATTTCCGGCATAGGAAAATAAAGTGCCAATGGTCGCAAAAATCGTGCCGATGATGACAGTGGCAAAAAAGCCGTAGGCCATACCGTTTAATGTCTTGATGATATAATCGCCGACTTTTTTTCTTTTGGTCATCTCTTTTTCCATAGACAAATATCATAAAGTAGTTTAGGAAAAATAACTACAATTATTTGAAAGGTTAATAGAATATTACCAAGCAATTATTGGAGTTTATTGATTTTAGAATTACTTGATATAGCTGCCTAATTCAGCGACCTTGCCAGGAGCTGGCGTTAAGTTTGTGCTTAAGACATAGACGCGGACGTTTCCTTTGCCAGACATAGAAATGGATAGGCTGCCATTAGAGACAACTTTCGTATCGCCAGTTACAGCATCGATATAAGTGCCGTTTGGAATGCTATTGAAGGTGGCTCCTCCCGAGACAGTGACAAGAGCGAAGCTATCGGTCTTGCTGTCGGTAAAGCGGCGCTTATAAGCCATTCCACCACTGACATTATCTGTGGAATACTGTCCTTTTTGTAAAGCGGGAACAGCGCGGCGAATAATGTTTAAAGAGCGGATGTGTTTGGCGAGAGGATGATTGAGAGTATTAGCTACCGCTCCGCTGGCATTGGTATATTTGCCAAAATCAGTAGCAGTCACATTTCCGGTGATGTTATCCCCGAAGTAAGCGCGACCAGTCTCACTTAAGGGAGCGTTAGGACCAACATCAATGCGCTTGCCTTTTTGGAATTCGATTTCGCTTCCGTAGTAAATAGCGGGAATACCTCTAAAGGTAAACATCAAGGCTAAGTTTTCAGCCCAGACATCTTGAGGCTGATTAAATCTTTCGCCTTCCGGTGCACCATCAGGGGCGTAATCGTGTGAATCGACATAGGTGACGTTCCATGTCGCATCCGCGTAGACTTGGTCGTTGCCTTTGGCAATATTGAAAGCGTCCCAAGCATTTTTAAAATTCCAATGCATGGGAAAATCTATGACATTTAGATCGCTCTTTTTGCTGTAATCGACTGGGCGGTAATTGTTGCCATCGAGATAATGGTTGCTGCTAGTTGGCTGCGTCCAAGTCGAGAGATTATCATACCAGTTAGCTTCAGTGGAAGCTGCTCTTTCTTGCATGGTCGCCCATGGGTAGTTTTTTTGCTCTTTCCAAGTGTAGAAAGGTGCCGAGTCAGCAGCTTGACCGTGGTTCCACACTTCTCTGACGCGAGTGCAGACTTCTCCGAACATGAAGAAGTTTTTGCCACCGCGAGCTTGGAAGGCAGGGTTAAAGACTTTGTCAAAAACAAGGCGAGAGATATGCTTGGCGGTATCGACGCGGAAACCATCGACTCCCATATCAATATAGCGGCTATAGGCATCAATTAAATAATTGGTGACATAGGGATTCTCAGTGTTGAGGTCGACGCAGTCGCCAGCAATTTGTCCAGTCTGCTCGATATATTGTTCATAACCCATGCTTTTCTCATGGTGATAGATGTAGCGGAAATCGTTCATGTCTTCTTTCATCGCATTAATGCGAGAACCATATTGGCCGTCGCCGCTTAAAGATGAATAATCGTCAGGTAAAACCTTGTAGGGATCGGTGATTTTAAGATTAGCGACTGTGTCAGGTTTAGTGTAATCTTTTTCAAACATCGGGAAGAGATTCTCTTCGCCGAAGTTGCTGGTGTGATTGAAGACGACATCTTGAATTATTTTCATGCCTTTTGCGTGAGCGGCATTGATTAAATCTTGATAGGTAGCTCCTGGGACTTCTAGTCTGGGGTCAACTTGCGACATATCGATAGCGTGGTAGCCGTGATAGTCATATCCCGAAGCATTCTCGACGACGGGAGTAATCCAGAGAGCGGAAAATCCCAAAGCTTTGATGTAATCAAGCTTTTCGATTAAGCCTTTAAAATCCCCTCGCCATGCTGGATCGCTGTCGGGGTTTTTAGCTTGAGCATCATCCCAGCAGTGAACATTGTTGGATGGATCGCCATCATAGAAGCGGGCGGTCATGACGAAATAGATGGTCTCCTCGCGGAAATCATTGCCTCGGCTATTGCCTTCCTTCGGATGGAAATCCGTCAACACGCCATCTTTTAGATACCATTCGCCATTGGTGAAGGCGTATTCAGCGGTCTCTTGACCATCGATGGTAAATTTTGCTTTGATGCTATTGAGTTTATTGAAGTTATAGCGATACCAACTGCTCGTCTCAGAAAGCATGTTGATTGGCGTTTCAGTGGAAACTCCTACTGGCTCGCTGCCATAGAAGCGAATCTTCGGCACTGAAGTAGTGGCTTTGACATGAATATTAATGAGACCAGTGTTTTCAAATTCTGGCTCTTCGATGGTGTCGGGATCTTGGCTGTACCATTTGCCGCCAGTGCCCTTTCCTTCAAACCACCACTCGCCGGTCGTTCTCGACATATCCCCTGTTTGAGGGCTACCATTGTTATTGAAAATTAATTTGATGGAAGTGATATCAGCAAAGCTCTTAGTGTACCACTCGCTATCGGTGTCTTTGACAAGTTGCTCGCCAGGCCATGTGGTGCTGGCAACATCGTTTGGTAAAGGGGCGGCATCCCAATAGTGAATGTAGGGATTTGCATAGTCACCACGGTAGTGAACAGTAATTCCCATGCTCTCAGCAGCAGCGGCAATTTCGCCGCTTTTTATTGGAATAATGACGCCGATAACCGTCGTCAGAAGAACCGAAAGATGAGAGATAATTTTCATAATCAAATTCCCGTTTTATATACTATTTATAGTCTTATTATACTAGAAAGCCAAAAATTTAAATTAGATGTTTAAGGCCGAGTGCAAAACTTATTTATGATTGATGGTTTTATTGGTATAATGCTAAACATAACGGTATCGAAATATGCATAGATTTAAAATCAATGGGCTGATTTTCCTTCCACTTCTTTTTGCTCTCGTCGCCTGCGGAGCACACGATGATACAGGCGGTGACGACGGTGACGACCCTGATATTCCCAGCGAACCACACTGGGTAACTTTTAACACGCATTGCGATGCAACCTTAGAGTCGGTCTATGTGAAAGTTGTCGAGACAATGCCTGTTGTCACTAATGGCGAAATGATGCTCGCTGGTTGGTTCTTAGAATCAGCATATGAGAACATCGTCAGCTTTCCTTATAATGTCCTCGCTGATGTGACCATGCACGCGAAATGGACCGAGGGAAATCCCGCTGATTTTACTTTTTCATCAACGATGGATAATACTGGCTATATCGTCACTTCCTACGGCGGAAATGCCGCGAATGTCATAATTCCAAGTTATTGCAACAGCAAGCCAGTTCTTGAGATTGGCGAGTATCTCTTCGCAAATAATGGAGCGATACAATCCGTCACCATGCCGAGCATGCTAGTAAAAATAAATATGGCAGCGTTCAAGAATGCTGCTCAGCTATCTTCAATTGTCATTCCTGATAATGTCACTTTAATTGACACCGACGCTTTCTCTGATTGCGTTGGCTTGCAGACCATCGCGCTTCCTGCGAAACTTGAAGTTGTCGGCAACAGCGCTTTTGAAGGAACCGCAGTTCAGTCAATTACTTTGTGTAGTCACTTAACTGCCATCAATTCAAGGGCCTTTGCTGACTGTGCTAATCTCCGCGATGTTTATCTCGGCAGCTCGACTCCACCACTCCGCTTCGCAAGCTCATTCGAGAATACAAATGCTGCTTTGAAATATAAAGTTGATTCAAGTGTCCTTGACACTTATAAATCCAATCAGTATTGGTCTCCTTTTGCATCGCAAATCGTCGCTCGTTAACTCATTCATTTTATTTTATTGGTAAAGTAATTAAGACAGAATTTTTCGTCTAAAAAAATGTTTTTTTGTTGTCCAAAGAGGTAATTTGAACGCTTGATTGATTGGCTTTAAAGCAATTTTAAAGAAAACAATCGAAAAATGTCAAAAAAACATCATTAATATAGATATTAAACAAGATAAATGCCTATAATATACTGGCAAATATAGTTAATTTGTGGAGGCATTAGTATGTCGTGGGATTGGTTTGATACATTAGGTGTCTGGGGTGTTGTCATCGAGCTGTTTATTATTGTTTTCTGTAAGATTATCGAGGTTGCAATCGGCACTGTTCGCTCGATACTGGTGGTCAAAGGTTATCGAAAATTAGCGGCTGCGCTAGCAATTGTCGAAATACTATTATGGGTCTTTATCGCTTCGCGTGTTATCACGGGTCTCGCTCAAGATCCTCTTAAAGGAATAGCTTATTCTGTAGGCTTTGCTTCTGGAGTGTACATCGGTTCACTTATCGAGCAAAAATTAGCTTTTGGAATGCTTAAGATTCAAATTATTGCTGGGCTTGAAAAATCTCAGGAAATCGCCAGCAGTTTGAGAGCTAGTGGCTATGGCGTCACCGAGATCGATGCCGCCGGCAAGGATGAGAAGCGCAAAATTCTCATGATTTTAGCAAATCGCCTAGGCAGCGACAAAATAGTCAATCAAGTCAAGGCCATTGACGAAGATGCAGTCGTCGTTTTAAGCGATATTACTTCTGTCAAAGGTGGATTTCTTAAAACCCGCCGCCAAGTCATGAAATAAATTAGATTATATTTAATTGAAACGCTGCAATTCCTATGGATCCAGCGAAGAAAAAAGCGTCTTTTTCATCAAAGACGCTTTTTTTAAAATGTGTTAGTAGAGCAATTTTAAAACAACTTGTCATACATTTGGAATGCCTATTTTATGAGGCTTCCTTCAAGAAATCCATTATGTTCTTTCGTAGTCCGTTTAGTTTCTTAAGATTTCTCATACAATTGAATTTTGAGCATTGTTCATATAAATAACTTGACTCACATATAATACTGCTTATTTCTTGATGCATTACATCAATTTTAGTTGGTAATTCATACTTTTCAATCCTCTTGACTTGTTGTGGGTTTCTTAATCCAAAGTCTAGAATCTTACTATTACTTGTTTTTTTGCATAGCGATATACTTCAACAAAGAATGAAATGTAATCACTTTTTAATCCTCCAAATCCTTGAATTGGCATCCATAAATGACCTTCTTTTCCTTCAAAACACATACCATCAGGATGCATTCTATCAACATAGATTTTTAAAACAAATACGTCCTTTTCCAAATGTTTCAACTTCACCCTTTTTTATAATGAAAAAAACACTAAAAGAGCAACATAGTCAGCATATAAAATAATGTTGTTTCATTTTTTATTATGTTGTTCGCCATGTTCCCATCAGCATCAAACTTTTATTCGCTCTTCCCTTCGAATCTTCCATGCTCTTTGCTGTGACAGCCTTTACATAGAAACAATAGATTATTTTGATTAAGAGAGATTCAATTATCATCTATATTGTCAAGAGTTATATGATTCTTATTATGTGCCCTGTTCCTTCTGAACCACACTTTTCACACTTTCCATTACAAGCTCAAATCTTTGCTGCTCTTGCTAGATGCCATTCATCAGAACGATAAAATCGTGGAATCTTTGTTGGCTTCTTTTTAGTGCTATCATGTTTTGTGAAAGGCATCCGCTCTTTCCTTCATCGGTTGAAATGGAAAAAATTCGCACAAACTCCTCTTCTCTGAATTCCAGTCGCCTCAAAGGCATAAAAAAAGACTCTGACATATTGTATCAAAGTCGTTCTTCCAATATGGTAGCTGCGGGGGGATTTGAACCCTCGACCCACCGGGTATGAACCGATTGCTCTAGCCAGCTGAGCTAC
>DAOPYW010000010.1:0-44707 GCA_035353055.1 Bacilli bacterium
CGAAAATCATTCCTTTTTTCATATAATTTGCCTTTCCTTACAAATTCATAAGATTGTTTTTAATTATAGCATTTTCGAAAATTAACTTTAAATATTGAAAGAATATATATGCATACATTCTTATCTTTTTGTAACAATTTTCATAACCAAAATTCAAAAATGGGATTTTAATTTATGATGATAACTCTAAAAAAGGCATTTTTAAGGAAAATCCTATTAATTTTTAGTATTTCTGCGTACTAATCTTTTTTAACTTTGCTATTATCTTAAAAATAGCATGCCATTTTTGTTGCATGATTATACAATATAATCAATTACTGATTATCAAAATAATACAAAAAGGAGTTCTTATGAAAAAGAAATCGGAGAAAGTTGCCTATTCAAAGCAACTATCTAAAAGACCATCCTCAAAACTGATGGGAGGTTTATTATTGACTGGAGTAATCGCATCTTTCACAGGATGTAACGGGGGCCAAATTGAGCCATTATGGGAAGCTGGTTCTTCTCGAAACAAAACAGTGGTGATCAGCGATCTTCACTTAGGCATCGATGATCGCTACATGGAAGCGACCAAAAATCGCCCTTACCTCGTCACTTTTTTGCAGCGTCTAAGGGAGACTGACGATGTCAAAGAGCTCGTGATCGCGGGAGATTTCCTCGATGATTGGTACCTGCCTGTTTTCTATCCCAGCTACACTGATGTTGCCAAGTTCTATGAGGATTGCATCGAAAATAATAAAGTTGTCTTCAATGAACTTAAAAAGATTATTGCTAAAGGTATCGTAGTGGCATATGTTCCAGGAAACCATGATTTGTTGCTTGAATCTAACGTATTAGAGCAAGCTCTCCCTGGCATTGTTCAAGGGCGCGATGCAAGAGGACTCGGCGTCTATTACGGAGGAGCAAGCCAAGAGATTGCCATCGAGCATGGACATCGCTATGACGCATTCTCCGCTCCAGATACTGTCACCAATGCAGAATTAACGGGAAATGACGACACAATTCTTCCAGCCGGATATTTCTATGCCCGCTACGCAGCGACATGGGTGATTGAAAAGAGCCCTACAAACACGAAAGTAATGCCTGAAATAACCACTCCTCCCGAGACTTCCGATGTCGATCAGTATGGTGCCTTTCTTTACTATAATGTTCTTAAAAAATTAACTGAGCATATCACACCGAACGAAACCATAGATCAAAAGATCTTTGATATGCATATTGCTGGCTTTAACGATTCCTATTCTTTCCGCGATTTCTATCCCGCTATGCAACAGAATGGAACGATAACCGCTCCAGTCCTATTCCCTAATATTCAGAGAACCTGGGTTGAGCGACAAGAAATCAACCAAGTCAAAGTCGCCAATACTTTTATTGAAGCAGCCCTCGGGACTACATCGCGCGATTATTTTGCTTCTCAAGCTCAGCGCCAATATCTTAACCATCCAGACGAAAACGTGGATGTTGTGGTGTTTGGCCACACGCATGTTCCTGTGTATCAGGACTTTGGAAATGGCAAATACTATGTCAATGCTGGAACCTGGGTCGATAACAATAATCTCATCAAAGATGCCACTCGCACCTTCGCAGTTGTCGAAAGCGGTGAAGGGCATGTCGTCGCTCTTAAGAAAATAATGGATGATGGTTCCGTCTCGGACATCACTGCGACCTACACAGTAGCCAACGAATAAAGCATTGCTGTGCTGATTGATCACATTTTAAAAACGCCAAAATGGCGTTTTTTCAAATTAAATGCTTCCATTTCTAAAACTTTTTTGCCTTTTATTTCAAATAGAAAATATTGAATCAACAAGCACTTTCTATAGTCTATATATAAATTCATATTGATAAGTTTCGATTTGAGAAATACTATTAATGTATCGATTAAAATCGATGCGGAGGATATATGAATTCTGAGCAAGCAATTTTGCTATGTAAATCACTGGGCGATGAGAAAAGAATGAGAATTGTAGTTGCGCTTTCTGAAACAAAAGAGTTATGCGCATGCAAATTATTAGACATTGTTGAATGCGTTCAGTCGACTTTGAGCCATCATATGAAAGCCCTTGTTGATTCGGGATTAGTTATCGCTCGCGAAGAAGGAAAATGGACTCACTATTCTCTAGATAGAAAAACAATGAATGAGCTGGTTTCTTTCTTGCAATGCAGTGTGCAAAAAGTTGAAAAGACTGAAAGGAACTGCTGCCATGAATAGCTACACCTTAGAAGAAAAATACCGATTGATAAAAAGCAAGATCAAACAATCAAAATCCAAAAATCCCATCGAAATTGCCAAGTCCATAATGCATGAAGATTTTGTTAGTATCCATGGCCCTGAGCATCATTTTTTAGATGGCGCAGCCTTCCTAGCAGCCTTAAAAAATAGCGGGGCAAATATTGATTTGGACAAATCATTAGAAATGCTGGCCAATCGTTCTATTGCAATGCCAGGAGCTATGTGCGGCTACTGGGGAATATGCGGATCAGTGGCCTCGATTGGGGCAGCCTTGTCGATTATTGATCAAACCGGCCCATTGTCGAACGACAAACCCTATTCTGAGCATATGAAATTCGCTTCTTCAGTTATTGAGAAAATGAGTGAAATTGGCGGCCCAAGATGCTGCAAAAGAAATGCTTTCATTTCAATAATCAATGGCGTGTCTTACGTCAAAGAACATTATGGAATTGAGATGGAATTAGAAAAAGTAGAGTGCGAGTTTTCTCCTCTTAATCAGCAGTGCATTAAAGAGAAATGCCCATTTAATAAAATTAAAAAAGAGGGTAAAAATGATTAAAAAAATTGTAATTGCAGGAGGATGCTTTTGGGGAATTGAGGCCTTCTTTTCTCAACTAGATGGTGTTATTGATGCTGTCAGTGGTTACGCGAATTCAAATGTTAAAAATCCTTCCTATTCAGAAGTAAAAAGTCATATGACCACCGCAGTAGAAGCAGTCGAAATTAAATACGATTCAAATATTGTCAATCCGCGGCTAATCCTTTCTTATTTGTTTAAAATTATCGATGTGACCGCGATTGACCATCAAGGCGGAGATTATGGCCATCAATATCGTAGTGGAATCTATTATTCTTCATATGAAGAAAGAGATTTTGCAATATCGATGATCAGTGAATTGCAAAAGCATTGCGAGGCAAAAATTGCTATCGAAGTGCTTCCTCTAGAGAATTTCTATCGCGCGGAAGATTATCATCAGAAATATCTCGAAAAGAATCCTGATGGGTACTGCCACATTAATCATTATCAAATTGAACCCCATCACAAAAAAATAGATAAGGAGTCGGCATACAAAGAAACTTTGCTCCTGCTGACAGGTTTGCTTGACAAAACCTTACAATCAGTCACCATACTTGCTAATACCAGCGCTTTATTAAAAGAGAAATTTCCCTTTTATTCGTGGTTTGGCTTTTATCTCAGCAATAAAGAGCATTTATATCTAGGTCCCTTTCAAGGAAAAGTCGCTTGCGAAAAAATACAATTTGGTCAAGGAGTGTGCGGAACAAGTTTTGTGAGGAAACAAACCATCATAGTGGAAGATGTTCATAACTTTGTCGGTCACATCGCTTGCGACAGCGAAAACAACAGCGAGATCGTGGTTCCTCTTTTTAATAAGAGCAATCAAATGGTCGGCGTGCTGGATGTCGACTCATACCGGTATGGAGCCTTTGATTCTGCAGACAAAGAAGGGCTAGAAGAAATAATAGAACTACTGAAAAATTATTTGAGCTAAAAATATCTGATTTCCCAGAGTACCTATTTGCCTATTTCGTGACACAAAACGAAAATTTGTAACGATTTTTAACAAATAATACTTTATTTGTAATAAAATAATTAATTAGGTAAATATGTTTCATTCAAAAAAATACGCACCTTTACTTAAAAAACTCGCCGCCATGGACAAGAGAATTGGCTCGATTGGTGATTTCGTGGAAAACGAATACATCGATGAAAATGGCGCGGCTGTGATTAATGTTCAGCTCAACAATACGGACAACTTGTTTTCTCCTTATTCTGACAAGAAAGTCTTAAATCTTGACTTAATGCACTATATCGACTCCCAAGCTGATCCAATTTCACCTGAAATACCAATCATTATCAATTTTATTGTCGACGATGTGAATAAAGTAGATGAAGTATACATCAAAAGAGCAATTAAGCGCTTTTATTGGCTCTCTTATAAATCAATGACTCAAGAGCTCAGGCGAATTACGATAACCTCAGCAATCCTTTTTGCTATTGGTATTGGAATCACTGTTATCTATCAGACTCTATCGCGTCTAAACATCGATTTATTCGCTAACGAAATTATTCTTATTGTTTCCTGGATTTGCATTTGGGAAGCTTTTAACCGCTTTACTTTTAATCGCCGCGCGAAACAAATTGAAAGAATGAACGAAGGCCAAATGGCGGTTGCCACCGTGAGATTTCAAAACATCAAAGATATCGAAACGCCAGCCGAGCTGCCTAACACTGAAAACTAATTTTTGCACATAAAACGTTCATAGATAAAAACTATTTATTGACTGTCGATATTACTTATGAGATATTGTTTGAAGTTCAAACTATTTTAGGAGGGACTATGCACACAACTAAAGAACAGCTCAACCATTTTCTGGTAGTGACCTTTAACACCATCTTGCGCTTGGAAGAAAAAACCTTGGAGAAACTAACTAATAACCGCCTCTCTATCAGCGAAGTCCATCTTTTAGAGACGGTCTTTGACACTTTGAAAAAAGGGGAGAACACCGCCACAAACATCGCTCATGCGGCAGGCATCACTCTCGGATCATTAACGACAGCAGTTAAAACTTTGGAGAAAAAAGGGTATTTAGTTCGCGAGAGAGATGACGAAGACAAGCGACTTGTTCATATCACTCCAACACCTATCGCATTGTTCGTTAACGAACAACATGACAAATTTCACGAGAAAATGGTGGAAGATATCGTTTCCAATCTCTCAGTTGAGGAAGAAGAAATTTTGGTCGGTGCATTATCAAAGGTGCAGAAGTATTTCAGCGCTCAAACAAGAAAAACCTGTAATTGAGAGGATTAATATATGCCAATTCACATCATAACTGATTCGACTTCCGATATTTCGCAAGCCCAAGCTAAACAGCTCAAAATCGATGTCGTTCCGATGACAATCATTTTTGGCAGCGAAACTTTCATCGATGGAGTCGATTTATCCAGCAAGGAGTTTTATATCCGGATGAGAGCGTCAGAAAAGCTGCCAAAAACCAGCCTCATCAATAGTGAAACCTTCATCGAAAAATTTAAGTCATTTCCTGATCGCGATGATATCATCGGAATATTTATCTCTAGCGAATTAAGCGGATCGCTGCAATCAGCATTCGTGGCTAAAGACAGCCTTCCAAATAAAAAAATACATCTCATCGATTCCCGATTTGTTTCTTTTGGCCTCACAGCTTTGGTCTTATATGCTGTGCGTTTGCGAGATGAAGGCAAGAGTGCACAAGAGATCGTGAGCGCAGTGGAAGACGCCAAAAAGCGCCTCGTGATGGTGGCGGTTATTGATGACTTAAAATATCTCCGCCTTGGAGGGAGATTATCCAGCGCATCCGCCTTTTTAGGAACGATAATGAGAGTAAAGCCTTTAATTAACATCGACGACGGAAAAGTTCTCGCGGTTCATAAGACGCTCGGATTGCATATGGCTTTTGCATGGCTAGTTGAGCAGTATCAAAATGCGGATGTCGACTCATCGATGCCTCGCTTATTCGGACATTCTGATGCGGAAGAGACATTAGAAAAATTCCAAAAATATGTCAGCAAACGCTGCGATTTTCCTTTGGAAAATGTATATTTGATTGGCCCTACGGTCGGCGTTCATGCTGGACCAGGAGCGGTAGGATTCTGTTTTTTCCAAAAACCAAAGACATAGACTATCTCAACCATAAAGATCAAAGTGTAATATGGGACATCATGTGCATTTTTCTGATTCAGTCTTAAGAAAAAGTAACATACTACTTCTATAGTATTGGCATCAGCATAATATATTTGTTAAAATACCCCCATATATGTCCAAACATATAGGGGGAATCTTATGAAAATAAAAAAGATTATTATGCCTTTGGCCGTTTTTACAATGGCTGTAGGCGTTACAGCCTCACTAGCCTTCCATAACGAAATGGCAGGAGCTAAAGCGGCTGTTAAGTCTGGATGGACCCGAGTAGCGGCCGTCTCAGAAATTACATCTGGTGGTACTTTTATCATCGGATATGAAGCGACTGCCAACAGCGATGTGATCATTCCGTTAAGAAGTGATGGTGCTGCCGCTTCCACGACAACCAACGGACTTCTTTATTCGGGAGCTACTGCGGGATCTGCCACCAATGGCACTATCGATATGAGTTCAATCGCCGACACTTCGTTCTACGAGTTAACGCTCGCCGCTAGCTCAACTACAACTGGCGCGGTTAACATTCAAATGATCAGCGGCAACTACATTGGTAACCCTGGTGCAAAGAACACTGCAAAGCTATATGCAGCGCCTTCATTAAATACCGACTACACACCCACACTGGAATCCGGAGTGTTCAAATTTACTAGTCCGACCAGCGTGAGCACAACTTATACAACTTTGCAGTACAATGTCTCCGCTCCTCGATTCGCCAATTACGGTGGCACTCAAAAAAATTTAACTCTTTATAAACAATCCGTTTCCACCGATGTCGTCTCTGCTCTTTCTGTCAATCCAACTTCAAAGTCGTACAGCACCAACAGCACGTTGATGGCAGCTGATTTCACGGTTAACATTACCAAAAATGGTGTTGCTGGAAGTTTAGATGACTACACCGCTCAAATCGGAAGTGGTTCTGGCGCATCCTTCTCTGGGAGTGATATTGTCTGGGGAACGACCAAGCCAACTTCAGCAAATACTACGATTCAATTTAAAGCTAAATATCCTACAGTTGCTGGTGGATCAACATATCTCACAGCCGATGTTTCTCTCACTGTCTCCGTGCCTTCAATAATTGGAATCAACATTAGCGGCTCTCTTTCTAAAGCTGCGTACAACATCACTGAATCCTGGAGTCCAACAGGCTTAATTGTCACCGCACTTTTTGATGATGACGAAGAAGTTATCGTTACTAATGAAGTAGTTTGGTCTTATAATCCTTCAGCTCCAAATAACACGGCTATCACCAGTGTGACAATCACTGCCACATATAGTGGAGCGGTTGACAGCGATTCATATAGCGTCACTGTTTCTCCTGCTCCAGAGATTTCTGGAACTTACACATTAGCAAGCAGTGCCACAGAATATAAGGCAGTTGCGAGCGTTGCCGAAGCCACTGAACGCACGAGCGGACTTGGTGCCGGCTTAGTGATCACTGACCAGACTAATATGCGCTATTTCGGAAGCCCAGTTACTTCAGACATCATGTTTGGCAGTTCCTCAGGCGGGGCCTCCATCAGTCTCGCGACTACCAATTCGAATTACATCGTTAGCAAAGTAGTGGTCAAAGCAGAATCTTACAGCAGCGCCACAATTGCTTCCATCGAATGCGCTGGTATGACTCAACAAGTTGCAAACTATTATACTTCAACCACTCCTGCAAACTATGTGGATTTCACCTTCTATCCTCTAGCATCATCATTCACCTTATCGACAATTATTAGTGGCAGTAGTTATCGCATTTTTGCTAATACCATCACTGTTACCATCGTTCCATTAGCTGATGGCGCCAATGCTTATGGGGAATTATTCACTTCCACAACTGCTAGTGAATGCGCAGCTTTGTCTGGTATTTCTGCCGCCCATTGGACGCTATTAAGCACTGTTTATGCCAATGCAAACGCCGCTGTGAAGAGCAGCATTGCAGGCGCTTCTGCCAATGTGAGCGGAACCGCTATTGAGCAAGCCTTGGCTCGCTATGACTACGTTGTCAACAAGTACACTTACACTGACTTTTTAAGCCGCCGCAGCTCATCGGTTGGATTTAGCAAGAATTCATCCAGCAACAACTCGATGATTATTATCTTGTCAGCCACCAGCTTAGTCTCCATCGCTGCTATCGTCTTCTACATCAGAAAGAAAAATGTCAGCAAATAAAACCGCTGATTGGAATTATTAAATAAATTTAATTTAACGATTCCTTACTAGCTAATTAACCCCAGCCTAGCCCAGAGCAAAACTGGGGTTTTCTTTTGCTTCGAAGCAAAAATTTCAACATCAAATTTAATTTTTAAAAAATTGTCTCTAATAAAATAATTAAAAAGTATAATTACATTATGTGGATAATCCATCAGCATTTGTGTCAGGGGATATACGATGATCGAATTAATTAACTTAACCAAAGAATTTAAAAAGCCGATTCGAGGCAAAGGTCTATCAGGTATGATAAAGACTTTGTTTTCTCGCAAATACGAAGTAATCGAAGCCGTCAAAGATGTTTCCTTCAAAATTAATGAAGGAGAAATCGTCGGGTACATTGGATCAAACGGAGCGGGCAAATCGACCACCATAAAAATGATGTGTGGAATATTAAACCCCACGAGAGGGAAAGTGCTCATCGATGGCGTTGAGCCATATCAAAAAAGGAAGCAGATCGCATCTAAAATTGGCGTGGTTTTTGGACAAAAGACCCAGCTTTGGTGGGATATTCCGCTAATTGAATCGTTTAAAGTGCTAAAAGAAATCTACCAAATCAGCGATAAGGACTATCAGGAGAGATTGCAATTTCTCTTCGATGTTTTAAGCCTCGACAAATTCTTGTCTCAACCGGTCAGGACATTGTCATTAGGTCAACGCATGCGAGCTGATTTAGCGGCTTCATTGCTCCACAATCCCGAGATTCTATTTTTGGATGAGCCAACCATCGGTTTGGATGTTTTAGCTAAGCAAAAGATTCGCGAGGCTATCAAAGCCATGAATGCGAAATACAAAACTACTGTTATTCTGACGACTCACGATATGAACGACATCGAAAATCTTTGCTCTAAGGTAATCATGATTGAAAAAGGAAGCATCATCTATGATGGACCATTAATGAAGATCAAACACAAGTTTGGGAATATTAAAACGCTAGTGCTTTCGGTCAATCCTGATTTAGACATCGGCAGCGTCGCTAAATTTGATGGCGATATTGATATTAAAAAAGAAGAAGACCGAGTGGATATCAGATTTAATGCTGACAAGATTAAACTTGAGTCAGTGATTAACTATGCCTTCTCTGTCTTGAAAGCTACCGACATGAAAGTTAGTGACATCTCCATCGAAGATGTTGTCAAAAAAATATTGAGCGAGCAAGAAAAAGGAAAATAATGTTCAAGAGATACAAGCCATTTTTAAGAGCTAGCGCGATGGACTTGGCGGTCTATCGCTTTAACCTGATCATCTGGTTGCTGGTGACTGTTCTTCAAATGGTCTGCATGGTTTTCTTATGGTTCTCGGTCTACCGCTCATCCGCTGGTGGCATCAACACCATCATCAACGGCTTTAATTATAAAGAGATGATTGTCTATACGGTTTTTACTACCATATTCACCTTTGTGACGTTTAATAATGAGACCTTATGGTTGATTTATTCCGACATTCGAAAGGGGACCATTGGCAACTATTTAATTAAACCGATTTCCTATCGCGGAAAATTCATCGCTGGAGCGATTGGCGGCTATCTCATCATGACTTTGATGTTTGGCCTGCCTTTATTTGCTATTAGTTACACAGTGTTCGGCTTGATAGGTTTTATCACTATTCCGACTTGGTATGATTTAGTCTTTCATATTTTGCTCTTTTTAGTCGCTCAATTCCTTGCGGTTTTGCTCAACGATACCATCACCTATATCTTTGGCTTATTCTGCTTTTACACCTCTTCCGGATGGGGATTAAATTCTCTGCGTGCAACATTAACCTCTTTTTTCTCTGGAACTTTGCTTCCTTTAGCGTTCTTTCCTCCGGTTTTTAAAGACATTGTCAACTGGATGCCATTTGCGGGCCTTTCGCAAAATCCCATCTTAATTCTGCTGCTTAAATATGATTATCTTTCCTGCTTGAAAGTGCTTGGTCTCTCTATCGCGTGGATTATCGTTTTGGAATTATTGGCCAAGTTGATTTTCCATAACGGTATTAAAAAAGTGACGGTGCAAGGAGGATAAAAAGATGAACTACATTAAACTTTATTTTACTTGCATCAAGAGAAGCATGATCTCGCGGCTGGAATATAAAAAAGACACTTTCGTGGCTCTATTTTCCTTTTTGTTTAGCAACCTTTGCGCGCTGCTATCGATATTCTTTATTCTTCAGACCATTCCCGCTCTCGAAGGATACAGCTTATGGGAAGTGGGTTTCTTCTATGGCTTTTCTATGATTCCTATCTCTCTTGACCATCTCTTCAGCGATGAATTCTGGCTCGTCGCCTATCGCCGCGTTAAAGAGGGCGATATGGACATGTATTTTCTGCGCCCAGTCCCAGTGATGTTTCAAGTCTTCGCTGAGACCTTCCAACCAGAGGGATTTGGCGAGATGATATTAGGCACCGCTCTGATTGTCGCTTGCTCCTTCAATATTACTTTTTCCGTTTCCGTTGGCACGATTATCATGATAGTGGTGGCTTCCGTATTTGGCGCTATGATTATCACCTCATTAAAGATTATCTTCTCGTCATTTGCTTTTATTTTTAAGGATAGTGGCCCTCTATTGCAGATTATTTATAATTTTACCAACTATGCGAAATATCCTCTGAAGATCTATCCAAAGTTCTTGAGGCTTATACTCATCTTTATTCTGCCGTTTGGCTTATTTATTTCTCTTCCCGTCGATACATTAATTAACGGGACCTATAATCCATGCTGGATTAGCTTAGCAATAATTGGCGGCTCAATTGCCTTTTTCTTTCTCGCGGTTTTGATCTGGTCCATCTGCATCAAAAAATACGAGTCAACTGGCAGTTAATCACAATAATCACTTATTTATTGTTTATCGCGTCAATAGGCTTTTTTCTGGCGATATTTAAGACTGGAAGAACGCTGGCGATTAAGGCGCTGCCAACAGCGATAAGCACGGTGAGCGCAAATTGTCGCAGTGTGAAGCTCAAAACGACGATGTTCATATCGAGCGCATCGGCGATTTGCCCATTGATTAAATAGATGACAGGAATGGTGGCAGCGACTGCTAATATGATATTGACTGCCGCGATGATTAAGCTTTCAAAGGTGAATATTTTAACCACGTCAATTCGCCTGGCTCCCAAGCCTCTCAAGATGCCAATATCATGTCTCTTATAGGAAATGCTGGTGGCGATGAAATTCATCATCAAAAGAGCGCTGAATACGGCTAATACACTTCCGAGAATCAAAAAGGTCACTCTCAGGCCGACAACTAAAGAACCAAACATTTCAAAGGTGCTGCTGTAAGGGCTGTGGACCCAAAGGGAAAACCGGCCTTTGTAATGGTAAAGTTTCATGAATTGATCATAGAGATTAGCACCTTCATGAACATTGAAGATTAAGGTGTTAACTATGGATAGGCTGAAATTTTGTCCATTGAAATCATTCAAGGTGATTGTCGATGATCCTCTGGTAAATTTATATATCGTTTCATCGAGTTCGTTGATTGTAATTTGATCAGTGGCTAAATAGATTCCAGCCAATTTGTATTTGCTCTTTTTCCCCTCAATGTTGTAATTCCATATTTCAATTTCGTCTCGAGAAGCTAAAAGATCACACAATTTTTGATGATTAGCAGGAATCTGATCCCAGACCAAAAAATCGTTGATATTTGCATAGGTGATTTTTTCCGCCTCGCTGAATGTGATGACTAATTCTAATTCGTAGGTATCCATATTTATTTCAAGATTGATGAACTCTTGATAAGATGCGATTTCGGCCAGCACATCAATAGATACAATGATTTCATCATTAGCTAGAGGCTGATTGTTTATTTTGATTAATTGATCTGCGTATAGATCGTCTTCTTTTATGAAATAAGACAAAGGAGATGTCGCTTGTTCAAAAAGCGTCACAGAAGCATTAGCGGAATAGATTTCATCTGCGAATCCTTCTTTTGAATTTTTCATCCCGTCAAGGGCCTCTTCTCTCAAATAGTGAGAAGATAAGCCGTTGTATGATACATAATTTGCAAATTCATTTCGAATGACATAATCCTCAGCGGCTTCCTTCAAGTAATCTTCCGAGAGGTAACTGCTATCGTATTCAACATCGATAACTCCGCTGATCACTCGATTCTTGTCACCGATGTCGACAGACTTATTGATAATTAAATTCGCGTTTGAAACTTCATTAGTACTAAATTGGTTTGGCTTTACAAAAGCAGCGGTTGGAGTCTCTAATTCATCAAAAGTGAAGTATGGGAAACTGAAGCGCTTAAATAACTCTAACTCAAAGGAAGTGATGAGAAATTGCCCATCGCTTGTAGGAAATTGGCCAGCAAGGAGAGTGAGACTTCTCTCTTCTAAAAAATTTTCATCAATAAAGAGTCTGCTGCTATCGCTTGCGAAACTAGAATAGAAGGTATAAAGAATGCGGTCGCTTTCCGAAAGCAAACTAATAGTCTCAAAATCAAAGTTGTAATAGAGATTTTCACTGACTGAGGGAATGATAGAAGCATTTGGAAAGTCTCCTTTCATGTCTGCAATCTGCTCATCGGAAAAACCAATTGAATCATTTAAGCGATAGCTGTATTCGTCTGATTCATAATACTGTGTCACACTTACCGTGTTTACATGATTTGCTTGCAATGTATGGGCATGAGCTTCTTCCGAATTAAATGCGCTGAGAGTATCTGTCAACGCAAAGAAAGAAACCGCAACGAAAGATAATAGAATAGTGAAAAATAAACGGACCTTTTTATATTTTAACCCACTTGCTCCTATTTTAAACGAGTCGATATTCTTCAATTTGCTGCTGATTAATTTGAGCTTGCTGCCATCATACTGCTGCAAGTTAAGGTTATCTTGATTAGTCTCGTTAAAGGAAAATGCTGAAAGCAGATTGATGTCCTTTGTTATCACAACCGAAGGATTATCATTTTGGAGAGTTTGTAACAGGTCGATGTCCTTCAAAGTAAACTTATGGTCTTCCGTAAAATGAATAACATTTTTGTTTACGATGACTCCTGGCATTACTTCGGTAGATGGAAGAGCGGTTTTAAATGTATCGCTGATGATCTGTCCATCTTTTGTCTCGATGATACGATCAGCGTATTCTTCCGCGGTATCGCGATCGTGACTCACGACAATAACCAGCTTTTCTTTTCCGAGTTTTCTTAATATATCAAAGACCTGATGGCCGGTGACAGAATCTAACGCTCCAGTGGGCTCATCAGCCAAGATGATTTCAGGATTCTTAATCAGAGCTCTCGCAATAGCGACTCTCTGCTTTTGCCCTCCAGAAAGCTCGTTGACTTTGCGATTCTCATAGCCTTTTAAATCGACTTTCGTGAGAATCTCGTCCACGCTTTCTTTATTGGTGCTTTTTCCTTGAAGTTCTAAAGCTAAAGCAATGTTTTTTCCAATATTGAAATCGGAAAGAAGGTTGTACTCTTGGAAAACAAATCCCACAAATGTATTGCGGTAATTGTCAAAATCACTGCCTTTAAATTGACGGCTTGATTTGCCTTTAATGATCACTTCTCCTTGGTCAGCTTTGTCTAGGCCACCAATAATATTGAGCATCGTCGACTTACCCGAACCGCTCTTTCCTAAAATAAAAACTAAGCCCTTTTCTTGAAAGTCGACGCTGACATCGACCAGCGCTTTAACAGGAACACCTCTTTTAGGATGATAAGTCTTCGAAATATTTTTTAATGACAACATAATGATTCCACCACACCTAATGTAAATATATCATCTCTTTGCTTCTCGCTCCATGAATTACGATTTCCGCAGCGGTTAAAACTATCAAAGCAGCATTAATTAAGAAATTAATGATGTGACTATCTTTTTCTTAACGATAGAGTATAATTTTTATCGAAATATGCTAATCCCATTATTAATTATTGTTATTATTTCCATCCTCGCCATGGTGCTGCTGATTATATTTAAGCCCCAATTGCAAATTAAAAAAATTAACTTACAAACATTTTATTGGCCAATACTAATATGCGCGATTGTTATCTTGTGTTTTGGCTTTTTAGATCCCAAAATGGCTTTCCAGTCCCTGACTAGCAACGCCTCAATTAATCCCTTAAAATTATTGATGATTTTCTTTTCGCTTTCCTTTATTTCCATCGTTTTGGATGAGACTGGCTTTTTCTCATATCTCGCCAGCCTAGCTGTTAAAAAATCGCATGGCTCACAGACAAAACTATTTATCATTTTCTATTCATTGGTGTCATTTCTAACAATTTTTACCAGCAACGATATCATTATTTTGACTTTCACACCTTTCATAATTTTCTTCTGCAAACGAGCCAAGATTAATCCGATTCCTTATCTTGTCAGCGAGTTTATTGCTGCTAATAGCTGGTCGCTGTTTCTAATCATTGGAAATCCCACCAACATCTATCTTGGAGAATCGTTTGACATCGCATTTTTTGAGTATATAAAAGTGATGTTTCTTCCCACTCTCTTTGTGGGATTCACTTCATTTATTATCCTATTTTTAGTGTTTTTTAAACATTTAAAAGCCAAGATTTCTGTCGAAGACATTCCCGTCGACAAAATTAAAAATCGCCTAGCGATGATTGTCGCTCTTGTCGCTCTTATTTCCAGCATGGTGCTATTAGCTATTTCTAATTATCTCAATCTCGAAATGTACATTATTACTCTGTGCAGCGCAGTGTTACTCTTAATGTTTATTATCATTTATTCTCTGGTCAAAAAAGAGCGTATCCTCTTATCAAGCACTGTTAAACGTCTGCCTTATAGCTTAATTCCATTTGTTCTTTCCATGTTTATTATTGTTTTAGCCCTCAACGCTCATAATATTACAGAAATAGTCGCTAATTTCTTAGGTGAAAAGAATCCCATTTTGACCTATGGTCTTTCTTCTTTAGTGGCATGCAATCTAATCAATAATATTCCAATGACTGTTTTTTATCAGCAAATCATCAGCGTTGGATCAGCCAGCATCCGCACAGAAGCAATATATGCCAGCATCATAGCCTCCAACATCGGAGCCTTTATCACTCCGATTGGCAGTTTGGCTGGCTTGATGTGGATGTCATTATTAAAAACTTACAAGGTAAAGTTTTCTTTCCTTAGATTCACCCTTTATGGGCTATTGATTGGCATTCCGAGCATTTTGATGGGAATGCTGGGTTTGTTTATTGGGCTGCTCTAGTCTATTAATCGAATTAGTTAGCAAATAAAGCAAGGAAAAACTCAATGAAATTATTAAGATATTTACGCGAAGTTTTTTTCTCTTCTCTTCCACTAATAGTGGTTGTCGTTATTGTTACAGTTTTTGCTTTTCCTTTAAAAAATCCTAATGGCTATTGGCAAATTGGAATCGGCTACGTGATGGTTCTGGTCGGACAAGCCGTTTTCTTAACTGGCTTAGATGGAAGTATTTTGCCAATTGGCAAATTAGTTGGCGGCAGCATCACTAAACTAAATAAGATTGTCTTCATTTTATTATTCGGCTTTTTGTTTGGCATTGTCGCCACAGTGGCTGAACCAGCGATTAGCGTTATGTCTGTGCAAGTAGGCATCATTTCTGATGCGATTAACCCCACCCTATTTATTTGGATTGTTGGCTTCGGCACGGGAATGGCGGTGGCTTTTGCCATCTATCGAATAATCAAAAACCTCAACATTAAGATTGTCTTCCTTATCGTGTATGCTTTAGTTTTAATTTTAGTTTTCTTTGTTCCTGAACAATATCGAGCTTTGTCTTTCGACGCGAGCGGTGCGACAACCGGAGATGTTTCTGTGCCTTTTATTCTCGCGTTAGGAGTGGGCATCAGCAAGACCGCTAGCAAAAGCAAAAAAACCGACGAAAGTTTCGGCATTATCGGAATTGCTTGCGTCGGATCAATGATTGCTCTCTTTATCTATGGTTTAATTCTTGGGCCTGGGTCAACCAACCCATATCAACCAGGTGAACTCAGTGGCATTTGGCAAATTATTGGCGACAATTTATTAGTGGTCACCATAGCAATTACCCCCATTATTGTAATCTTCTTTTTCTTTCAACTTTTCTTTATTAAACTTCCGAAGAAAAAGATTTTCGGAATTCTATTGAGCAGCTTTGTTGTCTTTATTGGCTTATTCGTTTTCTTGGTAGGAATTGACTACGGATTTGCCTATGCTGGCAATTATATTGGCAGTGCCTTTGTTAATCCCAACACTCCCGATGCCTTTAAATGGTTCCTTCTCCCAATTAGCTTTGTTCTCGGCTTTGCAATTACCCTCACCGAGCCAGCAGTGGTGGTTTTGGGCGAGCAAGTAGAAGAAATCACCAACGGCTTTTTAAAAAAGCGAGTGATAAAGTTTTCCTTAGCATTATCGATTGGAATCGCGAGCATTCTTTGCATTTGCAAAGTACTATTTGACGTCAACATTCTCTATTTCCTTGTTCCGCTTTATGCGATTGCTTTGCTTCTTTTGATATTCACCCCAAAATTATTCGTTGGTCTAGCCTTTGATTCCGGAGGTGTAGCGGCGGGGGCAATTACCAGCGCATTTTTGACTCCTTTAACTCTCGGAGCCAGCCAAGCGCTTGGGCAAGATATTCTCATCTCGGGATTTGGGATGATATCCTTTATGTCTGCCACCCCATTAATCATCATCCAAATTTTAGGTATAATATATGAGCGTAAAGTTAAGAAAATTAAGGATCTTGAACATCAATCAATTGAAAATGAAATCAAGCCTTTATTAGCGCAAACTACGCCGTCAAAAAAGGATGGTCAAAATGAACAGTAATCAAGTCGCTTATCTCATAGTTATCGCTCCGCGAGAGCAAAAAGACAAATTGCTCAACGAATTGCATGATAAAAACGCGAATTTTTTAAATGTCATGTTTGGTCATGGATCTCTCGATGGCAGCAAATTCGCCACCCTATTTAGCTTTGCTACTGAGCCAAGAAAGGTTGTGATTACTGCTTTTGTTCTCACCTCGGAAGTCAATGAAATACTAGCGACGCTAGAAGACAAATTTAATTTTAACCAAGCCAACACAGGTTTTGCTTTTACCATTCCCATCGAAAGGATTAACCACTAGGAGGATTATCTATGAACTATGATCAAAATATGAAAGCTTTGTTTATCATCGTCAACGCGGGATTTGCTAATCACGCGGTGGAAGTCGCGCAAAATTGCGGCGCGACAGGAGCAACTATTGTGTCCGCCCGAGGATCTGGTGCTAAGTTCTCTTCTATTTTTGGCATTCGCTATGAGCCAGAGCGCGAAATCATCATCAGCGTTGTCTCCGAAGAAATTGCAGGGCAGATCATTGAGTCAATCGAGACCAATCTCGGAAAAGATACTCCCACGAATGGCATTTGCTTCACCATGCCAGTTGAGCAGATGACAAGCCTCAAAAAATAGGACCAATCAAACAAAAAAGACATCAAATGATGTCTTTCTTTTTTACACATTTTCAATTATTTCATCAAGCCTTTGATAATCCGTAGGTTTGAGAGCTGATTTAATGGTTAAATCCAATTGGTCAATTGTGCAATTGGATAGCTGATTGATGGCTTTTTTCATCAGCTCTTTAGCTTGAGGAGCCCAACTGCCATTTTCCACGAGATAAAAATGTTTATTTTGCACATTGTGGCTGATTAGAGTCTGCAAATAGATATCCATCTTTGGATATAACCCCACATTGAAGGTGGGAGCCAACAAAACAATCTTGGAAAAGATAAAGGAATCGGAAAGAGCATAGCTGACATCAACTTGATTAAGGGAATGAATGATGGTCTTAATTCCGCGAGAATTTATGCCTTTTTCGAGATATAAAGCTGCCTCTTCTGTATGACCATAAATGCTCGCATAAAGAATCAGCACCCCCTCTTCCTCTTTAGTAGAAGTGGACCACTTTTCATAATATGAAAGCAGCGTTGGAATATTGTTTTCATGAATTAGGCCATGAAGCGAAAGCACTTTTTCAAGCGGGAAAGCTTTCAATTGATTTAAAACATTTAGAACACTGGGAGAATACTTGGAGATGATGTTCGTGAAATAGCGCCTCGTTTCATCAACGAGCAATTTTTTATCTTCGCAGTGAGCTTCATAGGGATTATGAGCAGTAAAAAAAGAGCCGAAAGCATCAGCAGAAAATAAGAGGTGGTGATTTTCTTCATAGCTCATCATCACCTCTGGCCAATGGATCATGGGAGCGGCAATAAAGCGAAGCAAATGCTTGCCGAGATTGAGGCGATCGCCATCTTTGATAATATTGAATTTTATTCCGCTTAAATCAGGGAAGAAATTCTTAAATAGAACCGAGCCCATCATGGAGATATAGATTTTTATATCAGGGAACATCTTGACGACCTCTCTAGTCAAAGCGGTATGATCCGGTTCTAAATGATGAATTACTAAGCAATCTAAATGACGGCCATTTAATGTATCTTTTAGCTCTTGAAAAAAGATGCCCTTTGTCTCGCGAGCGGAAGTGTCTAATAAACAGGTCTTTTCATCGAGAAAAAGATAGGAATTATAGGACATTCCATTTGCTAAAGGTATCTCCCCTTCAAAGAGGCTTTGATCCCAACTTGTTTCATGAAACATGATGAGATCTTTGTCAATATAGTTGATCATAAAAATTTCTCCCAAAAATATTATAGACAATATTAAAGCATTTTCTAATAATAGGCTCAGAAATTTTTATGAGATTATTGCTTTAATTCTTCGATTCGACCAGAGCTGAACATTACTCGGCAAACTTTTTAATTAATTCCTCGGCAGTATAGACTCGAGCGGCATAAACTTCTTTGAGATATTTTAAACCCGACTCATAATCTTCTTTTGTGAAAGAATCAGTTGCGTCAGAACAAACGAGAATATTATATCCAAGCTGATATGCATCAGCGGTGGTGTGGCGAACGCACATATGAGTGTGAAGGCCAGCCATGATAACGGTATCGACTCCTAATTCTTTTAAAAGCAAATCTAAATCCGTATGGAAAAAGCCACTGTAGCGGCGTTTTTCAACGATATAATCGCCTTTTTGCCGGCCTAATTCGGGTATAATTTTAGCGCCTTCGGTGCCTTTAATTGCATGGTCACCCCACAGTTTTAACTCATGATCGATCTCGGGAAGGTGAGAGTCGTTACAGAAAATAACTGGAATATGATATTTTCTCGCTCCTTCCAGCAATTTTTGAGTATGAGGAACAATAGCTAAGCCACGATCGCATTTTAAAGCTCCAGTCACAAAGTCATTGAGCATATCGACGACGAGCACTGCGCATCTTGAATTCATAATTAGTCACCCCTTTATAAATCAATCTCTATTTTTAATATAACCCTATTCATTGATTTAATTAATTAAATTTCATTTAAGGCCCCATTAAATAGCGGAAAATAAGCAGTTAAAAAATCTAAAATAAGTGAGGCAATTCTTGCCGTTTATGATATGATAATTTCATGCGCCAATAGCTCAACTGGATAGAGTATCAGACTTCGAATCTGAGGGTTGCGGGTTCAACTCCTGCTTGGCGTACCAACAAGAGTATAAAGGGCAATAAACTAATTGCCTTTTTTAAATGCAAAAATGCTAGATTTCTTTTTTCTTATATAAGTAAAAGAAAAATCCAACGCTGCAAAGAATCGCCGCGAATGAAACGATTGGCAAGACAATCAGCGCTTTCTCGTACAAGAATCCATATAGCAGTGAGCCGAGGAACCAAGATAAGCCAAACAAGATATCAAAAACACCAAAGGCTTTCGCGCGATTGCTCTTGCTGGTCAGATCAGTGACACCGCTTAAGATGATGCTTTCTTGCGCTCCCATTCCGACTCCCCAGAGAGTTGCGCCAAGAAATATTGACCAGTACTGATTAAAGAAGAAAAAGAAAAAGGCAAACGAAGAGGTTACTAAAGTGGCAAGGACGATGGCCAAGAATCCCTTTTTATCATAAATTAAGCCGAATATCATCGCAGCAACTGCATCAATCAGCATCGCAAAAGAATAGATCAGAGGAAGGTATTCCACTTTAAAGAGGTTTAAGGATGCCACATGAGCGGTGAATAAAGGAAAATCCACAAACCCAAAAGCCAACAGGCAAGAACCAATCAAGAAGATGGTGAAGCGCTTATTAAAGATAGGCGCCTTTTTATCAGCGCTATCTTCTTTTTCAAAAGTTTCGGGATGAGGATATTTGATTCTAGTGGCAAATAGAAGAATAAAGCATACTAGAGCCGGGATACCGAGTACTAAAAACCCAATTCGAAATCGATCGTATTCACTCAAGGAAGAAGTAGCGAGAAAAGTCGCAGAGAGCATCAATGGTCCCACGAATGCTCCCAACTGGTCGAGCAACTCGCTAAACGCAAAGGATTTTCCAGTGCCATTTTGTTTAGCGGCGAAACTTACTAAGGCATTTTTAGCTGGCTTTTTGATAGCTTTTCCCATCTTTTCCAATAAGACAAAAGAGACTGCAAGCAGCCATCCATTTTGTGGAACGAGAGCTAATAGTGGAATCATGATTAGATCGAAAACGTATCCGAGAATCGTAAATAACCAATACTTCTTAGTCCTATCAACAAAGTAACCAGTGACCAATCGAAGGGCGTATCCTATCAGCATGCCTAATCCGCTGACGATGGAAATCGCTAGTGGTGAAGCCCCTAAGAATTGCTCATATGCTCCAATAATTGAACTCGACCCCTCATGAGTCATGTCGGAGAACATCGATATGATGGCCAGCAGAATGATAAAGACTAAAGCGCTGCTGATCCTAGCTTTTTTCTCATATTTCTTTGGCTCGATATTTTTCATATGTCATAATTCTACTACCAAAAAATTGAGAAAGTACAAATGATGTATTTATAAGATAAATTTTTCTCAATTTCGTTCGCAAATCTTTTTATCGTATGAGCGGACCATTTATAATAGATATAGAAGAACGATTATGAGCATTATTGATTACGCCCAAAAATACGGAGATCAAACTTTTGACGAAATGCCTTTTAATGAGATTGATAATCTCGTTTTATGCAACATCCTTTATTGCGATTATCAAAAGGCTTTTGAAAATCTCAATCACCCGGAAAAGATTTCGTTAGGAATGCTGCTTTTCACCGCGATTGAAAAGCTTGATTTAAGAAAAGAAAATCGCGGCTTGTTCTTGGGCAATAAGCCTCTTCGCTTAGCTAAAAAAATCTATAACAGCAAACGCTACAAAAATATCCTTGCCTCCGATTATCGAGAAATCACAAATCAGACAAATAACACGCAATTCGCCGCTATTTGCTATCATATTGCGGATAATTTGATCTTTTTATGCTTTCGTGGAACGGATGATTCCGTCAGCGGATGGATGGAAAATCTCGATCTGTTAATAGAAGAGAAAATGCCATCCCAAAATTACGCCCGAGATTACCTAAATGAGATGATGGATAAATACCATGATTATTCTTTCATCTTAGGTGGGCATTCTAAAGGTGGCAATCTCTGCATCTATGCCGCCACCTATGGGAAAATTGAAAATCAGGACCGAATTCTGAAAATTTTTTCTAACGATGGAACTGGCTTTTATCCCCATGTTTTCGACTACTCTAGATTTGAGAAGCTTAAAAAGAGATCGCTATTAATTGCACCGGCGCATTGCCTCGTGGGTAATATTCTTGAACAGCCGGTAAAAAATCGCTTGATCATCGCGACCAAAAAAAATGGTTTGTTTAGCCATGATTTGAATAACTGGGTGGTGGAAGATAATCACCTCGTTAAATGCGACAGCTTCTCTAATCGCAGTCAAAAGGTCACCAAGGAAATGAATGCACTAGTCTACCAATATCCGCTGGTCACTAGGCAGCAAGTCGTCGGCGATTTCAATGCTTGCGTCAAGGCAGTCCAAGTGCAGAATCTCTACGATTTCAAGAAAAACTCTACGCTAGCTTTGCTCATATATATGAAGCTCTCTCTTCACAGCAAGCAATTCCTTTTAAGAATAATACGCATTTTGGTCATCAACAATTTCCTGCTCAATTGATCAAAAAGAAAAACCCACATAGAGTGGGTTTGTTTTTAGTAATTCAGGAATCGACTATTTCAAGTTGTAGAAGACTTCTTTGCCTTTGAATTGAGCGAATTCGCCTAATTCTTCTTCAATTCTCATCAATTGATTGTACTTGGCAATGCGATCGGTACGGCTCATGGAACCAGTCTTGATTTGTCCAGCATTTAAAGCGACGACTAAATCAGCGATGGTGGTGTCTTCAGTCTCGCCAGAGCGGTGACTGACGACGCAGGTATATCCCGCTCTCTCGGCTTCTTGGCAGCAATCCAAGGTCTCAGTGAGAGTGCCGATTTGATTGAGCTTGATGAGGACGCTATTGGCGACGCCTTCCTTAATGCCTTTTTTGACAATCTTAGGATTGGTCACGAACACGTCATCGCCAACGATTTGAATCTTCTTGCCTAAGCGGGCAGTGAGTTTTTGCCAACCAGCCCAGTCTCTCTCTCCTAATCCATCTTCGATGGAAATGAGAGGATACTTCTCGACAAATGAAGCTAGTAAATCAATCATTTGATCGGTAGTTAATTTGCCGCCTTTTGATTTCTTTAATTCATACATGCAAGTATCGGTGTTATAGAATTCGCTAGCGGCGACGTCCATGGCTAAGCAGATGTCTTTGCCTGGGACATATCCCGCGCGTTTGATGGCCTCAACGATAACTTGTAATGGCTCCTCGTTGTTAGCGAGGTTTGGAGCAAAGCCACCTTCATCACCGACAGCGGTGACTTGGCCTTTTTCCTTTAAGACTTTCTTTAATTCATGGAAAGTTTCAGCGCCCATGCGGAGAGCTTCGCGCAATGATTTGGCTCCGACAGGCATGATCATGTATTCTTGGAAATCAACGGAGCTGTCAGCGTGGCTGCCACCATTGATGACATTCATCATTGGAACGGGCAATAATTTAGCGTTTGGTCCACCGAGATATTTATATAGAGGAAGTCCGTAGAAGTCAGCAGCGGCTCTAGCGCAGGCTAGCGAGACGCCTAAGATGGCGTTAGCGCCTAACTTTGATTTGGAATCAGTTCCATCTAACTTGATCATGGTCTCATCAATTAAGACTTGTTGATCGACTGGCAAACCAATCACTTCGGGAGCGATGATGTTGTTGACGTTGTCAACAGCCTTTAAGACGCCTTTTCCACCAAAGCGTTTCTTATCTCCATCGCGGAGCTCTAATGCTTCTCTTTCGCCAGTTGAAGCACCTGAGGGAACAATTGCCCTTCCGAAAGCACCAGATTCAGTCGTAACTTCCACTTCGATAGTGGGGTTGCCACGGGAATCGATGACTTCGCGAGCGTGAATTAAACTAATATATGGCATACTTGCCTCCTATTTTCTGCTGTTATTATATATTAATAAAATAAAAAAAGAAAACTCATAACGCTCAATGCATTCTTTTTCTTGCTATCTCTTTATTGCAAGGTTATTGAATTGTCAGAAACGGATAGGTAAAATGAATAAAGATTGTTAATTAAATTAAATATTTAAAAGGAGAAAAAACATGAAGAGAACCTTAGTGCTTGTTCGCCACGGCGAAAGCGAGTGGAATAAGCTAAATCTGTTTACTGGCTGGACTGATGTCGATCTGTCTGCGACCGGAATCGAAGAAGCCAAAGCTGGCGGTATTGCTTTGCGCGATAGCGGCATCGAATTTGATGTCTGCTATACCTCTTATTTAAAAAGAGCCATCCATACTCTCAACTATGTCTTAGCGGAGATGGATCGCGAGTTCTTGCCCGTTTTCAAAACTTGGGAATTAAACGAGCGTCACTATGGTGCGCTCCAAGGCTTGAATAAAGCGGAAACCGCTGCAAAATATGGCAACGACCAAGTCACCTTATGGCGCCGCTCTTATGCAGTGAAACCTCCTCTTCTCGAAAAAGATGACAAGCGAAATGCAGCTTTTGCCCCCGCTTATCAAAAGGTCGACAAGAAAAATGTCCCTCTTGCTGAGTCGCTATATGACACCGTCTTGCGCGTGATTCCTTTCTATGAAAGAGAGATTCTTCCTCGCTTAAAGAAAGGTGAGAACATCCTCATCGCCGCTCATGGCAACTCATTGAGAGCTCTCGTCAAATTCTTAGATAATATCTCTGATGATGAAATCGTCGGAGTCAATATCCCCACCGGCATTCCTCTCGTCTATAAATTCGATGACAAGATGCATGTCATCTCTCACGAGTACATCGGCGATCCCAAGACCATCGAAGAAAAGATCTTGAGCGTCGCCAACCAAGCCAAGAAGAAGTAAAAAAAGAGTCTCCTACGAAGGAGACTTTTCATTCGCCTTTTCTCTCAGACGGAGATTATGATCGCGTATTTTTAATAGCTTAGGAAGATTGTATTTTAAGATGAAGGCCGGAGCGACGACTAAGATGGCGTTAATGCAAGCTAAGGGAATGGCCATGGTCAAATATAAGCTGCTGGTTCCTGAGAACATCTGATAGTCTAGGAATATGACTAAGAAGCCTAAGGGGACACTCCAGAGATGGATGCTAATCCCGTAGCGGGCTTCGAGAATAAATCGCTCGATGTAATCGTTATTAAAAGGATCAGCGACATGGTCTTTATGAAAAGAAGTAAATCCTCCTAATTCGGGGACCTTCTCCTTCCATTTTTTGACGCCGATTAAATCGTAGAATTTCTTTTCTCCTTTGCTCAGGCGATAAGCACGCTTATCTTTTTGAAAAAAACGCTCGGGCATCTTGCGGATGGTGATGGCGACTATCGCATCGATAATAATCAGGGAAATTGTAAAGATAACGCTATAAATAGCGTAGTAATACCAAGGCTGATTGCTAGGGTTAAAGAAAATGTTGAGCACTGCGCATATGGCTGTCGATAGAACTATGATCGTTATGTAAAGTATCATGAGCTTATCTCCTCAGTCTCGTAAGTCAGAGGAATTTGATAATTTTCCTCATAACATTGTCTCCACATTTTCTCATTGGTTTCAACCATCATGTGAATATTTTCCTTTTCGCTCTTTAAAGGATCGGGATAAATAGGCTTCAAGATATGGAGGGTATAACGCTGAATTTTCAAGCCCTCTCCATCGTACTGCTCGCTGTCGCGCATTGTGATAAACATCGGCACTAATGGGACATGGCTATGAACAGCAAAATTAGCGGCTCCTTGTTTGATTGGTTTAGGCTTCCGATAATTCCACCACATCGATTGCTCAGCGTAGACCAAAAGGAATTGGCCATCTTTTAATATATCTTCAATAGTTTGCTTCATCTGCTTGATGAGCTCGTAATTGCTGGCGAGCGGAATGGTGTTGCAATTGCGCATAAAGAAGCCAAAGAGGCCGGGGAAGCGATAATTTCCTTCTCGAATAATTGTGTAGAGCTTCTTTTTCTTGAAGTGGTGGTTCATCACCGTGTGAATCGGAATGCCATCAAAAGGAGAGAAGTGATTCTGAGTCAAAACCGCTCCTGTCTTTAATGATTTGAGATTTTCTATTCCGATTATATCATCGATGATGACTTCTTTTTTCTTGATTTTTTTGCCAAAAAAATAATTTGAGTATTTCGTGGCTAACCAAGCGTTGAATTTGCTTTTTAGGCGGCGCCGAGAATAGTCGACTTCGCCATTTTTGAGTTTGTCAAAAGGAGGATCGTCTTCGACATCTAAATCGAAGCGACCCATCCTTTCAAGCTCTTTGATTTTGTTGAGAACTTTTAATCGATATTCTGAAGGTTGAGTTGCAGAGCCCACAAGCCCTCCTCTTCTTTCTTTGCAGCAGCAATGTTTGTCTGATAATAATCCCTGTTGAGCGATTCCATATGGCAAGCCATTTTCAAATTGTTGAGCTCGCCCCATTCTTTTTCGTTTCGCTCTGGTGAAATAATGCCTTTGCGTTCGACTATTTTATCATAGACTCCCGCCATTTTTGCATATTTCCAGAAATAATCTTCGTAGCGGACACCATTTAATCTCCAGGGCTTGAAGATCAAATTGAAGTGCACGATTTTTGGGTCTTCAATCATCACGCCTAGAGGCATAGCATCCCACTCCCAAGAGAAGTAGTGAACTTGACCGCGGCAAGTGACGTTGAGGATGTCTTGATCTTGGGCGACTGGAAAAGTCATAGTGTTAATTAAATTGATGACCTTTTGTTCGAAGTGAGTCTCTCTCATCCTCTTGAGATTCATGATGATGATTCCCGCATTGAAATAGCGAATCTTAGGAATATCAAGAGCATGCTCGACGTATTCAGCGAACTCTGGGAAGGTGTTCACTGAATAGTCAGGAGAAGCACCGAGCAAATTATCGCCGACATCAGTAGCGTATAGTTTTGCCACATCATCGCGGATGACAATGTCGCAATCCAAATATAAAATCTTGTCTAACTTTGGGAACAAGGTCGGGAGCAATAAGCGGAAATAGGTGGTCTTAGTGTAGTAGTCCCTAATCCCTAAATTATTGCCTAAACGCATAGCCCGAATGCCCACATTAATGAAAGTAATCACAATGTTTTGTTGCTCGAAAGCTTTGATGCGTTTGCGATTAGCAAGAGAAATATGATCATACAAAACGCGAAGTTCATAATGGTTATTCTCGCTGGCGTGGTCTCTTAAGGAAGCAAGCGTAACAAGCATGTAGTCTAAGTAGTTATCATCGCAAGCAAAGAAAATAGGAATGATATTTGTTTTCATCGTTGAACCCTCCCCTGGGTTGCAACCATTTTATATTTGAAACATTATTTTACCTATCTAAAGGTACTAGCAAACCAGAGAGAATAAAAAAAGATCTCTCTACCAAGAGGAAACAAACAGTAGAATTGAACTTTTTTATAGAAAAAACACCAAAATGTGGGTGTTTTAAGTAAATTTCATTAATTAGCGGCTGATTTCAATCAAAAGAAAAAAACTTTAAAAGTTTCGGAAAATTAAATATCCTTTTCGCGGTTTTCTTCATTTTTATCAGCTTTTTTATCGCTTTCTTCAAGCTGTTTTTCGCTGGCTTTTCGGTCCTCTTCAACAGCGATAATTAAAGCGGGAACCGGGAAGTAAAAATGATAGATTGATTGGAAGAAATAAACCGCTGAGGAATATAGAATTGTCACGCCGATGTAGGTGGGAAAAAATAAATCAAGAAAGGGGTTTGCTGGATTGACTGACATAGCGATCAAGGCATAGGAACCAAAACCTAAAAACGCGAGAGAAGCCGGCATCAATAACCATTTGTCTAGCAGAGAAGTTTTCTTTCTTTTGTTGGGAGAAATAAGAGCCCAAATTAACTCGGCAGTATTCCAGATTCCACCCAGCATAGTCAGGATAGGGAACAGCCATTTCTTATAATCTTGAACAGCGATGACTCTTGTGAGAAAAAGGACTCCCAGCGCCAAGAAAATGATGGCGAAAAGAAGAATTTCCCCCGAATAAATCAGCTTGGCTTTTGTCAAATCATCTAATTTCTTTTTCATGCCAATAAGTGTAAATGTTTTTCCCATACAATCCTAGTGTTTCAAGAATAATTTGGAAATTTTAAGAATTATTTGCGAAAATTTGTTAACCCATCAAAGAAAATCATCAACTCTTTCGTTTTTTGAATGTTTTTATAAAATGGAATAACCCACAAATATTTATATGATTAGCAACGAATAATTGATTAACTATCTTCAAAGAAAGCAACGTTTTGAAAAAATGGGACTTAGATTAAGCTTTAAAAAAATCTCATCCAGCAAAGATTTTTTCATTATCATTGATTCGAAAAAATGATTTCCCAAATATGCTTGAGATTAAGCAGGCTTTTCTGAGTCCATTTATCATAACACCCTACAAATGTATGGCGTTTGTTTGGCAATTTTTTTGAGATGATACTTTTTTCTATTTTGCCTCATTTGTCAGTTTTAGCATTTGCATTTTATTTATTATAAAAAAAGCAAAAAAATTCTTTTATTTCTTTGCCCTATTCGATAGAATATGTGCAATGTGCTTTGGGAGGAATCTTCATGCAACGTAAACATATCGCTTTTGGATTTGTCATTGGACTGGCCGCATTATGTGTCGGTGTCAGCCTAGCAAATTTTCCAAGACAAGTATCTAACCGTGCTGAGCCCGTAATCTACGGCTTAACACTCGACTCATCTAACGGTATCTCTAGTACCTATTCATCTACTGAACGATCAATATCGACTACCAGCGGAAATTGGCAAGTCTCGTTTAGCCACACTAATGTCTCATCTTTGACAAATGGTCACTGCACAATTGCAAATGGTGGCACAGTGGTAAATTCTGATCATATTCTTTCGATTGAAGAATTGACTATCAATTTTACCTCAACTGGCTCTCTGCGCTTTCGTACCTCCTATGATGCGTCAACTTGGGGAAGCTATAATGATGCCGTCTCTGGAGAGGCCTATACTCTCTCATCTCATCCTTACTATATTATATTGAATTTTCAGCCTTGAATGCTGATGTTAATCTCTTTAGTGTTTCATATGGATACACTTGTGCGGTTAATGAAGCCGCCGGTGGTGCTTCGGGCGATGTTTTGCTCGGAGTAATCGATTTTTGGAATGCCGCTAACATCGCGGATACTGGAACAACCACCGAGATTAGTTCTACCTATGTCAATGACCTTTGTTATTCTGATGTAGAACATACCTCAGCCATCGATGTCGTCAGCACGCTGACAAGCAGTCGCGCCTATCAAAAACGCTATGGTGGTATCGGCCTCGGCTCTTCCTCCAACTTAGGCACTTTTACCTTAAACCTTATTTCTGAATATGCCGTCAGCAAAATCTCAGTTGTCGGATTAGGATACAGCACTGGTTCCTCGAACCTTACCGTCACTGGCTCAAGCGCTTCTGCAACCAGCCAAGCCTACACCGTTCAACGCGCTGGAACGACCGCGGATATCACCAATGCTCAAACTCTTGAATGGACTTTCGAAGCTTTTCAAACTTCTCTCACTTTTGCTAGTGCATCAGGCAAGCGCTTAGCTCTTTATCGAATCTTCTTATACTCCGTCGGATCGACTGCCACTGTTCCTGTCGATGAAGTCGGCTTTACCGCCAGCGACAGCAACGCTTCCAACTATACGGAAAGCAGCGTCTATGATACTGACAATGCACTAGTTGTTCGCGCTAATTTTTCCGACGGAACTACCTCGAACTTAACCAAAGGTACTGGATCCGATAATTATTCCTATGTGATTAAAAATGCCAGCAACCAAATCATCTCTTCTTCCGCTTCCTTTGGAACTGCGGGAAGTTACACCTTGGTTGTTTCCTATAAATCTTATATCTCAGTGCAAATTGCTCTCACTGTCGGAGAAAATGGCGTGACCATCAGCTCCATCCAAGCAATTCTTGTCACTGATGATTATACGACCAGCGATACGTTGACTCTAACCGACAATCTGCTAGTTGACCTAGTCTATAGCGATAGTTCAACAGCTGAAAATATTGAATATGCTAATCTATCAACCTACGGCCTCTCCATCGCTCTTGTCACTCCAGGCGGAGTTGATTACAACATCGCTGATGTCTTTGGAACAGCGGGAATTTGGACATTAAAAGTCTACGATTCCACAAACGCTTCAGTTTATGACAACATTGAAATCACCGTCGTCGCTGTCTCCGTCTCTGGCGTCTCCATCGACCAAGGTACTCTATCTCTTGAAGTTGGTCAGACAGCAACGTTAGTTGCTACTGTCGCCCCGACTGATGCAGTCAATAAAGGTGTCTCATGGTCTAGCAATGCCACTTCTGTCGCAACTGTAAATAGTTCTGGTCTCGTCACCGCTGTCAGCGCTGGCTCAGCTATCGTCACAGTTACTACTGATGATGGCAGCTATACCGCTTCATGCAATGTCACAGTCACTGCTCCTGCCGTGGCATCGGGATATTCTCTTGTCACCAGCGCTTCTGACTTAGCGGCTAATGACAGCATCATCTTTGCTTATAAGACCGGCCCATTTGTTGCTGGAGCGCTCTCGAGCAGCTATCTGACTCAAATTTCTAATGCGGTCTTCTCGACTGATACTAATACCATCACTGATCCAGGAAGCGCTCTCATCTTCACTTTAGGCGGGACATCGGGAGCTTGGACTTTTGCCAATAGCACAGGCTCATTGCTTGGCACAAGCGCTGCTAAGAGCGTCAACTTATCCGGCACTGGCACAACCACTTGGACGATTTCCATTGCTTCCGGTGGGGATGCCACAATTACCAGCACAACTGCTTCTTATGGCTGGCTCCAATACAATGCTTCTTCTCCGAGATTCACGACTTATAGTAGCTCGCAAAAACTAGTTCAAATTTATAAGATGGATAGCACACCAGTGCACGCGACTTCCATCGAAGTCACACCTTCAACCGCTTCCATCGGCATCGGCGAGACTTCAAGTCTTTCCGTCGCCTACACTCCGAGCAACACCAATCAAAAAACCATCACCTGGAGCAGCAGCAATAGCTCAATCGCTGCTGTCTCAACCAACGGCGTGGTTACTGGCGTCGCAGCTGGTAATGCAACCATTACAGCTTCTGTTGCCACTGAAAGCGGAACCACAACTGATACTTGCGCTGTCACCGTGAGCACAATCGCCGCCACGGGAGTGACATTAAGCGATTCTTCCGCGACACTAAATATCGGTGGTACCAAAGCATTAACTGCTGCAGTTGCTCCTGCCAACGCCACGAACAAAAACGTCAACTGGTCAAGTAATAATACCGGCGTTGCCACCGTCAATTCCTCTGGTGTTGTCACTGCCGTTGCCATCGGCACGGCGAGCATTACTGTCACTACAGTAGATGGAAGCTTCACTGCTAGCTGTGCGGTGACGGTGCAAGAAGCGCCAGCCGTTTCCAAAACTGAGTTAGCTTATGACTATTCTGATTACACCAACAACAATTGCTATGAGCTTGATAGCACTCCTCTATCGGGCAGTCCAAAACTATTAGTAATTCCTGTCTGGTTTACTGATTCCAGCACCTATATCAAAACGACTACCAATAAAGCCAATGTCCTCTCTGACATCAATAAGGTCTACTTTGGCACAACCAGCGATACAGGTTGGCACAGCGCTTCCTCTTATTATTATGAGGAATCAAAAGGCCAAGTTAATTTAACTGGCACCGTTTCCGAATGGTACGAGTGCGGAAATTCTTCCACATACTATGGCGATTCGACAAATGGCCAAGACTATACCACGAGTTTAGTGAGCACAGCGACAAACTGGTATTTCACTAATCACACTGGTGAATCTCGCACCGATTACGATACCGATGGCGATGGCTACCTCGATGGCGTCATGCTGATCTATGGCGCTCCTGACTATTCAGCAGAAAATAGTTCAAAAGAAAACCTTTGGGCTTATTGCTATTGGCTCCAGAGCACTTCCAATAACTCAGTCACCAATCCCGGACCCAATGTCTTCTTCTGGGCTTCCTACGACTTCATGTATGGCAGCTCTACCGCCTCAAGTCGCGCTGGATCCACTTACAATGGTGGTGACACCACAAACTGCACGATTGATGGGCACACATTCATCCATGAGATGGGCCACGTTTTTGGCCTTGATGACTACTATGACTACAGCGGTCAATATGAACCTGCTGGCGGCTTCTCCATGCAAGACTACAACGTCGGCGGCCACGATCCTTACTCCGTGATGGCTAATGGCTGGGCCGATCCCTATATCCCCACCCAGAGCTGTTCCATTACTATCGGAGCCTTCCAGACTACTCACGATTTGATTCTGCTCTCGCCGAGCTGGAACTCTTACAATTCTCCATTCGATGAATATTTGCTCTTAGAGCTATATACACCCACTGGTTTGAACCTGATGGATTCCACTTACACTTATAGCAGCAACTATCCAAAAGGACCTAGTTCGACAGGCATTCGCTTGTGGCACGTCGACTCGCGCTTGACAACTTATGCCTCCAATAAATTCTCGACTACACTAACCTCAAATGCTGGAGCGAGCAACATCTACACCGCGATGAGCAATACATACTATAAATCTGGCGACTCAAATAGCTATATTTCTGTCCTCGGCCAGAGCTACGCAAATTACAACTTGCTGCAGCTGATTAGGAACAGCACTTCAGCGACATATTCTCCCACCACAAGCCTCAGCAACGCTGACTTGTTTACGAACGGGCAAAGCTTCGCGATGTCCACCTACAACAAACAATTTGTGAATGGCACTTCTCTCAACAGTGGCGCCTCTCTCGGATGGAGCTTCTCAGTCTCGATTACTGGAAGTGGCGCTTCCGCGACAGCGACCATCACATTGACGAGAGCATAGAAGAAATAATCTTCGCTAAGCCAGGCCTTGTGTCTGGCTTTTTTATATAGCAAAATATGGGCAATTTATCAGGGAACATTGCAATGATCAACGAGTGTAACACATTTATGGAGGTTAAAAAAACATCGACAAAATCTCATTAATGCTGATGGCGCAAATTTCAAAAATTCGCGCGCACGTCTTATGCGTGTTATTTAGACTTTTTTGCTGATAACATTACATTTCGATGTCTAAGGCATCATTATTTTAAAACTAATTATTTCAATATTTGACGAAAGGGGGGAGTTAAATATGAAAAGTATTTTAATCAAAGCTAGAATACTTCTCTTCGGTTCTTTTTTAAGCATCATAACTGGAGCCTCCCTCTTAAATGTTCAAGATAATTTCTTTGCAAAAGCTCAAGCAATGACTTGCGTTTCTGAGCTCGATTTTACTTCTAAAACAGTTGGTCACAGTTCTTTTTCCGACACCTGGACATACGATGATTGGACGATTTATGGCGCTTCCAACAACAATAAAGCTTGGGCCTATGCCAAATTTGGCGGAAAGAAAAATGTCATTAACTATGCCAATCCATCCTTTGCTAAGAATAACAACGAGATAACCTCTGCTATCGAAAAAGTTGATGTTTCAATTGCTGCGGGTTCGCTTTCAAAATCGGGAATGTCCGTCAAATCATGGGGCGTCTATGTCTATTCTAATGCCGCATTAACTGTTCAAACTGATTATGTTGTTGGCGGCACAATTACTAGCTCCGCTCATATTTTTGAATTTGTTCCAACCAGCGGAACTTCATGGAGCGCTGGCTCTTATTTCAAAGTGTCTTTTAATCTTAAAAATACGACCAATACTGCCGGAGTGATCTGCGTCGATAAAATCCAGATGTTGAAAATCACAGAAGTAGTTAAAGTTTTAACCGGCATCTCCATCAGTGGTGATATGGCAAAAAAGTCCTACGCGATTGGCGGATCATGGAGCTATAGCGGCTTATTGGTCACCGCTCTCTACAGCGATGAGTCGACGATTGATGTCACCGATGATGTCGAGTGGCTATCAGATCCAACTAATCCAGATAACTTAGAAATTACTTCTCTTTATTTAATCGCGGGATATCTAGACCAAATTGCAGAAATAACGGTTGAAGGAATCTCTGTAACAACTTATGTTGGAGGAATAACTTCTGGGGTTAAGTACTTAATTACCGCTACTGCCAACGATGGCATTAGGTACATTCTTAAGGCTGGCTTGTTCTCTGTGGGTGATTCAGCAGATAATACTGAAGTCTATTCTTCAGTCAGCCAATATAGCGCTAGCGATGCTTGGACTTTTACGGCTGGCAGCAGCATAAACCAATGGACTGTCACTGGTTTAGATGGAGCGGAAACATTTGGCCTTCGCCACCTTTCCAATGATGATGGTGTCGCATCCGAAAAGACAAATATCGCGACTTTCTTAGCTTCGGAAACTGACAGCAAAAATATATTTTTAAGCGATGCTGCCCATAGCCGCTATTTAACCGCTTGTGGAGGCGCTGAACCTGACTGGAAATCATATACTTCAGCTACCGCTCAAGGAATTGGATCGCAAATAATTCTCGTTGAATACGATGAAAAAGTGCTGAGTTCAATCGCGGTTACCTCGCTGCCAACTAAAGTCGTTTACTGCATCGGCGATTCTCTCAATATCGCCGGTTTGGTCATCACGGGTATTTACGATGACTCTTCGATGGAAAATGTCACGAACAGCTGCGCCTTTTCGCCTAGTTCTTTCAGCGCCATTGGAAATCAAATAATTACCGTGAATCATATTTATTCCAATTTGACGACCGCTTTTTCTGTGAGCGTTGTCGCTGTCCAACTGGCCTCGATTTCGGTTACTAATCTCCCTAATAAAACTACCTATCTCATCGGGAATAGCCTCATCACAACAGGCATTATTATCACAGGGACCTACAATAACAATCAGCAAGCGGAAATCACAAATGATTGCACTTATTCTCCGATGGTGCTGGATATTGAGGGAACTCAAATAATCACTGTGACACACACGCCATCCGAGCTCACCGCGACTTTTAATGTCACCGTCAATCAAAATAGATATTATTTTGGGGCGCACTCAAGCTTTGCTTATTGGACATCATCCTATGCTACGCGCACTCTAAACTATGATGATTTTACCATGAAATTTTCTAGCGCTGGCAAAATGACTTCTGTAATTACCAACATGCCGGTTTCAAAAGGTAGTTATGCTATTTTTACCAGCAAAGTGCTGCCGATCAAATCTATCACTTTTGCCTTTGCTCAATGGGCGAGTAAAATTCAAAATATTTCTCTTAATAAATACGCGAATGGTCGTGTGCCCGCGGGTGATGTGGCAACAACCCTGTCTTTTCCGAGCGCTGGAACCAAAATTACTAGAGCGTTTTCGGAAATCGATGTGATGAGCGTCAAAGTCACAATGGGAAGCAAAAATAATCAGATTGGCTGGAACTATGTCAGTGTGGAATTTTATGATTTCACTAATGCTCAAGCTTTCTCCACTGCCTTCCTTTCATCGATAACTTGCGATGGTGGAATAACTCCTCCAAGCCTAACTAGTTGGTCAGCTCAAGCCAACAACTATGCCAGCAGCCTCGGAGCCAGCGCAAAATACGTATTGATCCACACAGTTGCCAACACGAATGGAACCATCTTTCAACGATGCGTGGCGCGCTATGACTATATCGTTAGCAAATATGGAGATGGTATTTACAGCAACTTTATGTCTCGCGCTATCTCCCAAAGCTCAATATCTTCAGTTGTCTATGGAGACTACCGATACATTATGACCGCTCTGATTGTCATCTTGCTTTCCTCTCTCGGATTGACCGGAGCGCTGTTCTGCGCCAAGAAGAAAAGAGAGTCTCAAAGTTAGCGTTGCTCATTTTATAAGAATATTAATTTATTGAACAATTCAAAACTGGTAATTTTCGCCGTTTTTCCTCCTATAAAAAATAACCTCAAAAATAATGTTAAAATTACAAAAACTAAAAAGTGTAACACATTTTAAAATATGAAAAAGAATTGATAATATCTAACTTATTTTTGTAGTGTTTCCGAAAGCGCCATTTTTTGTAAATAATGTATTTTTATACGGTTGTTTTTTTGCTAAAATAATGAGCTGATGTAAAAAAGTACATCGCAATTAATTTATCACACTTATTCATTATTTGACGAAGGGGGGGTTGAATATGAAAAGTATTCTTTTCAAATCTAGTCTATTAGTAATCAGCGCATTAATTAGCATCGGAACTGGCGCCACCCTAGTGAGCATGAGGGAAGATTCCACACAGGAAGCCCAAGCCCTTACTGTTGCGTCAGAAGTTGACTTTACTTTAAAAACAACGGGACACGCTGCCTATGGCGACTCCTGGACCTATAATAATTGGACTATTTTTGGCGCTGCCAACAACAATAATGGTTGGAGCTATTCGAAATTTGGTGGTAAAAGTGCCACCCTGGCTACTGCTAATCCTGTCTATTTAAAAAACAATCTTCTAATTTCCTCCGCAATTGAAAAGGTGTCGGTATCGGTTGTCGCTGGATCGCTTTCGAAATCAGGCATGTCCGTCACCTCATGGGGCGTCTATGTCTACTCTGATGCGGCGTTAACCACTCAGACTGACTACGTTGCTGGCGGAACAATTACTGCTTCTGCAGGAGTTTTTGATTTTGTTCCAACTAGCGGTACTTCATGGGCTGCAAACTCTTATTTCAAAGTATCCTTTAATCTTAAAAACACTACGACCACAAACGGAATTGTTTACGTCGATAAAATTCAATTATTAAAAGCAGATGAAGCACCAGTTACTTTGTCAAGCATCGCCATCAGCGGTGACATGACCACTAAAAATTACGTCGTTGGTGGATCTTGGGACTATACCGGACTGGTGGTCACTGCCACGTATAGCGATGCCTCAAATGTTGATGTTACTGCGGATACTACTTGGACACCCAATCCTGCAACTGCGACTGATGTCACTGTTGTTTCCTTATCTTTAACTGCGACCTATGCCGATAAAACTGCCGAAATTACCATTGCTGGAATTACTGTTTCAGCTCCGGCTGGCGAGATTGTTTCTGGCGGTAAATATTTGATTACTGCCACCGCTAGCAATGGGACTAGATATATTCTAAAGGCCGGCTTATTCACTCAAGGAAATTCTACGACTTTTACGCAAGTCTACTCTTCGCTGAGTGCTTATTCTAGCGCTGATGCGTGGACTTTTACCGCCAATGTCGACAATCAGTGGACTATTACTGGCTCAGATGGAACTAATAATTTCGGCATCCGTCATTATGCCGCGAACAATGGCGTCGCATCGGCTGCAGCAGACTATTGTGCATTTGCTATCACCACAGCAGAGAATAACGCCATCTATTTGATGGATACTACTCAAGAGCGCTATTTGACTGTCTATCCTGGTGCCACTCCGAACTGGAGATGCTATGCTGCCACTACCGCGCAAGGTTCTGGATCAAAAATCACCCTCGTCGAATACGAAGAAGTGACATTGAGTTCAATCGCGGTCACAGCGACGCCAACAAAAACAAGTTATTACGTCGGTCAAACTCTTGATACTTCTGGTATTGAAGTTACTGGAACATATAGTAATGCCTCCACTGAAAACATCACTACTGGCTGCACTTATTCCCCTACAACGCTCAGCACTGTGGGAACCCAAGTGATCACCGTCACTCACACCGTTTCTTCACAAACAACAACTTTTTCTGTCACTGTTTTGGCAGTGACATTGACATCCATCGCTGTCACTAATATGCCTGCTCAAACCTCTTATGCCCTTGGGAACACTCTGATAACTGCTGATATTGTCATCACGGGAACTTACAGCAATAGCGAGCAAGCCGATTTAACATCGGGCTGCACTTATTCGCCCACAACCCTCAATACTGCAGGAACCCAAGTGATCACCGTCACCCATACTGCCTCAAATCTCACAACGACCTTCTCAGTCACCGTCCTCGATATTCATTTGACATCCATCGCTGTCACTACCATGCCCAGCCAGACAACTTATGTGGTTGGGAATAGTCTTGTTACCACCGGAATTGTCGTGACTGGAACTTATAGCGATAGTACAACCGCTGATGTGACTAGTGGCTGCGCTTATTCTCCTGAAACTCTCAACACGGTGGGAACTCAGACTATCACTGTTACCCATACCGCTTCAGCGCTCACGACAACCTTTGATGTGACAGTTGGCGAGAGAGGATTCAACTATTTTGGCACCCATGCTGATTTCGCTTCTTGGGACAGCGCCTATAAAGAAAGAGCCCTTGATTTCAATGATTTCACCATGACATTTGCTAGCGCTGACAAGCAATCGACAACGATTACTAACATGCCAGTTTCAAAAGGCAGTTATGCTGTTTTTGCGAGCAAAGTGTTACCGATCAAATCGATTACTTTTGGCTTTGCTCAATGGACAACTAAAACGCAGACCATCTCTCTCAACAAATACGAGAATGGCGCGGTGCCCGCAAGCGATGTGGCGACTACTCTCGCTTTTCCAAGCGCTGGAACAACGATTACTAGAACATTTTCCGAAGTCAATATCATGAGCGTCAAAGTCACGATGTCTAATGCCAGCAACCAAATTGGCTGGGACTATGTCAATGTTGAATTCTACGATACGAACAATGCCAAAGCTTTCTCAACGGCTTTCCTCGCCTCGATTACTTGCGATGGCGGTGTGACAGCTCCAAGCTTAGCTAATTGGTCCGCTCAAGCGAGCAACTATCTTGCTCTATCTAGCGACGATAAGTACATCTTTGTCAATACTGTCGCTAATGCTAGCGGAACCATCATCGAGCAATGCGCCGCTCGCTATGACTACATCGTCAATAAGTATGGCGACACCGTCTACAGCAACTTCATGTCTCGTACTCCGGCGGAGAGCTCAACATCATCGACCATCTATGCTAATTATCGATATAACATGACGGCAATAATTGTTATCTTGCTTTCCTCTCTCGGATTAACCGGAGCGCTATTCTTCGCCAAGAAGAAAAAAGCGATTATTTAATTACGATAATTAGGGAGTGGGTTTCCACTCCTTTTTTATAGATTTATTCCGCGATTGAATAGATAATAATTAATGAGGCTTTAAATATGAAAAAACAAGTGACGAGCGAATCAAAAAAAAGAAATAAACTCCCGGTTTGGTCGAGAGTATTGATTGGTATTTTTGGCTCGCTGATCGGGCTATTTGTCCTAGTTATTGGCGGTGGAAACGTTGTAAAATTTGCTGTTTACAAAGAATTCTATCAGATGAGAAAAGAAGTATCGAGAATTCCCGGCATCGATAGTGGCACTACCCCTCAGGGCATGGCCTATTCCGATGTTGAAGATGTCTATCTAGTCTCGAGCTACAGCAATAAAGGCTCATATCTATACGCATCTGGCGAAGATATGGAAAAGACCTTGTCCCTTGCTTTATATCAAAATGATGAGCCATTCACTGGCCACGTCGGCGGTGTCGCTTGCACTGGCTCATTCGTCTATCTCGCTGATGGAGGATTCATCTACGCTCTTGATCTCTATAGCCAAGTGCTCAGTAACACTACGGGAAAAATCGATATCGGCATCGGCTATCAAGTCAACAATAGCGCTTCCTTTGTCTTCGCTAATGAGGAATATCTCTATGTCGGAGAATTCCACGATGCTAAGCACAACTACATCTGCGAGCATCCCTACGGTGAAAACAATGCGATTGTCAGCGTCTATGAGCTGGATTTATTCCAATTGAATTACGATGGCGGCGAGACAATCAACCCATCTGCTAATCTCTCAATTCGCGACCAAGTGCAAGGCTTTGCCATCTCTAACGATGGGACAATTATCCTCTCGACATCTTACGGCATCGCTTCTTCGCGATTTTTTATCTATGAGACTTCGCAAGTAATCAACACTGGCGAACCCTTATACGGAGCTCCGATGTACAATTTGAGCACCCCAACCGATGTAGTCCAAGCCCCTCCGATGATGGAAGATTTGGACTTTGATCAAGAAGGGCGCCTATTAGTCTTCAGCGAAGCCGCTTGCAATAAATACATCTTTGGCAAATTCTTCTTTGCCGATAAAATTCTCTCGCTAGATATTCTTTAGAGTTCACTTTTTATTGTATAGTGAAAGAGATGAAAAAATTAATTGTCATTTTGGGTGATCTAGCTAGTGGAAAATCCACCTTGGCAGATCGTTTAAAAGAAGAGAATCATTTTCTCTGCTTCAAAAAAGATCAATACAAAGAAATGCTCTGCGATAAGCTCGGCTTTTCCAATCGTGAAGAGAACCTAAGAATCAGCCATCTAACGATGGACACGATCCTCTTTTCTTGCGAGGTCGCCATGGGGAGCGACATCGACATCATCTTAGAAGCCAATTTTCACGCTTCCGAGCTAAAAAGCTTGCAAGCGTTGATTAAAAAGCACCAATATCGGGCGATTTTCCTATGTTTAACTGCCGACACACAGATCCTTTTTGAGCGCTTCAAATCCCGCGTTCCCACTCGCCATCCCGCTCATTTGAGCATGGGCTTACACCGCGATTTTGCCGCCTTTTCACATTACATCAACGTCGGCCGCAAAGAAGTCAAAGGCCTCGCTTATCACCTTTTTGACACCTCTCACATCAGCGATGATGAGCTGCTTATTCGAGCGAGAGAACTATTGCAAAAAGAAGGCTTTTAATATGGCAGTAATTAATCCTTTTGTTATCTATCAAAAGAAGTCGACCACCGTTCGCTTCGGTAAAGTTTTCACCGCTCAAGTGAAACTCGATGTTCCTTTTGAAAAGAAGCGCACTGTGCGCGTCTATCTCCCTGAGAACTATGAGCCTTCTAATTCATATCCCGTGATGTATATGTCTGATGGGCAAAATCTCTTTGACAAATACACGAGTGCTTTTGGCGATTGGAAAATTGATTTGAGGATGCATGAGCTAATCAAACAAGGCTATCCATCTTTCATCGTCGTCGGCATTGATTGCCCTAAGAATCCGCATTATCGAATTCTCGAATATTCATTTCCCAAGATTGATTTTTTGAGCATCGCTTATAAATCGATTCCCAAGAGTCTGGGCTCTAGCGCTTACGGCGATCAATTTCTCGCTTGCCTAATCAAAAAGGTTAAACCGATGGTGGAGAAGAACTTTTCCACTAGTGGAATATCAGCGATTGGAGGTTCCTCGATGGGCGGAGTCTTCGCCTTAAATGGCTATATCTCCTATCCGGATATCTTTTCCTTCTGCCTTTCTTTCTCTCCTGCTTACCATCTATTCAATCGCCAGCAGCTATACGCTCTTATCGATAGATGCGCACCTAATCTACCCCAAGAAGGAAAAATATTTCTTTACACTGGGGCGATGGGATATGAGAGGCAATTCTTTAATCCCACAATTTCCATGTTCCGCTTTTTTAATAAATTAGGATACAAGCAAGACCGCATCGCTCTCATCACTGACTCGAGAATGGCTCACCACGAAGATGCCTGGAGTCACTATTTCAATCCAGCGATGCAATTCTGGTTAAAAAAACCGAGCAATCAAGGTAAGATGTAATTGTATGAGATCGATTAAGGAAATATTCATCACTGGCAATGGTCCGAGCAGCTCCCACACAATGGGCCCTACTTTTGCTGCTCAGTATATTTTGAAAAAATATCCTGATAGCAAGTTTATTCGCGTCACTCTTTATGGCTCTTTAGCGTTGACAGGAAAGGGGCACTTAACTGACTATGCTATCGACCACGAATTAAAGTATGTTCCCCACGAGATTATTTTCGATTGCGATACTCCAGTAAAGCATCCAAACACCATGATTTTTCTCGTCACCAAAGAAGATGGAACCACTGAAAAAGAAACCATTCTCTCCATCGGTGGAGGAACCATCGTCACCAAAGATAATGCTTACGATTTTGTCGGTCGTGAGGTCTATCCCGAACACAATCTCAAGGAAGTGATTCTCTTCTGCAAAAAGAGCCACATTTCCTTAGAAGAATACGTCATTCAAAGAGAAGGAGAAGATATCCTTCCTTACTTAGATAATGTCTTTCAGACCATGGAGAATGCGCGCTTGAGAGGAATTTCCGCTAAAGGCGTATTGCCAGGCTCTTTAAAAGTGGAGCGCAAAGCTCGCGAAATGTTCATGAACATGCGCAAGGCCAGAGATGGCAAGTCGAATATTCACATGAATGTCGCGATTGCATCTTTCGCTGTCGCAGAAGAAAATGCCTCTGGAGGATTGATCGTCATCGCTCCTACTTGTGGCAGCGCGGGAGTCATTCCTGGCGTGATCACCTATCTCAAAATGAAAAATTACACTCGCGAGCAAATCGTTCGTGGTCTTCTAGTGGCTGGATTAATTGGCATCATTGCTAAGACCAACGCTTCCATCTCTGGAGCAGAATGCGGTTGCCAAGCTGAAATTGGCGTCGCTTGCGCCATGGCGGCAGCGATGGCTGCTGATGTTCAAGACATTGGCATTGATAACGTCGCTCAAGCTGCGGAGATTGCCATGGAGCACTCCTTAGGATTAACTTGCGATCCCATCGAAGGATATGTGCAGATTCCCTGCATTGAAAGATGCGCGATTTTTGCTCTGAAAGCCATCAATGCCGCGACACTAGCGAAAATCATTCCTGTCACTGAAGCCAAAGTGAGCTTCGATCAATCGCTGGCGACCATGTATTCCACTGGCCTCGACCTCAAGGAAGGCTATCGCGAAACTTCTCTGAGCGGCTTAGCTAAACTAGTTAAGTAATTTTCATATTTTTTATTTATTTTAAATATAAATAGTCATTGTTGAATTATTGTGATAATCTTATGAATTGTGAGATTAATTATTGTTTTCAATGATAAAAAATCTCGCATTACTGTTCATCAGTCGTAAGTGAGCAGCGGTGTTTGTCTAACACCTATCCATCGGTATGATTCATGAAAAAATTTAAAAAGATAATAGATTATTGCCGGGAAAAAAACCATTTAACCAAAGAAAGAGGTATTAAAAAATGAGTTCATTAAAAGACACAATTAAAGAGACTTTAGCCGAAGACTTATCACACGAAAAAGAAGTCGTCGCCAAAGTGAAGGCTGAATTAGCCGAAGACGGAGTTAACGCCAGCGATGCAGATCTCTGCGCTGTTTTCTTCAAATTAAGACGCAGTTCAAGCTCCAGCGCACGCGGCCCACGCCCAGAAGGCGGCCGTCGCTATGTTGCTAACCCCAACAACCAAAGATTCTTCATCAACATCGGCAGCGTCGATGGCTTAACACGCGATGAATTAGTCAAATTTGTTAACAAGTGCGCCCCCGATATCAGCGAAGGTGACTTCCGCGATGTTTACATCAAAGATCGCTTCTCCTTCTTCGAAGTCGGCAAAGAGAAAACTGATGATGTTTTAAGCGGCATCAACAACCAAAAATTTGGCAGCCGTGATGTCCGTGTCGAAGTTAGCGTTCGCAAAGAAAATAACGGTCGCTAAACTACCGCATAATCAAATTAGAAGGAGAGCAATCTCCTTCTTTTTGTTATTCCTAGTCTATGTTTTTACCGGATTTTAGAGTAATATATTACTTACTTAATATGGAGGTTATCTTATGTATCGTAAAAATGCTTGGAAAAAGTATGCTGATAATCCTAGCATCGTCATTAATTTTGCTGAAGAATACAAGCGATTTCTCAGCCAATGCAAGACTGAGAGATTAGTCAGTCAATATGCGGTTAATCTATTGAATAAGCGCGGCTTTGTCCCTGCCGAAAGCAAGAACAACGTCAAAAAAGGCGACAAGCTTTATTTTTTAAATAAAAATAAAAACATCTGCGCTTTCATCATCGGGGAAAAGCCGCTGAGCGATGGCTTGCGCATCTTGGGAGCCCACATCGATTCCCCTCGCTTAGACTTGAAGGAAAACCCCGTCTATGAGAGCAAAGGCTTTGCTCTTGGTGATACCCACTATTATGGTGGTGTCAAAAAATATCAATGGGTGACCATTCCTCTAGCTTTGCACGGAGTAGTTTGCAAAAAAGATGGCACCTGTGTAGATATCAATATCGGCGAAGCCGAAAGCGAACCAGTCGTCGGCATCACTGATCTATTGATTCACCTCTCTGCTGATCAATTAAATAAAACTTTAGGAAAGGCCATCGAAGGAGAGAGCCTCGACATCTCTTTAGGCAGCATTCCTTTGAACGATCAAGAAAAAGAGCCCGTCAAAGCTAATGTCCTCCGCTTATTAAAAGAAAAATATCAAATTGATGAAGAAGATTTAGTCTCCGCAGAAATCGAAGTGGTTCCCGCTGGAAACGCTCGTGATTACGGCCTCGACCAAAGCATGATTGCTGGCTATGGCCACGATGACCGAAGTTGTGCTTATACTTCTCTATTAGCTTTGCTCGACAGCGAAGCTAGCGCATATACCAGCTGCTGCATCCTCGTCGACAAGGAAGAAATCGGCTCCGTCGGAGCGACTGGTGCTCAATCGCTTTTCTTCGAAAATGCCATTGCTAAGCTAGCTGCTTTAATGAAAGACAAGAATCCTCTTTGGACTGCGAGAATCGCACTTGAAAATAGCAAGATGCTATCGAGCGATGTCTCCGCGGCCTATGATCCTCTATACGCTTCGGTCAATGATCCGAGAAACTGCGCTTACTTTGGCGAAGGCATTGTCTTCAACAAGTATACTGGTTCCCGCGGCAAGAGCGGATCCAACGATGCAAATCCAGAATACTACGCTGAAGTTCGCAAGATCATGGATGAAGCCGGAGTATCATGGCAAACTGCTGAGCTCGGAAAAGTCGATCAGGGAGGCGGTGGAACCATCGCTTACATCCTTGGCAATTATAATATGAATGTCATCGATGCCGGCATCGCCGTGCTCAACATGCACTCCCCGATGGAAATCGTCAGCAAAGTCGATGTTTACGAAGCCTATCTCGCCTATAAAGCATTCCTTAAATAAACATCGCAATATCTATCATTAAAAGGAATCGTTGATTCCTTTTTTTATTGCTGTGAACTCATTTATATTCATTGTTGGTTTTTAAAGATTCCTTTATGAAATACCCAAAAGTTTTTTTGCTTTACAAAGTAAACGCTTTCTTGCTATTATAGTTATCGCTATCAGCAGACTTGGCGAGTATGGTGAATCAGTTAACACATCTGGCTGTGAACCAGACATTGGCAGGTGCGACCCCTGTTACTCGCCCCAAACAAATATGATTGGCTTTCTTGAACAAGAAAGCCTTTTTTGACGA
>DAOPYW010000011.1:0-43285 GCA_035353055.1 Bacilli bacterium
GTATACCCACCATTGCGAGAGGCAAACTTTGGTCCGACTGTGGCGAACAAATAATCTAAAGCATCGACTTTTCCTTCGCTGTCAACTTTGACGTTGCGGACGAAGCGAGCGGCTTGGCGTTTCGCGTTCATGACATCTTCCTTTTTGGTTAATGTGACGAGGCGATCGGCTTCGCTGACGACATCTTTAGCGACGGAAGCGGTCACTTTGACTTGACCGTGAATGATTAAGTCAGTGACGACGTTTCGGAGCATATTTTCATACTTACTTTTGGTATAAGCGGCTTTAAATCTAACACCGGTTTTACCATGGACATTTTTACGACCTTGTGCTGGCATTTTCTAAAACCTCCTTATTCAAAGTCTTTGAAAGCTAGACCGATACCGGCTAATTTCTCTTTGATTTCTTTGAGAGATTTCTTGCCGAGGTTCTTGACTTTCATCATATCTTCTTCGCTCTTCTCGGTTAATTCTAAGACGGTAGCGATACCGGCTCTCTTTAAGCAGTTGTAAGAGCGGACGGATAAATCGAGTTCTTCAATAGTGATGTTCTCGTATTTATTCTCTTCGACTTGGACTTCATCCTTTTCGATGTTGATATCGCGAGTGATCTCCGCGAGGTTCTCAAACTTGTGGAGATGATCAATCAAGATCAAAGCGCTCATAGCGACTGCTTCTTGGGGCAGCACAGAGCCATCAGTCCACACTTCGAGAGTTAACTTATCGAAGCGAGAATCGTGTCCCACACGGGTCTTTTCGACCGTGTAATTAGCCTTGCGAACAGGGGAGTAGTTACTATCGGTGGAAATAGCGCCGAGAGGTAACGATGAGTGAATAGTTTTATTCTGCTCACCGGTGACATATCCGCGGCCGTTGCGAGCGTGTAAGACCATCTTCAAGTGTCCGCTTTCGGTGAGATTAGCAATCACGAGATCGGGATTGATAATTTCCACACCGGTGGGGCAATGAATGTCTTTAGCTTTGACGACGGCTGGCCCTTGAACATCGAGTTCGAGGCGTTTATTTTCACTATCTTCTTGAGCGATTTTTAAGACGAGGTCTTTGAGATTGAGAATGATGGATGTGACATCCTCTTCCACTCCTTCGAGAGCGGTGAATTCATGGCGCGCACCTTCGACTTCAACAGCGTAGATGGAAGCGCCTGGTAAACTTGATAGCAAGACTCTGCGGAGAGCATTGCCAAGAGTTAGACCGAAACCACCTTCGAGGGGTTCGATGATGAAACGACCATAATTTTCCGTGCCATCATAGTCGGCTTGGGTAATACCAAATCTTTCAAAAGGATTCGCGATTTTCATAGTCATACCTCCTATTTAACCACGTGGGCGTTTGGGTGGGCGGCAGCCATTGTGAGGAATGGGAGTCGTATCAACGATACTTAAAACGACCAATCCTGAGACAGCGAGGGAACGGATCGCTCCTTCGCGGCCTGGGCCGGGACCTTTCACGTCGACATCAACTTGTCTGATACCTTGATCATAGGCAGCTTTGCCAGCGGCTTCGGCAGCCTGCATAGCGGCGAATGGAGTAGATTTTTTAGCACCTTTGAAACCCATCGCGCCAGAGCTGCTCCAAGCGATAGCGTTGCCTTGGTCATCGCAGATCGTGACGATCGTGTTGTTGAAAGTAGAATGAATGTGGGCGACACCTTTAGTAAACGAACGTTTAATTTTCTTTTTACGAGTAGTTGTTTTTTTAGCCATTGTGTTCTAATTCTCCTTTCTTTAGCCCTGTGGGGCGACTTTCTTGTTCGCGATAGTCTTTCTCGGACCCTTGCGAGTGCGAGCGTTAGTCTTGGTTCTTTGACCGCGAACAGGGAGACCTTTGCGATGGCGAATTCCGCGATAGCAGTTGATTTCCGTTAAACGCTTGATGTTTAAGGCTACTTCGCGTCGGAGTTCACCTTCGGTTTTGAATTTTGCAATCTCGCTGCGAAGAGCGGCGAGCTGATCATCAGTAAGATCTTTTACTCTCGTTCCACCATCAATCTTTGCGCTTTCGCAAATGATTTGAGCGGTGTGTCTGCCAATACCATAAATATAGGTAAGGGAGATGCAGACTGGTTTGTCGTTAGGAATATCAACACCAACAATACGTGCCATATTTCTTTTTCCTCCTATTAACCTTGTCTCTGCTTGTGCTTAGGATTAGAGCAAATGACCATTACTTTGCCTTTTCTTCTAATCACCTTGCACTTGGGGCAGATGGGTTTCACTGAGGGTCTGACTTTCATAAGTTTTTCCTCCTAAATAATTTTCTTTCTTCGGCTTATTTAAACCGGAATGTTATGCGGCCCCGTGTTAAATCGTAAGGCGAGATTTCTACCGTAACTCTATCGCCTGGAAGAATGCGTATGTAATTCATGCGGATTTTGCCAGAAACGGTGGCCAGAATTACGACGCCGTTCTCGAGCTTCACCCTGAACATTGCGTTAGGTAAGACTTCGGAAACGACCGCCTGAACTTCGATGACGTCTTTTTTTGACATAAGTTATTTTTCTCCTTCGTACATGGTGATAATTTCAAATCCTGTCTCCGTCACGATGACGGTATTCTCGTAGTGGGCGGTTAATTTGCCATCTCTACTCTTTACTGTCCATCCATCCCCGAGGACGCGAACATCTTTTCGACCTTCGAGCACCATCGGTTCAATCGCTAGAGCCATGCCTTTTTCTAATATCGGCCCAGTTCCAGCTTTTCCATAGTTCGGAATGACAGGATCTTCGTGCATGTGTGCACCGATGCCGTGTCCGGTATAGTCGCGCACGACATTGTAACCATGACTTTCGTTAAATTTCTGAATCGCTTCGCTGATGTCCCCTAGATGCACTCCCGGAGCAATTAACTTAACTGCTTCGAAGAATGACTGCTTGGTGACCTCGACGAGCCGAGCAGCTCTCTCGGTGATGGTGCCGACCGCGAAGGTACGGCACGCATCAGCGGAATAGCCTTGATAAGTTGCCACAATATCGACGGAGACAATATCGCCTTCACGCAGGATTATCTTATTAGAAGGTATCCCGTGAATGAGCGTTTCATTGATCGAGACGCAGGCCGATCCGGGAAAGCCGTTATAGCCTTTTTCGGTCGGGATGCAATCGTTATCGCGGATGACTTTCTCGACGATGGTGTCGATGTCCAAAGTGGACATACCGGCGCGGATTTCCCTCTCTAATGTCTTAAAGACGAGACCCACGGTTTCCCCAGCGCGTTTCATCAGCGCGATTTCTCTTGGAGATTTGACAATAATCATCTTATTTACTCTTGAGAAATAAACTTACTTCATCGAATAAGTCTTCACTGCCCACTAAAGAATTGAAATTAGTTAGCAAGCCTTTGGCCTGATAGTAATCCAGCAATGGTTTAGTGTCGTGAAGGTAGTGACCAAGGCGAACTTTCAACGCTTCTTCGTTGTCGTCTGGTCTCTGGAACAATGGCCCGCCACAGATGTCGCAGACACCATCCACTTTTGGTTTCATAGTGTCGACGTGATAGGGAGCGCCACAGTTCTTGCAAACTCTTCGACCGCTGATGCGGCGAATGAGTTCCTTTTCGTTGCAATCGAGGTTGACAACAACATCGATTGGACGGTGGATTTCAATAGCTAGCCGATCGAGAGCTTCAGCTTGCACTAAAGTTCTGGGAAAGCCATCGAGAAGAAATCCGCCTGCGCAATCCGCTTGAGATAATCGGTCTCTGACGATGCCAATCGTGACATCATCGGGGACGAGATCGCCTTTAGCGATGTATGACTGCGCGAGCTTGCCTAATGGGGTTCCGGTCTTAATCGCTTCCCGGAACATATCCCCCGTCGAAATATGGACGAGAGAATAGGCACTTTTCAGCATTTTAGCAAGGGTTCCCTTGCCCGCCCCTGGTGGGCCCATTAGAATAATGTTCTTTAACATTAGAATTGTCCTCCACTAGCCACAACCTCATCGAATGATTTACCGGCTAATAAACCATCGATTTGACTGTTGAGCTCCAGAGCGACACCAACGACGATGATCAAGCCGGTTCCACCAATCGCGAGAGATGGATAATCCTTGAAGATTGTCAAGCTCAAGATTGCTGGTAAGGCGGCGATCGCCGAGAGCGACATCGCTCCGATAAAAGATACGCGATTGAGAACTTTTCGAACGTAGCGTTCAGTTTCGATACCCGGGCGAATGCCAGGGATGTAGCTGCCGTTTTTCTGGAAATTCTCTGCCATCTGTTGTGGATTGATTTGCACGTTAGCGTAGAAATAGGTGAATGCAATGGTGAGAGCGACGTAGATTAGTAACCCCCACGGCATGTAGAAACCTTTTCCCATGCTAGTCAGCGCGGAGCTGTTGAAGATGTTGAGCCAATTAGCATCGCTGTCGCCTCCTAAGAAGGCATTGACGACGCTGGGAGCCATCATGATTGAACTCGCGAAGATGACAGGAATGACACCGGCGGGGTTAATCTTGATCGGCAAGAAGCTGGCTCTGGCCATGGATGGTGTTTGACCACCACCTTTTCCGGCGTGTTGGACCGGTATTTTGCGCTTCGATAACTCGATAAAAGTCACGAAGGCGACGATGAGCAGGAAGCTCAGTATATAGAGAATGAATTGGAAGGTTCCCGCGATCTGTGCGGAATCGGAGACACCCATCGAATCCATTACCCAAAGGGCGAAAGCATTGCTGACTTGGCTGGGCAGCGATGAGACGATGCCGGCGAAGATGATCATGGAAATACCATTGCCGATTCCCTTGATGGAAATCTGATCACCAAGCCACATGACGATCATCGCACCGGCTAGCATCACGATAATGATGTAGAGGTATTGCAGCCACTCGTAACCAGCGGCGGTTTTAATGAGGGAAACCTCAGTAGAATTTTCGATGGTTTTGATAATGCCATAAGCTTGAACCGCGCCTAGCATGAGCGTTAGGTAACGGTTAGCCATCTCCATCTTCTTGCGGCCTTGTTGGCCTTGGCGGCGTAGATCTGATAGCGCGGGCAAGACATCAGCCGACAATAGTTGGATGATGATCTGCGCGGTGATATACGGAGAGACGCCGAGAGCGAAGATCGAGAATGTCTGTAAGGTACCTCCCCCTAAAAGGTTCATCAGGGAAAGGGCGCTATTCGTGGTGACAGCCTTGGTAATACCGCTGGTGTCAACACCTGGAACAGTTATCTGCGCGCCGATACGGAAGACAAAGAGAATCAGAACCGTGAATAAAATCCGGCTCATGATGTCCTTGTTCTTGAGAATTGATCCAATTTTTTTCATTTTAGATCACCTCAATTTTGCCGCCAGCTTTAGTGATAGCCGCTTCAGCAGTTTTACTGAAGGCTTTAGCTTGGACGGTGAGGCTCTTAGTGAGCTCTCCCCCGCCTAAAACTTTTAAGCCCAAGTTATTCTTTTTAAGCAGACCATTTTCTTTTAATAATGCTGGAGTGACCACAGTCCCGTTTTCGAATTGCTCTAAAACGGAGACATTGATGGTGGCATAATTGACATGATTTACATTTTTAAAGCCGCGTTTTGGGAGCGCTCTGAAGAGTGGTAATTGGCCACCTTCGAAACCAAGGCTGACACCGCCACCACTTCTGGCGTTTTGACCTTTGTGACCTTTTCCGGCGGTTTTACCATTCCCGGATCCGATCCCACGGCCTTTGCGATATGCTTCCTGGCGAGAGCCTGCGGTTGGCTTCAGATTATGCAATTTCATATGTACACCTCCTAATTTCTTTTTTGTTGTTCGACAACAATTTATTCTTTGCCACGCAAGACTCTCATCTCTTTGTAGCTCTTGAGGTTATCAAGTCCTTGGCTAGTAGCGCGGACGATGTTGATCGCAGCGCGGCTGCCGTAAACTTTTGAACAAACGTTTTGGACACCGGCGAGTTCGAGAATCGCGCGGACAGGTCCTCCAGCGATGATTCCAGTGCCTTCTGGTGCTGGCTTTAGGTAGACATTGCAAGCGCCGAATTTGCCGATGATTTCATGGGAAAGAGTGAAACCCTTAACAAGATGAATCTTGTGGATATTCTTTTTAGCCGCTTCGGTGGCTTTCTTGATGGCATCAGGGACTTCCGCGGCTTTACCGACGGCGAAACCATAGCGACCTTTGCGGTCACCGATGGCGACGAGAGCGGTAAATTTCATGCGGCGTCCACCTTTGACGGTCTTGCTGACGCGATTAATAAAGACGACGCGGTCATCGAATTCTTTTGGTTCGTTATGACGCTCGCGCTTTTGACCAGGGCGAGGACCACGGCGGTCACCGTGTGGGCGGCGATCGTTAGGGCGGCGAGAATCGCTTGCTACTTCTGCTTTAGCTTCTTGAAGAGCGCTTTCATCGGTGACAGGATTTTCGGATTCATCAGCTTCAACGTCGATGATTTTCTTTTCTTCTTCCACTTTTGATTTCCCCCTTAGAATACTAAGCCAGCTTCGCGAGCGGCTTCTGCTAGCGCCTTGACGCGACCGTGATAGATATATCCAGATCGATCAAAGACGATAACTTTAATCTTTAGCGCAACCGCCTTTTCGGCGATATCTTTGCCGACGAGCTTGGCGCCTTCGACATTTCCGCCATTGTCGATCTTTAGAGCGACAGATGAGGAGCTGACGAGGGTGACGCCTTTGACGTCGTCAATGAGCTGTGCCTCGATGTTCTTATTAGAGCGATAGACGCATAATCTTGGTTTGTCCGCAGTGCCAGAAATTTTGGCTCTAACACGGGCGTGACGTCTCAAACGCGAGACATTTTTAGATTCTTTTTTAACCATAATTGCTTCCTACCTTTCTATTAAGCTTTTGCAGTGGCTCGTTTGCCTTCTTTGGTCGCAACGAACTCACCTTTGTAACGGATACCTTTGCCGAGATATGGCTCAGGTGGGCGGACTCCACGGATGAGGGCCGCTGTCTGGCCGACCGCTTGCTTATTGACGCCGCTGACTTCAACGTGAGTGGGGTCAACAATCTTGATGGTCACGCCTGGTTCTGGCTCGATCACCACTGTGTGGCTGAAACCGGCCCAGAGCTCGACGGCTTTACCCTTTAATTGCGCCTTGAATCCAATGCCGACCATCTCGAGGACTTTCGAATAACCTTTGGTCACTCCGAGGACCGCGTTGGCGACGTTAGCGCGGGTGGTTCCGTGATTTTGCTTGGTTTGTTTCTCTTCGTTTAGGCGAACGAAGTTCATGATGTTGCCATCTACTTTAACTTCAATGCCAGAGTTGATGATGACGTCTTCTTCGCCTTTTGGGCCTTTGACGTGCATGACACCTGGCTTGATGGTATAGGTGACACCGGCAGGGATTTCGATATGTTTATTTCCGATACGAGACATACTTCTTCCTCCTACCAAACGTACGCGATTACTTCACCACCGATACCGAGAGTGCGGGCCTTAGCGTCCGTCATCACTCCTTGAGAGGTGGAAATAATAGCGACTCCTAAACCTTTGAGAACGCGAGGGAGCTTTTCCACTCCGACGGTGACTCTCAAACCAGGTTTAGAGATTTTTTTGACACCGGAGATGACTCTCGTGCCATCGCCAGCGTACTTTAAGGTAATTGATAATTCCTTTTTCACTTCACCTTTGACCTTGTAGTCATTGATGAAACCTTCTTCTTTTAAGATCTTAGCTATTTCCGCTTTCATCTTGCTAGAAGGCATTTTGACAGTTTCGAATTGTAATTGATTAGCATTGCGGATTCTTGTGAGCATATCCGCGATTGGATCAGTCATCATAATTAATCGATATCCTCCTTATTACCAAGATGATTTCTTCATGCCAGGGATCTCGCCCTTGTAAGCGAGCTCTCTTAAGCAAATGCGGCAGAGATGGAATTTTGAATAGACGGAGTGAGGACGCCCACAGCGCTCGCAACGTGTATATTCTCTAACCTTGAACTTTTGCGGTCTAGATTGACGAACTTTTAAACTTGTTTTTGCCATGTTAGTACTCCTCTCTATCTATGGAAGGGCACGCCCAATAATTCTAGTAAAGAGTATGCTTCCTTGTCTGTTTTGGCGGTGGTCACCACGACGATGTCCATACCGCGAATCTTCGCGACCTTATCGTAATCGATCTCGGGGAAGATTAATTGCTCCTTGATTCCGAATGTGTAGTTGCCGCGGCCATCAAAGGCGTTGCGGGACACACCGCGGAAATCGCGGACACGGGGGAGAGCGATGGAGATTAACTTATCGAAGAAATCCCACATTCTCAATCCTCTTAAGGTTACTTTGCAACCGATCTCTTGACCCTCTCTTAATTTGAAGGTCGCGATGGATTTCTTCGCCTTGGTAATCACGGGCTTTTGACCAGTGATCATCGTTAATTCAGCGACGGCTTCTTCCAATCTCTTCGCATCTTGTGTGGCATCGCCGACACCGATGTTGATGACAATCTTCTCTAAGCCAGGAATTTCCATCACGGAAGAGTAATGGTACATTTCATGCAGAGCTTTTTTGATTTCGCTCTCATAGCGAACTTTGAGTCGGCTGACAATTTTGGCAGCTTTATGCCCGCCGTTAGCTTTTTTAGCTTCGGCTTTCTTGGCTTTTGGCGCCTCTTTGACTTCGGCTTTAACTTCAGCTTTAACTTCTTTTGCAGGAGCGGCTTTTTTAGCTTTTGGCGCTTCGGCAACTTCAGCTTTTACTTCTTCTTTAACAGGGGCAGCTTTCTTAGCGGTCTCTGCTTTTGGGCTAGCGCTAGCGGATTTCTTAGCAGCTGGCTTTTTGACGACTTTTATTTCTTCGGCCATAACTAATTCCTCCTTATAGCACTTGTCCGCTCTTCTTAGCGAAGCGGACTTTCTTTCCCTTGACTTCTTTGTGGCCAATGCGAGTTGGCTTCTTGGTCTTGGGATCCTCAAGCATCACATTGCTGGCATCGATCGGAGCGTAGACTTCGACGATGCTGCCTTCTGGGCTAGCTTGGGTTGGTTTCTTGTGTTTCTTACGAATGTTAACATTTTCAACGACGACGCGATTGGACTCAGGGATGACTTTTTGGATCACGCCACTCTTGCCTTTGTCGCGGCCGGCGATGACGATAACTTTATCGCCTTTGACTAAATTCATAATGATAACCTCCTTATAACACTTCGGTAGCGAGGGAGACAATTTTCATGAATCCTTCAATGCCGGTCTCACGTAATTCGCGAGCCACAGGTCCGAAAACACGTGTGCCCACGGGCATGTTTTCCTCAGTGATAATCACCACGGCGTTATCAGCGAATGAGATCGTTGACCCATCGCGGCGATTGACAGCTTTTTTGACGCGAACGATGACGCATCTCACGATGTCGCTTTTCTTCACTTTGCTGTTTGGCACCGCATCTTTCACGGCCGCGAGGACGACGTCTCCGAGGCTGCTGGATTTGCGATGGCTGCCACCATAGAGGTTGAAAACTCGGACTGAACGAGCCCCACTGTTGTCAGCAACAACGAGGTTTGTTTCCTTTTGGATCATACTTATTCTTCCTCCTTTTTCTCAGTGGATTTTTTGCTCGAGGAAGCTTTTTTAGCCGCAACTTTCTTCGCCGCAGGTTTCTCAGCAGTCTCTTCGACTACTTTGACTTCTTCGACTTGAGATTTTGTTTCTTCGACTGGTTTGACTTCTTCGATGACAGGCGCTTCTTTTACAGGGAGCTCAGCTTCGAGAATCTCTTCTTTTAATTCCGCTTCAGCTTCCTTAATAGTTAACTCCGCTTTCTTGTCAATGCTCACTAAACGGAAGCGTTTAGTAGCGCTGAGACGGCGAGTTTCCATGATGGTGACAGTGTCGCCGTTTCTGGCTTCATTGTTCTCATCATGAGCGTAGTATTTTTTGCCGTATTTCACACGTTTCCCATAAATGGGGTGCTTTTTGTGAGTGCCGATAAGGACGACAATTGTCTTGTCATTCTTATCGCTGACGACGACACCTTGAACAGTGCGTCTGGCTTGGATTTTTCTTTCCATAGACAATTACCTCCTTATTTGTTTTGCAGTTCTCTTTCGCGGAGAACCATATTGACGCGAGCGATATCTTTTCGAACAACGATGACATCCTCGCCTCTTTCGAGGGCTCCGACTGCTTTCTTGCGGCGGAGTTCGAAGAGCTGTTCTTTGAGCGAGTATAATTTGTCTTTTAATTCGCCTGTGGTTAATTCACGTACTTCATTAATCTTCATAAATTATTCCTCACCTTTCTTAACAACTTTGCATTTGACAGGGAGCTTGTACGCGGCGAGGCGTAACGCTTCTTGCATATCTTTTGGATCGCATCCCGCCATTTCAAACATGACGGTGCCTGCCTTCACGACTGCCACCCAATCTTCAGGGTTTCCTTTTCCGGAACCCATACGAACTTCGGCTGGTTTTTTAGTTTTAGCTAGCTGTGGGAAAATTCTAATCCAGATTTGCCCACCGCGCTTGGTGTATCGCGCTAAGACGACACGAGCGGCTTCGATTTGGCGAGTGGTCACCCAATTGCCTTCGAGAGCTTCGAGACCATATTCACCAAAGGCGACGGTTAAACAGGAAGTCGCTTTTCCTTCATATTTGACAATATGAGGACGGCGATACTTAACTCTTTTTGGTTGTAACATGATTATTCTCCTTTCTCTTCAGAAGATTTCTTTTGAAGTTCGGGACGAATTTCTCCGCGGCAAATCCACACTTTGATGCCTAAGCGACCATAGGTGGTAGCGGCTTCAGCGACTGCGTAGTCGATATCGCTGCGTAGGGTATGGAGAGGGATAATTCCTTCCTTGTAACCTTCGCTGCGAGCGATGTCGGCTCCAGCTAATCTACCGGAGATCAAGGTGCGGCAACCTTTGGCGCCAGCCTTGCGAACTCTTTGGATAGCTTTCTTTTGAGCAGTTCTGAAAGAGGCTCTCTCTTCAATTTGTTTAGCGATAGAGCAGGCGACGATGCGAGCATCGAGATCAGGGTTCTTCACTTCGACGACATCGACGCGGACTTCTCCACCACCGATTAATTTGCTTAAATCTTCTTTAATTTTGTTGATGTTCTTGCCATCTTGACCGATGACCACACCGGGGCGAGCAACAAAGATCATCACGACGACTTTGTAACCTTTATCGGTCTTGGTTCTCTCGATTTCGACGTGCGAGAGCATCGCATCTTTGAGGTTCTTTTCAAGATACTGACGAATCTTAATATCTTGGTTGAGGAACACGTGGTATTCTTGGTCATCAGCGAACCAACGAGAATTCCAATTCTTGTTGATGCCAACGCGCATACCTATTGGACTAACTTTTTGACCCATTGTAATTCCTCCTATCTCATCTTCACTACCACAGTGATGTGGGAGCTTCTCTTGACTAATCCGGAAGCAGAACCTTTTGCTCTCGGTAAGAAACGTTTCATTCTCAAGCCATCGCACGCGTATATTTCAGAGATGTATAAGCGATCCTCATCCATCCCGAAGTTGTTGGTGGCATTGGCTACCGCGGACTTGATGGTCTTGCTGACTGGTAAGCTGGCAGCACGATTGACGTTTGCGAGAATACCAAGTGCGACTTTGACATCTTTGCCGCGGACTAAGTCGACCACTAAGCGGACCTTGCGAGGAGTGACGCGAACGTTTTTAGAGATCGCTTGCGCTTCGGTAGGCATAGGCTTCTTGGGAGTTTCGACTTTCTTTTCTTCGACTTTTTCCGCTACCTTAGCTTTTTTGGGAGCGGCTTTCTTTGCTTTAGGAGCGCTGACTTCAGCTACTTCAGCAGTCTTGACTTCTTCCACTGGGGCTTCAACTTTTTTAGCGGGGGCCTTTTTAGAAGCGACTTTCTTTTCTGTTGCCATGTTCATTCCTCCTATTTCTTCTCAGCTTCAGCGGCTGGTGCAGCAGGGGCAGCTGCGGCTGGTGCCGCGGCACTGCGAGCTGGAGTAGCAGCTGTTGCTGAAGCGGATTTATCGACAGAGGCAGCACCACTGCCGTGACCGGTGAACTTGCGAGTGGGTGAGAATTCACCTAGCTTGTGACCGACCATATCTTCAGTGATGTAGACTGTGATGTGTTCTTTTCCGTTGTAGACCGCAAAGGTGAGACCAACAAATGACGGATAAATTGTTGAGCGGCGAGACCATGTCTTGATGATTTCTTTCTTGTGTGAAGCGTTTAACTTTTCAACCTTCTTCATCAATGATTCATCGACAAAGGCGCCCTTTTTCAAACTTCTTGCCATAATCAGTTTCCTCCTTTACTTAGCATTCCGGCGACGAACGATTAATTTGCCGGATGATTTCTTCGCGTCTCTGGTCTTCACGCCGAGAGCGCGTTTTCCCCAAGGTGTGCGTGGAGCATCGCGTCCAACAGGGCACTTGCCTTCACCACCACCATGTGGGTGATCGCAGGGGTTCATCGCTGAACCGCGAACGGTTGGTCTGACACCTAGCCATCTGGTCTTGCCGGCTTTGCCGTTATTGATGAGGTTCCAGTCTCCGTTGCCCACTGTGCCAACGGTGGCACGGCAGTCGCCTAAGACTTTTCTCATCTCGCCAGATGCGAGGCGGAGCATGACGTATTTTCCTTCGAGACCGAGGACCTGAGCAGCAGCTCCGGCAGCGCGGCATAACTGGCCGCCTTTGCCTGGTTCAAGCTCGACGTTGTGAACGAAGATACCTTCAGGAATGTTCTTCAGGCACATCGCGTTGCCTGGCATGATATCGACGGTTTCTCCAGAGTAAACTTTGTAGCCAACCTTGATATCTTTTGGCGCGAGAATGTATCGCTTTTCACCATCGAGATAGGTAATTAGGCAGATATTCGCATTGCGGTTTGGATCATACTCGATGGTTTTCACAATTGCTGGGATGTTGTCTTTATTACGTTTGAAGTCGACAAGGCGGTATTTGCGCTTGTGGCCTCCGCCAATGTGACGGCAGGTGATGACACCTTGGTTATTGCGGCCGCCAGACTTGGTCAAACTGACTAATAAGCTTTTCTCAGGAGTGTTTGTTGTGATTTCACCAAATGTCGAGTTTGTCATGTTTCTACGGCTTGCGCTCGTAGGTTTGTAAGTTCTGATAGACATTTGTCTTCCTCCTATAATTTGGATATAACCAACCGGTTATTCCTTGAAGAGGTCGATGGCTTCGCCTTCTGCGATAGTGACCACGGCCTTCTTATAACCAGAGATGGAACCAGAATAGCGGGTTCCTCTGGTGGTGTCCTTGCTTCTCACGTTGCTGACTTTGACATCGACGACTTTCACTTTGAATAATCTCTGGAAAGCTAACTTGATATCAGTTTTGTTAGCGGCGGCAAGGACTTTGACTGTGACTTTGTTCTCATTTTGCATGAGAGCCATACTCTTTTCTGTCACGACAGGTTTGAGAATGACGATAAAGTCTTTATCAGTCGCTTTTGCGAAGTTTACGGAAGCTTTAGCTTCGGTTTTCTTTTTGGCTGCCATATTACTTCAATGCCTCCTCTGCTTCTTTCACTGCTTCTTTGCTCATGATCACGTGATTAACATTAAGTAAATCGACGACACTCACATTATCCGCAGTCACAACTCTTGCGTATCCGACGTTGCGTGAAGCATTGAAAATTTGCATGTCAATGTTTTTCACGACCACGAGGGTTTTAGAATCAGCCTTTAGGGCATCGAGGAAGGTGACAAACGCTTTGGTTTTTCCCTCTTCGAATTTGATGCTATCAACAACCTTTAATCCGTCTTTAACTTTTAGTGATAAAGCGCTCTTTAAGGCTAAGTTGTGTTCTTTTTTGTTTTGAGAAATCTTGTAGTTTTGATTTCCCACTGGTCCGAAGACCGTTCCTCCGCCAACCCAGATTGGGGAGCGGTTTGAACCAGCACGAGCCCGGCCAGTTCCTTTTTGTCTCCATGGTTTTTTGCCACCACCGCTGACTTCGTGGCGAACTTTTGTCTTCGCTGTCGCTTGACGGGAGTTCGCTTGGTCAACTTGAACGGCATCGAACAACGCTTGTTGGTGTGGTTCGACCCCGAAGACACTAGCATCTAACGCAATTTTGGAAACTTCGGCGCCAGTCATATCATAGACTTTGACGCTAATTGATTTCTTTTCTGCCATTTTCTAGTTCTCCTTCCGTCCTATTCAACTTTTGCTTCTTCGCTGGCGGGGACTTCCTCAACAGGAGCTTCCTCGACGAGGACTTCTTCTACAGAGTTGGAGTTTGCGCGAACGAGCAAATCTTTGATAGTTTTAGGATTCTTGACATCCTTAATCGCACTTCTGATTGTGACGATTGATTTCTTTGCACCAGGAATTCCACCTTTAATGAGGATGTAGCCTTTTTCAGCATTCACATCGACGACATAGAGGTTTAAGAGAGTGATTGACTCATTTCCGTAGTGACCAGCCATGTGCTTGCCAGGCATAACACCGTGGTTATAACGACCATTGTTTGCGAATGATCCTTGTCCGCGATGGTAACCTGATCCGTGGCCTTTAGGACCGATGGTGCCGTTCCAGCGTTTGATGGTGCCAGAGAAACCATGTCCTTTTCCTGTACCAATGACATCAACAACATCGCCTTTTTTGAATAAATCAGCAGAGATTGCATCGCCCATTTGGTAGGCTGACATCTCGTCTCCTCTTAATTCAGCGGAAACTTGATGTGGAACAGTGTTGGCTTTCTTAGCGATGCCAACTTCGCATTTGTTAGCGCGAGAGAGTTTCTTCTCTTCATAGCCAACTTGAACTGCCACATAACCGTGTTTTTCTAAGGTTTTAACTTGTGTGACAATGTTTGGTAAGACTTCCACGACTGATACTGGGTACATGGTTCCATCTTGCGCGAAGACTTGGGTCATGCCCATTTTTCGACCTAAAATAGCTTTCATTATGTCTTACCTCCTTATAGTTTGATTTCGATATCAACTCCAGATGGTAAATCGAGATTTTTTAATGCATCGATTGTTTCTTTCTTGGGATTTGTAATATCGATAATGCGTTTGTGTGTACGAATTTCGAATTGCTCACGAGAGTCTTTGTACTTGTGAACAGCTCTTAGAATCGTATAGACTTGCTTTTCCGTCGGTAGCGGAATGGGACCCACAACAGTCGCCCCAGTTTTTTTCGCTGCTTCAACAATCTTGCCAGCACTCAAATCGAGATTAGCATGATCGTAAGCTTTTAAGCGAACCCGAATCTTGGTAACTTTTGCCATGAAATTTCCTCCTATATCACTTTCAGGCTTTGACTTTTGTCCACTCTGCGCGAATTCCCTGATACCACTTTCATGACAACGCCTGTGGGTGTATCAGCAACCTCGCACATCAACGCGAACCGTCAACGATAAAAATATACTCTCATATGCGTGGGTGTGTCAATAATTTTAAATAAATTAATGTTCTCACTTTTTTGAACAAGAAAAGATTTCCCAAAAACCGCGAATAATCGACAAATTTATGAGGCCATTTAGACAAAAAAACCGATTTTCGGGATCGATTTTTTGAATTTATTTGTTGTTTTTAACTTTTTTCTCTTGGTACTTTTGGTAGGAGTAGATGCAGCCACAATATTCTTGGAAATACATCTGATGCTCTTTGATAATTAGCAGCGATTGCTCATAGCCATTATCCTTTTTGAAATCGGCAAACAGCCATTTGGTGTAACAATGATTCTTTTCGAGTTCTTCACCGATGCTGTTGATGTCCTGGGCGTTCTTGTATCGCGAGATCGTCATCACTGTTCCATAATAATCAAAGCCATGTGACTCTGCATAGTCAAAACCGGCAGACAATCTCTTTCGGAAACAAGCTCGGCATCTCTCGTGGCCTTCGGGCATATCTCCATATTTAATCAAGTCTTTCATGTAGGTTGCGTTATCATATGGCTCTTCAATCAGTTCAATATCACTGCCTATCTCCGCGAGGTATCTCTTCAATTCTTCCAAGCGGCGGATGTATTCCTCTTTAGGATAGATGTTGGAATTATTATACATCACCGAAATTTTGAAAAAAGGTTGAAGCTCTTGGAATGGAATTGTAAAACATGGCCCACAGCAAGTGTGCATTAAAAGAGTTGGTTTATTAGAAATATCTATCAAATCAAGGTTATTTTTAAGTATCTGTTGATAATTTTTCCTATTTCCCATAGATGAACATTGCGTCTCCAAAAGAAAAGAAACGATATTTTTCTTTAACAGCATGCTGATAAATTTGAAGCGTAAATTCTCGATCCATAAACGCCGAAACCAGCATCAATAAAGTTGATTTTGGGAGGTGAAAATTAGTGATTAAAGCATCGACAACTTGGTATTTATACCCAGGTTGAATAAAAATGTTCGTTAATTCTTTTGTAGGTTTAAACATTCCATACTTGGAATAGTTGGATTCGAGAGTTCTAACAGTAGTTGTGCCTATGGCAATAATGCGTTTCTTCTGCTCTTTAGCTTCATTCAATAAGCGAGCAGATTCTTCGCTGATCTCGTATAGTTCACTATGCATAATGTGGTTGTTTGTATCGGTGACTTTAACTGGCCTAAATGTTCCGAGCCCAATATGCAAAGTAATATCGACAATCTTCACGCCTTTTTGAAGCAACTGGGTAAAAATATCATCGGTAAAATGGAATCCCGCGGTTGGAGCTGCAGCGCTTCCTTCAAATTTGGCGTAGACAGTCTGATAGCGATCGTTTGTGGTGATTTGCTTTTTGATATATGGCGGCAGAGGCATTCTTCCGAGCCTATCTAGCACCTCGAGAAAAATCCCTTGATAATGAAACTTAAAAATTCTTAAGCCCTCATCTCTTACTTCAATGCATTCCGCAACAAGTTCGCCATCTCCGAAAATAACTCGAGAACCAACTTTTAGGGATTTAGCAGGTTTGCATAGGCACTCCCAATTATCTTGGACAATTTGATTTAAAAGCAATAATTCACTGTGGGCGCCAGTCTTTTCTTTAATTCCTATCAAGCGAGCGGGAATGACTTTAGTGTTATTTCTAACCAAGACATCTCCTTTTTGCAAGTAGTCCAAAATATTGTAGAAATATTTATCTTCAAAAGTTTTGTTCTGATAATTGATGGCCAATAATCGGGAATGATCCCTTAAGTCCATTGGCTTTTGAGCAATTAATTCTTCGGGTAAATCGAAGTTAAAAAGATTAATATCCATTAAAACCCTCTATCATCTCCGAAAGCTGCGAGATTAGCCTTCATGAAATCTCCGAAGCGGTCTTCTTTGATCGCTTGTCGAGCCCCCTCCATCATGTGAATGAGGAAACGCAAATTATGAATGGACAATAAACGTTTGCCAAAAGTTTCATCACACACATAAAGATGGCGCAGGTAAGCTTTCGTATAATTCTTGCAGCAATAGCAGTCGCATTTTGGATCGAGGGGAGTAAAGTCTTCTTTATATTTTTCGTTTTTAATGTTGACTCTCCCTTGCGAGGTCATCAAAGCTCCATGTCTAGCAAGTCTGGTTGGCAGGACGCAGTCAAACATGTCGATTCCGCGAGCGATGCCACCGAGTAAATAGTCTATTGACCCAACGCCCATTAAGTAGCGGGGTTTATCCTCAGGCAAGTATTTCACTGCATATTCAATCATTTCAAAGCATTTGTCTTTTGGCTCACCAATTGAAGTTCCCCCAATTGAATAGCCAGGAAAATTCATCTCCACCAAAGCTTCAGCACACATTTTTCTTAAATCTGGGTAATCGCCGCCTTGAACAATGCCAAATAAGGCTTGATCTTCTCTCTTGTGAGCACCTAATCCACGCCGAGCCCACCGAAGAGTTCTCTCAGTCGATTTTTTAACATATTCATAGCTGGCTGGCCAAGGGATACATTCATCAAAAGACATGATGATGTCGGCGCCAAGTTTCTCTTGAATCTCTATTGCTGATTCTGGAGAAAAGAAAAGTTTATCTCCATTGAGATGACTCTTAAAATGAACTCCTTCATCAGTTATTTTCCGCTTTTCAGCAAGGGAAAAAACTTGAAAGCCACCAGAGTCGGTTAAAATTGGGCCATCATAGTTCATAAATTTATGCAAGCCACCAGCTTTTTGTACCACATCAGGTCCTGGTCTAACAAAAAGGTGATAGGTATTGGCGAGTATTACTCCCGATCCGATTTGCTTGAGTTCTTCCGGTGACAGAGTTTTGACTGTTGCCAGCGTACCCACTGGCATAAACATTGGAACTTCAACATTTCCATGCGGGGTATGCAAAATCCCGTATCTAGCTCCTGTTTGTTTATCGATATGTAATATTTCTAAGTAAAAGTCTTTCATGTGCTCCACTATTTTAAACATTATCATAGTTTAAAAGCAAGGTTCTGATTAGCTCGTATCAACTTTAAAAAAGTTTCCTGCTTTCTCAAAATCATAAGCAGCACATATCCAACAATCATCACGGCTAATTCACCGAGCGCGACCGTTCCAGCATAAAACCAAAAGGAGGCTGGCGATGGAACAAAGAGAAACAGCATTAATCCGACAATTAAACCATTCACAACAATTGGATAGAGAATAGACACAAGAAGAATTTTGGAATAGCAAACTAGCAAACAAGCTATTAGGGTTGCCACGGTCCCAAACAAAATGTCAAAATACGACACTGAGGAAAACAAATTAGCTAGCAAGCAACCAATGGTTAATCCAACAACATAATCTTTGCGAAAGAAACACAGTAATACCATGATTTCTGCGATGCGAAATTGTATTGGTCCATATGAAAATTGGTAGGTTACTAACGTTAGCACGACATATAGCGCAGCGATAATGCCATTATAGGCAATATCTTTAATGGAAATTTTCAAAAATTTTTCCTCCTTGTTTTTTGAGTGGTTAGGCAAGGACAACACTCTAGATTTATTTGATTAGTTTCATGACAAGCGGGCAAATATCGAGAATCTTAATATCTTTGTTCAACTTTTGTTCAATGGTATTTGTCACGGCGATATCAACAATATTAGCTCGTTTGAATTTTTTGATATTATGATTGGAAAACACTGCATGAGTTGCCCCAATTAACACTTTTTTGGCTCCATGGTTATAGAGGAGATTGGCAGCAGAGATGATTGTTCCACCAGTATCAATAATGTCGTCAATGATGATGCATACTTTATTTTTAATGAGTCTATCATCAACAACAAGATGCTCTGCAACATTGGCCTTTGGTCTTACTTTATCAAGGATGACTTTGGTTCCGCCAATTCTTCCTACAAGGCTATCAGCACGATGGTTGGCGCCATGATCAGGGGAGACCACCACTACTTCGCTTTTAGAAAGATGATTCTCTTTCATGTAGTTTAAATAATACTCAGCGAATAAGTCGCTGGTCGTCGCATCAACGATGCTCCGTTTAAAAAACTTCTCGATATCTGGATGATGGAGATCAAATGTCGTCAGAGAATCGTAGTTAGCTGTCTCGATGATATTGCTGACTACTTCGCAGCTGACTGGCTCGTTAAACCAGCTCACTCTCTCTTGTCGAGAGTAACCGAAATACGGAATAAATAGTTGAATTGATTTTGCACCTGAGCGATTGACGGAATCGAGCAACAAGAGTAATTCAAAAATTCTTTCGTGGGCTTTTTTAAAAGTTGATTCGATAATAATGGCATCTTTGCCTTTGACGCTAGATAGGGTTTTAACTAAAACTTCGCCGTCAGCGAAACGGGTGAGAGAAATCCGGCCGAGCTTGGCATTTAATTTAGCGGCCAATTCCCGAGCTAATTTTTTATTTTGGGATAGGGAAAATACAATGTAATCTTTCATAACCTATCGATAATATTTTACCACAGTTAGGGCAATGCTTTTATTAATCAAAGATTGATCAACATCAGCTCTTTTATGATCAATATTAATTCCGTTCGCATCTAAGTATTTGGTAAATTCGCGGCAATAGAACCAATACCATATGCCAATCTTTTCAAAAGTTTTCTTCTCATCATATTTCTCAAAAATCTGCGGAATATAATAGAGCTTTTTTTCATAGTACTTATAGTTCTTTGGATCGAAGCTTAAGAGGATTTTGGCGTTTTTCATATACCAATTGTCGATAAAAATGTCATTAAAAAATTCTTCTGGAAGATCTTTTTCTAGAAGAACATCTAAAACAGTTGGTCCGGGAATAAAATCGACGGCAACAATGTGCTTTTTCTTATCGTGACAATAAATTTTTGGGGAGAGGATTCCCGATACAGACAATTTGTGAGCGGAGTCGATGTATCGCTCAAAGCCATCTTCATCATTGCCAAAATCTTTCAAAAAATAAATTTTGTTTTTCCGACTGACTTTTTTGCTTCGCTCTCCTAGAGACTCAATGACATCAAAGAATTTTCGTCTAATTTCTATTTGTTCAATCATAACGCAATTATTATATGTTATTTAATTTATTAAACAAACAGGATTTTCTTTAAAGAAATCCCACTTAATGTGCTAGTATTTATTTACGAGGCTTTTTTATGAAAAATGTAGAGCGTTTTATACGATATGCCAGAATCGACACTCAAGCGGACGACACGAGTGAGAAGGTTCCTTCAACTGACAAACAAAAAAATCTTTCGATTTTGCTCGTTAAAGAATTAAAAGAATTGGGGCTAGATGATGCCTATATCGATGAGCACGGGGTTGTTTATGCTCATTTAAAAGGAAAGGGAGACAAAATAGGCTTTAATGCCCATGTCGATACCGCTCTTGAAGTCACTGATGAGAACTGCGAACCTAAAATAATTAAAAAGTATGATGGAAGCGATATTCCTTTGAATGATGAATATGTTTTATCCAGCAAACAATTCCCCACATTATTGGACCATGTAGGAAAAGACTTGGTAGTTACAAGTGGCAACTCATTATTAGGAGCTGACGACAAGGCAGGAATCGCTATCATTATGGCTGCCCTTGAATATTTCCATAAAAATCCAACAGTTAAGCACCACAACATTTCGGTTGCTTTTACTCCTGATGAAGAAATCGGTCTTGGAGCGGCGCATTTTGATTTGAAAAAAATGGATGCTGATTACGCTTTTACAATAGATGGAGACTTCATCGATTCAATCGATTATGAAAATTTCAATGCTCAGTCCGCCAAAGTTCACGTTCGAGGAGTAGCTGTTCATCCAGGAGAAGGAAAAAACGCTTTGATAAACGCAATCCTTGTTTTGCATGAATTAATATCAGGTTTGCCCATCAAAGAGACACCTTTTGACGCAAATGAAGATGAAGGTTATTGGCATATCACTAGTCTTAATGGAACTAGCGAGTATGCAGAACTAGATATGATCCTTCGTGATTTTGACAAAAAACAATTGTTAGAACGATCGTCATTAGTTAAGAAATTAGCAGATCAATTGAAAGCAAAATATCCTAAGATTTCGATTGATGTCATAATCAAAGATCAATATGAAAACATGAAGCCTTTTGTCGAAAAAGATCCTCGGCCAGTGGAGCTAGCTAAAAAATGTCTCCTGAAAAACGGCATCGCTCCCAAGAGCACTAAAATCCGAGGTGGAACCGATGGAGCAGCATTCTCAAAAATGGGATTAGTTACTCCAAATTTAGGAACTGGAAGTTATAATCATCATGGACGTTACGAATACTTGGTGATCCAAGAGTTCGAAAAGATGATTGATATTGTGATTGATATGATGAGGCTATAAAAATGGAAAAGAAAAAAATTATTCTCGATTGTGACCCAGGCCACGATGATGCTATTGCAATTCTTTTAGCGGGTTTCTCACCAAAGATTCATTTGTTAGGAATCTCTGTTGCTTCAGGAAACCAAACTATTGAAAAGACCGCTCGTAATACTTTGAATATTTGCCGGTATTTTAATATTGATGTGCCAATTGCTGTTGGCTGCTCTCGCCCGCTTGTGGCTTCGCCAATGATTTGCTCGCAAATCCATGGAGAGAGTGGACTTGATGGCTTTGACTTCCCGGTTTACGAACAAAAATTTGATTCTAGGCACGGAGCTCAGCTGATTATTGATTTATTAAAGCAAAATGAAGATGTCACGGTCGTCACAACAGGACCAATGACTAATTTAGCCCTCGCATTAAGACTCGCTCCAGAAATCATTCCTCATATCCACGAAATTATTTTCATGGGTGGCTCAGTAGACAATGGAAACGTTTCTCCAGCTGCCGAATTTAACATATTAGTTGATCCAGAATCCGCCCATATTGTTTTGCATTCAGGCATTCCTACAAAGATGGTTGGACTTAATGTCACACGAAAAGTTTTAGTGACTGATGAAATTATCAACAAAGCCTCATTGCTTAACACTAAGGCTTCAGTTTTCTTCACGAAACTAATGCGTGTTTTCTTGGACAACCAAAGGAAAATCTTCCAAGTGAAGGGAGCCCCATTGCATGACCCGGTCACCATCGCTTCGATAATCGATGAATCCCTAGTTAAATTCCAAGATATGAATGTCGAGATCGATATCTCTCATGGCAGCAGTTATGGAAGAACCAATTGCGATGTCTTTAATTATCTGCATGCACCTCAGAATTGCCAAGTAGCAATGGATGTCGATGTAGGTAAATTTTGGAGCATCATCAATTCCTGTTTAGGAGGAAAATCTTATGAGTAAAATACTTGTCATCGGCAGTCTTAGCATTGATAATGTCACCTATACTAAGATTCTTCCTGGGCCAGGCACTACTGTAATTGGAGAATCATTTCTTTCAAACGTCGGAGGAAAAGGCGCGAACCAAGCGTGCGCAGCGACATTTTTGGGCGGAGATGTTACATTTTTCGGCTCTATCGGAAACGATGGTAATGGAAAAGTAATTTCAGAATACTTAAAATCTCTGGGAATAAAGGGTGTCCTTAAAAAATCCAAACTGCCAACTGGGGTAGCCACTATTACTCTCGACACTAAAACGGGAGAGAACCGCATCGTGATTGTTCCTGGCGCAAATATGGATATCACAAAAGCAGACATCGAATATATTTTAAGTAAAGAAACGGATGCAAAATTTTTGTTAATCCAATTAGAAAACCCTGTAAAAACCGTCTGTTTTGCTTTAAAAAAGGCGAAAGAACTTGGACTAACCACTATTTTGAATCCTGCTCCTTTTCATGAATTACCTGAAGAAGCATTTCCCAATATTGATTATTTTGTCCCCAATGAGCACGAGCTTGCCAGTTATGTTGGTAGTCAAAATACTAACTATCAGGAAGCCGCAATCCCCTTGCTCAAAAAAGGCATCAAGAAAATTATTGTAACCTTAGGTCAAAATGGTTCAATGCTTATTAGCCACGACCAAATAAAGCATGTTAATCCTATTAAAGTTGAGGCGGTGGACACCACAGCTGCCGGCGATAGTTACCTCGGCGCTCTCGTGACTGCATTAAGCCAAGAAAAAACCATTGAAGAAGCTATGGAATTTGCAACTCGCTGTAGTGCAATTACTGTCACTCGCAAAGGAGCAATTACATCACTTCCAAAATTGGGGGATCTCAAATAATTATTTTTCTAAAATTATTAATGCTTTTTCTTTAAAATTATCCCCTCCGAGAAAAAAGCTTCTCGAATGGGCAGCATCAGGAACAAGCAGTAGGTATTTTTCTGATGAGCAAGCATCGAAATTGCGTTGGCTCATGAAATAAGGAACAAAATTATCTTTCATTCCATGCGCGAAAAAAATCGGCATTTTACAATCCACCAATATTTTTCGGGTGTCAACTTTTCGAATATTAACTCTTAAAACCAAACTTGTCCAAATTCCACATAGCCAATTTAAGAGAGGGACCACAAAAGCTCCTTTGTGCTGGATGATCATGTGCTCCATTTGTTTATAGGGACTATAGAAGCCGCAATCAGCTATCACACCTTTTACGCGATTTGGGAAAGGTTCTTTTAATGACAAAAGAACGCTTGTGGCCCCCATTGACATACCCCACAAATAAATGGAGTCATCATTAAGATTTAAAAGATATTCAACCCAGGAATGCACGTCATGCTGCTCTTTAACTCCCATAGTGATGTGCTTGCCTTCGCTCAAACAATGTCCTCTTTGATCGACTTCTAAAAAGCTGACATCAAGAGTTCTAAGCCATTCATTAACTAAGCAAAAGTCTCCTTCAGGAATACCACGATATCCATGAAAAAGCAAAATTGTCTTTTTAGCGTCTTTCTTGCGGAAATATTTGCCGTGCAACTTAATGCCATCATAGGACTTAATCCAAACATCTTCACCATTATGGCGATACCAATCCATTGAGGCGAGGGCCCTGTCCATGTCTTCCTTCTTTTCGTAGCGGGGAATCCACGGCTTTTTATCAGTGCACCAAGCACTTTTTCGGTATAGAGTCAGCCATGTTAAAAGCAAAGATAAAATCAATAGTAAAAGGAAAGGCAAAATTATCAATCCAATAATTAAAACCCAAACCCACCAATACATGGGATTATTATATCTCGCTATTTAATGCTTCAAGAAAAAATCCGCGACCGCTTGGTCGTACTCAAGAAGATTATTAAGCCTTAAATGACTATGCGCTCCATTTTCAAACCATACGATTTGTTTATTCTTGCTTCCGCAGGATTTAAAGAGCAACTCACTTCTTTCAGGGAGGGAATAGATATCTTTTTTTCCATACAAGAAAACAACTGGAATTGTAAGTTCTGGCAAGTATAGATACGGGAATGATTTATTGATTGAGACACCAGTTTTAACTCTAAACCAAAACCAAATTAGATTAAAAACGGGGAATAGCCTATGGCCAAGGGCCACTTGGTGATTGGCGAAGGTTTCTTTGAAACTATAGAATAAACCGTCGAAAACAATACCTTTAAAATATGAGGGCGATTCAGAATTAACTGCAGCCATCAGAGCTGCTGATCCGCCGATGCATATGCAATGAGCGTAGATGCCTTCTTGTCCTTTTTCATCGTGAAGAAAACGAATCCACGCCATAACATCGCGGCTTTCAAAAATGCCAGCTGTATTATATTTTCCATCGCTTATTCCATGAGCGCGTGAGTCGATGACTAGAACATTTATGTTCAATTCATGGTATGGTTCAGCATAGAAGCAGCTGTACCTTAAACTCTCGCAGCGCCCTGGCATAATAATCACGGTTTTTTTGCTTCCGAAATTGTAGAATTCGCCATAGAGGTTTAGATTGTCATTAACGATATGAACTTCTTCTTTGTATTGCTTTTCTTTTTCCGCCCAGGTTAGAGAAATGTTCCACATTTGCATCTGCTCTTCATTTTCTGGAGCTGAGCATGCTCTGCCCCATTTATTTTTTGAAGTTCTGACTAATTGTTTGGAAAATATGATATAGGCGGTTATGAAGACCATAATGACACCTGAAAGCAGGGCAAAAACAGCCACCGAGCCTAAGACGATTAATAAAATCCAATACCATTCCATAATGAGTGTAAGAATTGAGTTACTTGCTTAAAATACTTTTGAAAATCTTTTGCTCTTCAGCGCAATTCTCGCTTATTTTATTTCCCAAATAGAAGACTGCGGCTAAACCTGGGCCAGTATTGACCGCGCAGGTCTCGCCCATAACATTAAATAAAATAACTTCAGGATTATATTTATCTTTGATAATTTGGCGAATTTTTTCGGCTTGTTCAGGTCGATTAGAATGAACGATGGCAAATATTTTTCCTTTGGGATCGCCGATGGTTGCTTCGACATATTTTTCAATCAGCTTATATGACTTTTGATAGCCTCGCCCTTTTCCTAAAACTTGGGGACGCCCAGTTTCGTTGCAGAAATCCGCCATTGGTTTAATGCCAATCATAGAGCCTGCGACAGCGGCCATTCGATTGATTCTTCCGCTTCGATATAGAAAGAATAAATCATCGAGAATTCCAATTTGGTGAAGGCTCATCTTTTGCTCTTGCAGCCATTCAAAGGTCTGATCAACAGTTTTTCCCTCTCGGCGTAGCTTTGAGGCATAAACCGCTAATAAGCCGACGGCAATACTATATCTTTGGCTATCGACAATGAGCATTTTCCGATCTGGGTATTTTTCTCTTAATTCTTCTTTCGCGTTAATGAAAGCGTGATATGTCCCTGACATTCCAGAAGACAGAGTGATGGCTATAATGTCTCTGCCTTGTTTGAACTCTTCTTCTACTCGGCTGGCGATAGTGAAAGGATTGGGAAGCGAAGTCTTAAAATTATTCTTTTTGTTGCTTAACTGTTTGTAAAATTCTGATGGGCTGATGCGCTTCCATTCGACATCGGCATCATAGGATGTCTTGTCTGGATAAACAATCGAGCCGAGAATGGGATATTCGATTCCATATTTGTCCCGATCACCTTTCGTCAAATCAAGGGATGAATCGGCAATAATTGAGAATGGTTTGTTTTGCATATTTTGAACCTACCTAATACCTGATGGTATTTAACACATGAAATGTTATCACATATAAGCGAAAGTGTGTATCTTTCGCTGAGGCTTTCTAGATTAATTGAGATACATTGGTCAATGGAGTCAATATCGTAATGAGAGGGAACAAAGTTTTTATCATCACTTTTTTTAAAGGCGCATTCCTTGATTGACCACATTTCTAAGAGTTGCTTTTCGCTGAGATTTTGATATTTTTCTTTCTCCTTTTTTGAAAGAATAATCGCTTTAAATTTCTCGGCATCTTTGACTTCTTTAATTCTTTGAACGTCGACGCCTAGAGGAGCATCGCCCACCGCCACGACAGCAATGTTTCCGCTGTGAGATAAGGAAAAATAGCATTCGTTTAAAACCCATTTCCCGTTCTTTCTTTTCTCAAAAGCAAGATTCTTAACATCGAGATTAAAGCTGTGCTGAAGAGCACGCTCAAGCAGCTTCCAGACATAAAACTTTTGGTCCTTAATGTCTTGGTTTTGACATTTGTCTATTTCTTCTCTTCTTTGAAGACAGGCGATGCTATCATCGCAAGGAAAGGGAAATACTGAGATATAAACATCGCAAATTGACATATTATTTCGCCTTCACTTTTTCGAGATATTCGCTTTGCATTTTGCTTTCAATCTCAAAGAGTCTATCAGTGACTTTTTGAAGTTTGCCTACGGTTGGAGAACCCTCAAAATAATCCCTTGGATAAAAGGGTTTGCCGATATAGAGATGGAAGCGATGGAAGAAGCCTTTTTGGCGATATAGAAAGCAAGGGATGATAGGCCGATTAGCTTGAACAGCCAAAAAAATTGATCCGCTTCTAAATCCCTTGACTTGCGGATTTTTTTCAAAGTTGATGTGACCTTCTGGAAATGTTAAAACCACATAGCCATATTGAAGCCTAGTCACGCAGTGACGGATGGTATCAAAGGAAAGCTTGTCCGGATCGACTGGAAAGCAATTAACTTCTTTAAAAAACCAGGCTCCAATTTTTTTATTAAAAGCAGTTTGCAAAAGCATTGTGTGAATCCGGCGAGACATAAAGGCATATTGATAAATAAGCGCATCATAATAGGAAATATGGTTGCTGATTACCATTGCTCCATTTTTAATTTCTTTAAGGGTCGCTTTCTTATCAACATAAGTCTTTTTGGTTCGAAACATAAGCGCTGCAATCGGAGCAAAAAGCCATCGAGTGTGATCATAAAAAAGCCAGTGTAATGATAAGGTATGATGCCTTTTTAGCATTGCTGATTCTTTCGACTTATTTTTCATAACAAAAATAATTATAAATGTTATCGAGCGCAAAAAGAATAATCATCGAACTAATTGTGAGTGCGTTTTAGATACTTGGTAATCTGGTAAGAGATTATCACATTTAAAGATTCGCCTAATAGAAATGCGATGATAGCCGAGCCAATATCATCAAAATGGAAGGCAATTATTAGCAGAGAGAAGACGCCAAAACCAAACAATAGGCGAGCAAAAAAGAATATCAATTCTTTAAGTAAACGGTATCCGTTTTTATATGTAGGATAGATAACAGTCACAAAGGCAAATAAAAGTTGAAAGCCAACGAACTCCGAAATAACAAAGTTTAGCAGAGGATGCAATGGCGTCAACGATGAGATAAGGACGAATGACGCAACCATCAAAAGCAAACTCGTGAGAGAGATAATCGAATGAGAAAATATTGTGCATTGAATTCTAAAAGTATCCAGGAAGGGAGAAAAATGAGACGACTTGTTATCGTTTAGATAGATGGTTTCAATTTTCAAATATTTAATCGGATAGTGGCGCAGCTGAAAAAGCATGAGAACATTCATCTCGTATTCGTATTTTTGGCCAGAAATTTCTAGCATTTTCCCGAAATATTTCCGTGAAAAACCCCTTAAACCGCATTGATCATCAGGAATATATTCCTTTGTGGTAAGAGATCTAGTTATCTTGGAAAACGAATTTCCAAATCGGCTTCTAAAGGGAACATTTTTACCAAAATGTCTCACGCCGAAAACTAAATCGTTAGTCTTTTTTAGTTCTTGATATACTCTATCGATATCATTGCATGAGTGCTGCCCATCTCCGTCAGCGGTAATAATATAGTTGATATTTGGCTCGTTATTTCGGATGTGTTCAATCCCATATTTAAGAGCTGCTCCTTTGCCCTTGTTTTCATCGTAGCCAATGACGATGGAGTTTTCTTTAAGAAATTCAAAAATTGAATCGAACGAATTATTCGATCCATCATTAACAACAATTGTAGGATAGCCAATATTCTTTAGTTCTTTAACTAAGTTAATGATTTCTTGATCAGGTTCGTAACTGGGTATCAATACAATGACATCTGTATAAGCCATAAAGACATTTTAGTGAATAATTAGAAATAATGAAACAACGTAATTTAATAATTTTCATTGAATATTAAAATGATATAATTAAAACATGAACGTGCTGTTCTTATTAACCCCAAAAATCAATGTCGAGTTTCTATACGATACTTTTTCAATTAGGCAGGCTCTAGAAAAAATGGAGCACCACCGATATTCGTCAATTCCAGTGATCGATAAGGAGGGGCATTATATCGAGACATTATCCGCCAGTGATTTTTTGTGGTTCATCAAAGGCCGAAAGCTCACTCTTGAACAATGCGAAAAGATTTCTATTAAAGAAGTAACTCCCTACCGATCTGACACATCGATCAGAATCGATAAAGATGTCGACGATTTAATCGACTTGATTATAAATCAAAATTTTGTGCCTGTCGAAGATGATAAGGGAATTTTTATTGGCATTGTCACTCGAAAATCAGTGATGGATTACTTGGTCAAAGAAATTAGGCATTAAGCACTATACAATTGAGAATAGAAGGAAGACTGCGTAAAGCGGTATTCTTTTTCTAATGTGGCACTCACAATGGTACCGTTATAAGAATAATTAATTGTTCTACCTTCGAATGTTAAAACTGGAGAACTGCTCGGCGTTTCAAAGTTAAAGTGAGTTGTGCCATTGACAATGTTGCAATAGACATTGGTTGTGGCCGCCAAATAACGAGCTAGCGATGTCGCGTTTGGATGTTGGTTTGTAACCGTGACATTTGCATTGTTCTCGCTTCGATTGTCGGTCACGATGGCAGCAGAAATAAAGACATAGTCAGGCGCGAGACCATTAATCCAAGCATCGCTATTGCTTCCATGAGTATTGCTGCAGTGATGGTTGGCTTTTACGATATTGGTTGTTGAGTCGCTCCAAAGACCTTCGCCTGAAGGACCATAGGTATCAATTAAATATGTTTCAGGAGTTCCGCCAGTTGAAGAGGAATTAGTGAGATCTCCGCAAGACATTATTCGGGTATCGCCAAAAGAAAATAAAGTGCACACCGATGATTCATTGGCATAATCTGAAGAAATTGTTTCTCCAGCAGCGGTATAGGCATTTGAATTTAGAAAATGAATATTCACATCTCCGCAGATATTAAATATGTTGGGATAATGAGATGTCGAGTTGTTGACCATCTCGTATATGCTGTAATAGGTCGCTCCCTGCGAGATGTAATACTGGCGTGCCGTGACATAGTTTGAATAGACAGTAGAGGAATAAGTACCGCCAAAGTCGACGATATACTTTATGGATGTTATACCCGCACTGACCATCGCTGAATAATCAGAGAGTCCGCCTAGGTGATCGCTATGAGGGTGAGTGACAATAAGAACTTCCAAGCAATTATCAGTGACATATTCACTCAAAGCGCTCATCACATTGCTCTTGTCTCCAATTTGACCGCCATCAACTAGCACTTCAAAGTTGCCATAATCAAAGATTAAAGAGTCGCCATAGAGCTGAACCATTTCTAAATAAGTAAAGCTAATTTGATCTTGGCTACCAGGTGAATAGATCGGACCTAAAACATCTCCATTTAGTGTTGGATTTTCAACAACGGATCCTTCGGTAGGAGTCGTTTGTTCAGCAACAGTGATTGTTTTGGTTCCTACAATGCCGCTTCCATCCTTGGCGGTGGCAGTGATAGTCGCTTCGCCAACAGCGCTAGCGGTATATACTCCTGTTTGGTTAATTGACCCAAGATTGGTAGACCATGTCACTTCTTGATTGTCGGCATTGGTCGGAGAAATCGAGGCAGTAAAGTTATAAGTACTTCCTTCGATGAAACTTGAGGAGCTGGATTCAACAGTAATTGCAGAGACTAGAATTGGCACATCAGCGACGTACACGAGAGTACTTCCGCTTATTCCACTAGTGTCCTGAGCAGTCGCGGTGATTGTAAAAGTTCCAGCGGTCGTCGCTGAGAAAAGCCCAGAAGCACTAATTGTTCCTCCGCCAGAGGTTGACCAAGTGACATTTTTATTAAAAGCATTAGATGGAGTTACCACAGCAGCAAACTGAACGGTGCCTCCTCGATTAACACCGGAATTCGTTGGAGCGACTGAAATCCCACTCACTAATATGTTCGAGTGCTCGGATAAGCAACTCGTATCATAAAGGCGAATTTGATAGCTAGAATTATAGATTGCTAAGATACCTGTGAAATCGATTAAAGTCGAATTGTTCATATAAGTAGTCAACTGCGATGTCAACCCGGCATAAGAAGAGCTAGAAATTCTTCCATTTATCGTTACTCCCTCATAGGAAAAGGTGATTGCTTTTCCAGAGATGCTAGCGACAGTCATTCCATTAAGAGAAATCAAACGGCCAACATTATTTGAGCTGCAAAAAGTCGCGAAATTCGAAGAGGAAACATATTCGGTGATTACAGGATGAGGATTGGTGTCCGCATAAAGCGTAGCGGCCGTGGGGGCTAGTTCAACTAGGCTATAGTAAGTGCTTTTAGTCCCTGTGACATCTACGACATTTCCGATGCTGAATCCCGAAAATGAAGAGCTGGTGGTATAGACAAAAAGACCGCGGTTTCGCGATTGAACAAAAAAGGAATTTCCCTCTAGAGAAGTAATAGTACCGCGAGTGGTATAACTCTGAGCATCTACACCTGAATCGACAACATCCGCTATGGAAGTGTAATTTTCCGGCATCTCGCAATCGTTTTCCCACCAAGACTTCTCGCTATTGTAGGAAACGCTTAAATGGAACGTTGGACCCATCGCAGCGGCGACGGTAAAAATCGATAAAAGGACGTATCCCAAAAAAAGAATTTTTTGTTTTTTCATATAACAAGTATATCTATTCTGCTTTTTGCCGACAAATATATTTTCATTTCGATGCAATTGTAAACTTTTTAGGCAAAAAGCGATTATCTACTACTCATATTTTTAAAGCAAAGTATAATTGACTTAGCAGAGATTATTTTTTAATAAGAAAGAAGTCACTTCAGTAAAAAATTATGCCTGAAATTCATAAAGCTCAAAAAAGTGATGAGCCATTCCTAAAAAGTCTCGAGGAAAAATGTTTTCCTTTGACCCGACAAGCCACTTCTGCATCCCTAAAACATAGTTTAAATAGCCAGCACCAAACCGTTCTCATCTTAAATACCGATGAAGGCATCTCCGCAGGAAGTGCCGTCGTTTTTAAATTTAAGAAAACCTGGAGAATCTATTCGATTTCCATCCTTCCAGAGTTTCGAAAACTAGGCTACGGCCGCTCAATCATGGAGCACATCATCGAAAAAGCCAAAGAAAATGATGTCCATAGAATTTCTCTTGAAGCCGACCATCACAACAAGCAATTAACATCTTGGTACAAGTCCTTTGGCTTTTATACCGTCAAAAGATTGAAAAACTTTTACGGTGAAGGCGAAGATGCCGAAAAGATGTTTTTGCAGCTGAAAAACGATGTTTCGGAAAAGGAATATATCGCCAATATTGCCGTCGTTGACCACGATCGCCCTTGGCTGAAGCAAATACCAAATCTCGAGATCGTTGACGTCAATCTATTTCTCAACGATGAGAAGTATCAGACCGCTAAAGATTTACGAGTTTTCAATCTTTGTTCCTCGCTAGGCTATCAAACTCTTGGCTACTACGTATCTTTGCTAGCCAGCGCTAGAGAGTTGCGACCAATACCTACTGTCGCCACCTTAGAGGATGCTCTCGATCAAACAATCACAGAGTCAATTGGAGAAGAGGTCTTTGATACCATTCAAGATACTTTCAAAGATACCGGTAAAAAGGAAGTGAACTTCCGCATCATATTTGGGCAGTGCCGCCCACCCCGCTATGAAAAATTAGGAAAAGCTATCCTGCGCTTATTCGAAGCCCCCCTTCTTGAAGTGACTTTTGTCAAAGAAAGAGTGTGGAAACTCAAGAAGATCCGCATTCTCACTTTAGATGATGTCGCCGTAGACGATAGTTTAATAAAAGATGCTAAAAAATATTTTTCTCACAACCGCTTTGCTATTTCCAAAATCAAGCAATATAAATTCGATTTAGCGATTCTCGTCGATCCAAAAGAACCAGCGGCTCCATCAGGAAAAACCGCTCTTGATAGATTCATTGATGCCGCCAAAAAGGTTGGCTTCTATGTTGAGTTTATCACAAAAGATGATTACTCCCGCATTCCTCAATTCGATGCCCTCTTTATACGTGCGACCACCAATGTCGATAACTACACTTACCAATTCTCCCGCTATGCGTATTCCGAAGGACTGGCGGTCATCGACGATCCTTGGTCAATTTTAAAATGCGCTAACAAGCTTTATTTCCACGAATGCATGAGGAGTCACAATCTCCCGACTCCGAAGACATTAATCGTCAGCCAGAATACACCAATTGAAAAAATTACTTCAACTTTCGATTTCCCCATCATTCTGAAGAGACCTGACAGCTCTTCTTCTCTCGGAGTATTTAAAGTGATCGACGAAAAAGAATTAAAGTTAAAGACCCGCGAACTATTTAAAACCAGCGCGTTGATCATCGCGCAAGAATATATTCCAAGCCCTTACGACTGGAGAATTGGCATCTTAGAAGGCAAGGCCTTGTATGCATGCAAATACTTCATGGCTCGAGACCACTGGCAAATCTATAACTGGAACGCCAGCAAATCACGCGCCACCGTCGGAGCTGTAGAAACCTTTTTGATTGAAGATGCCCCCGCCGAAGTCGTTGAAACCGCTCTGAAAGCCGCTAATGCTATCGGCGATGGCTTCTATGGGGTGGATTTAAAGTTTAAGGATGGAAAAGTCTACATTATTGAAGTCAATGATAACCCCAGCATTGACCGCCATTGGGAAGATGAGATTTTGGGCGACAAACTATACGTCCAAATTATGGAAAACATCATGTCGAGAATCGAAAGAGCTAGACAAGACAAAAACAAAAAGCAAATTTTGTAATCAAAATAGCGAAGATTGATCTCCATAAAAAGGTAAAAGGCACCGCTTTATCGGTTTGCCTTTTTTGTTGAACAAAAAGTAAAGCCACATGAGCAAAATTGAGTTTAATAAAATTGGCAATAAAATGAAGCAAATCTGTTAAAAATAGTTTCCGCAACCATTTTTTACATTGCAAAAATCAAAAAAATATATTGTTAGTTACGCAGTTATCATTATATAATGCGTTTAGTTTAAAAACAGCAACCATTAGTTGCGGAGGAACACTTAATGACATTAGCAGAAAAAATTACTCATTTGCGCATTGCTAATAACATGTCGCAAGAACAATTAGCCAAGGTATTAGGCGTCGCGCGCCAATCTATTTCTAAATGGGAAAAGGGCGAAGCTTATCCAACTGTCGACAAGGTTTTAGAACTCACCAAATTATTTCGCGTAACCGCTGATGAATTAATCAACGATAGCCTGGTTGTCAACGCTCACAAAAAAGAAGAAAAGGCTCCCATTCAAAACAAGTATTTCGGCACTGATGGATTCAGAGGAGAATCAAACAAAGATTTAACAGCGTTTCACGCTTTCCAAGTCGGACGCTTTTTAGGCTGGTATTATTCCAGCGCTCAATTTGCGGCCAGACACCCGAATGGAGAAAAAGCCAAAGTCTGCATTGGCAAAGACACAAGGCGCAGCTCGTACATGCTCGAATACGCATTGTGCTCAGGCATTACTGCTTCGGGTGCGGATGCTTACATCCTGCACGTCACCACCACTCCGAGCGTTTCCTATATTACCAGAACCGAAGGATTTGATTGCGGCGTGATGATTACCGCCAGCCATAATGTTTACTACGATAATGGCATCAAGATATTAAACTCCAAAGGAGAAAAACTTGACGATTCAGTCTCTCACTTAATTGAAAGTTATATCGATGGAAACTTAGAGGAACTCGGATTTAAAGGCGAAAAAGATCTTCCATACGCGATCAGAGAAAATATTGGTTCCGTCGTAGACCACGTCGCGGGAAGAAATAGATATATTGGCTACTTAATCGGCTGTTCTGCCTCTTCGTTTAGAGATATGAAAATTGCCTTAGATTGCGCAAATGGCGCTTCATGGATGATCGCTAGAAGCGTCTTCGCTGCCTTAGGCGCAGAAGTCTACACCATCGGATGCAGCCCAACCGGCTTGAACATCAACAAAGATTGCGGTTCAACTCATATCGAACTATTGCAGAAATATGTCGTTGAAAACCACATGGATGTCGGATTCGCTTTCGACGGAGATGTCGATAGATGTATGGCGGTCGACGAGAATGGCAATGTCGTCGATGGAGACAAAATTCTTTATATCCTCGCAAAGCGCATCTCTCGCCACAACTACTTGCACAATAACACGGTAGTTTCCACGATTATGTCTAACTCTGGCTTAACCAAGGCATTGAGAGATATTGGCATATCCAATGTCCAAACCAAAGTCGGTGACCGCTTCGTTTATGAGTGCATGATGCAAAACAATTATTGGCTAGGCGGCGAGCAAAGCGGACATGTCATCTTAAGAAAATATGCGACCACGGGAGATGGAATCTTGACCGCTATTAAAATAACCGAGGAAATGGTCTCCAAAAAATCAAGTTTAAGCAAACTCGCTGAACCAGTTCATCTATATCCACAAGTGCTGAAGAATGTCCGCGTTGTCGACAAGCGCGTCGTCGTCGAAAATCAATCGATTAAAGATCGCGTTCAAGAGATCAATAAAGAGTTGAATGGCAATGGCAGAATTCTTTTAAGAGAATCTGGCACTGAGCCGGTTATTCGCATCATGGTAGAGAGCGATAATGTCGAGCTATGCAACAAGTACATCGATTCCGTTTATAGCTTAGTCAAAAAAGGAGGCTATCTTTGTGAGTAAAATCAAGAGCGTCGACTTATTTAATAAAAGTGACATCGCTCATATCGACAATTTCATCTTCTCGAAAGAATACCCATGGGAATTGCTTGGTTTAATCAAAGATTACATCGTTTCTTTAATCAATAAAGGCATCCCTGGGTACACCAAGCTTAAAGACGATGTCTTAGTGGGGCAGGATGTCACAATCTATGAAACTGCCACCATCATCGGGCCTTGCATCTTAGGAAATCATGTTGAAGTTAGACCTGGCGCTTTCATACGAGGAAGTGTCCTGGTTGGGGATGATTGCGTCGTTGGCAACTCCAGCGAGCTTAAAAATTGCGTGCTGATGAGGCACTGCCAAGTCCCGCACTACAACTATGTTGGCGATAGCATCTTAGGCAATTTTGCTCACATGGGTGCCGGCAGCATCCTCTCGAACTTAAGAAGCGATAATAAACCTGTCATCATCCATGGAGATGAAGAGATCCCCACTGGCATTAGAAAGATCGGCGCGATTCTCGGCGATCATGTCGACATTGGCTGCGGAGCAGTCTTAAATCCGGGCACCATCATTGGTCAAAACACTCAAGTCTATCCATTAGTGATGACTCGCGGAGTGTACAAAGAAAATAGCATCGTTAAATCCACAACTGTTGTGGTAGAAAAAAATTGAGAAAAATAAATATATGAAAATCATTGTTGGAAACGAGAAGCACATCTCGAAGATGATCGCTGATGATTTTATCAGAGTCATCAAAGCAAAGCCAAGCGCTGTTTTGGGCTTAGCTACTGGTACCTCACCCTTGGGCGTTTACGCTAATTTGGCAGAGGCCAATAAAGCCGGTTTAGTATCGTTCAAAGGATGCACTACTTTCAATCTAGATGAGTATGTTGGACTAAAAGGCACGCACAATCAATCATATCGTTATTTCATGAATAAAAACTTATTCGATCACATCGATATCGACAAAAAGAAAACCAACATTTTATTAGGCGTCGGAGATTACAAGAAATTCATGGGTGAATACGATGGGATGATCGCAAAAGCGGGTGGAATTGACATTCAAATTCTCGGCATCGGCAGCGATGGTCATATCGCTTTCAATGAACCAGGAACTAGCTTTGATTCTTTGACTCACGAAACCGAATTAACCGCTCAAACTATTAAAGATAATTCCAGATTATTCAACGATATTTCTGAAGTGCCGACCAGAGCCGTTACCATGGGCTTAGCATCTATCATGAAAGCGAAAAAAATTGTCCTTATCGCTACTGGAAAAAATAAAGCTAAGGCTGTCTTTGGTTTAATCAAAGGTCCTGTCAGTGAAAATATGCCTTGCTCCATCCTTCAAAAGCATCCAGACTGTACTGTCTATGTCGATGAGGATGCTTATTCATTAGCGAAATAAGAAAAAGAGCTTTCTATAGTACATATTTGAGCCTTGTTAAACGCATAGCAAGGCTCATTTTTCTTTGCTCTTTTGCTCTGCTATTTTTTAAAAGAGCCAACTCGCCATAAAAATATCATCGCAACGATGATTGATAACGCTGGCATCGCCAAGATAGCGGTGGCATCGAGGATGGCTAATCGCATTGAACTAGTTTCGCACGATGCAAAAAAACTCCACCAATAATTATTTTGCACATGCGTGAATGTGCGCATTGTTTTTTATTAAGTTTCTGCACAGCGCGGAAAAGCAATGCCACCGGAGTGCTTTAATTGTGAAAAATGCTATATGAAAGATTTGCACCATAGGGCTCAATCATCACTTTTTAATTTGAAAAAAACAGGGCCTAATCTTTACTTTTTATTTCGAAAAAAAATTCTATTTTCAAGACCTTGTATCATTTGAAAACTCGCTATATAATAACTTTGGTCTCAAGGCATATCAAAAAACGCAATACTACTTAAATGTGTATATGTTAGTTTTGTAATGATGCCTAATAAAAGGAGGATGACCAACAATGAAAAAAGTCTTGTTAGGAGTTGCTGCAGTATTTGCATGTACAGTCGCAGTCTCCGGCCTCACCTCATGTGGTCCAAGCGCAGGTTCTGAATGGAAAGTCGCCATGATTACTGACTACGGCGATATCACCGATGAATCTTTCAACCAAGCCACTTATGAGGGTGCGAAGAGTTGGTGCGAAAGTAATGATGTGGAATTCACTTATTACAAACCAACCGACAATACTGATGCCGAGCGTATCAAATCAATCGAGCTTGCTGCGGACAATGGTTACAACCTAATCATTATGCCAGGATATGCTTTCGCTCCCGCTATCGATGCTACTGCGGAAGATTATCCCGAAGTCAAATTTGTCGCTCTCGACGTCGCGAAAGGCGATTTACTCGCCGCTCACTTTGGTGCAGACTACAACTACAACCCAGATGACCCATTATGGGCAGGCTATGTCCTACCATCAAACGTCTACTGTGCTGTTTATCAAGAAGAGTTAGCCGGATACATGGCAGGCTATGCTGCTGTTAAAGAAGGCTTTACAAAGCTCGGATTCCTCGGTGGAATGGCTGTTCCAGCCGTCGTTCGTTATGGCTATGGATTCGTCCAGGGCTGCGATGACGCCGCTGCCGGTGCCGCTATCGAAATCAAATACGTCTACGGAAACCAATTTTTCGGTGATAACGATATTACTACCTACGTTTCTAACTGGTACGCCAGTGGAACCGAAATCATCTTCGCTTGCGGCGGAGGAATCTATACCTCTGCTGGTGAAGCTGCCAGTAACAACGGTGGAAAGAAAGTCATCGGCGTCGACGTCGATCAAAAGGCTACTATTGATGGACAATACGGAGCAGGCACATGCGTCACTTCCGCGATGAAGGGTCTTGCCGCTACTGTCAAAGCTAAATTAACAGAAATCATTACTGAAGAAACATTCGTCAGCAAAATTGAAACCTTAGGTTTAGTCTCCGGTACTGATGTTGAAGCAAACTACGTTCAACTTCCTACCGCCACTTGGTCAATGACTAATTTCACAGTCAACGATTACAAAGCCTTAGTCGCAGATTTATTTGACGGGACAATTACCGTCTCTGCCAGCATCGCCGCGGCCCCAGAAGTCGCTGCAACTACCTCTGTAACTTATTTTGGAAATATTAAATAAGTGATCTTCTTAGGAAGGCAGGTTCGATGCCTGCCTTCCTTTTTTCATTTTAATTGCATGTTCGTTTGACGAACGTTTTGGAGTAATTATGGATAACAAAAATAATAAAATTGAAACGAATACGAATGAATATGCCATTGAAATGATGCATATAACTAAAGAGTTCCCCGGCATCATCGCTAATGATGACATCACTTTTCAAGTCCGAAAAGGTGAAATACATGCTTTATTAGGCGAGAACGGGGCTGGCAAATCCACTCTGATGAGTGTGCTTTTTGGTTTATATCAGCCAGAAAAAGGCGAGATTAGAATCGATGGTAAAACGGTTCATATTAATAATCCTAACGATGCCACTAATCTCCACATTGGCATGGTGCATCAACACTTTAAGCTAGTAGAAAATTTTACGGTATTAGAAAACATTATTCTCGGTGTTGAACCATTAAAGGAACTCCATTGGGGAGAAGAAAGCGCTTCGAATTCCAAAGCTAAAGCGTTTTTCAAGAAAATTGGGCGATTCCTTTCCAAAACATTCACTTGGGGAAACAAGCACATTACCATGTCTCTTGATAAAGCAGCAGCGAGCAAAAAAGTAATGGACTTATCCAAGAAATATGGTCTTAACGTCGATATTAATGCCAAGATTGAAAACATCACGGTCGGAATGCAGCAAAGAACTGAGATTCTCAAGATGCTTTATCGCGATAACGATATCCTTATCTTTGATGAGCCAACCGCGGTTTTGACTCCGCAAGAGATCGAAGAATTAATGCAAATATTGAGAAACCTCAAAGCCGAAGGAAAATCAATCGTCTTTATTTCTCATAAGCTTAACGAAACTAAAGCTGTCGCTGATCGAGTGACCGTCTTGCGCAAGGGAAAATATGTCGGAACTCGCGATGTCAAAGACATTAGCAAAGAAGAGATGTGCGAGATGATGGTTGGCCGAAAAGTTGAGCTCGAAGTCATCAAAACCGAAGCCAAGCCAACCAATGAAGTCTTAAGAGTTGAAAATCTTATTTGCGTCGATAAAATCCACCATCGAAATGTTGTTAACGGAGTTACATTCAACGTCCGAAAAGGCGAGATTGTTTGCATCGCTGGCATCGATGGCAACGGGCAAACTGAGTTAATTCACGGAATTACTGGGCTTATTCCTTTAAAAGAAGGAAAATTATTCCTCAACGGAGAGGATATTTCCAAAAAGACAATTAGGCAAAAGAACTTGCTAGGAATATCACATATTCCAGAAGATAGGCATAAGCATGGCCTCGTTCTTGATTATTCCCTTGAACAAAATTTAGTGCTGCAAAAATATTTCCTTCCTGAATTCTCAAAAGCCGGCTTCATCCGCTTTAAAAATGTGAGAGGATACGCTGCTAACTTAATTGAGCAATTCGACATTCGCAGCGGTCAAGGTCCAATCACTAAGACAAGAAGCATGTCCGGTGGAAATCAACAGAAAGCTATCGTGGCTCGCGAGATTGATCGGAATGCTGACTTGCTCATCGCTGTTCAGCCCACGAGAGGACTTGATGTCGGAGCAATTGAATACATCCACTCGCAAATCGTGGCCCAGAGAGATAATGGGAGAGCTATTCTTCTCGTCTCTTTAGAGCTTGATGAAGTGATGTCTTTATCTGATCGAATACTCGTGATGTACGAGGGAAAACTTGTCGGAGAATTTAAATGTGGCGAGGCCACTGCCCAGGAATTAGGCCTATTTATGTCTGGTGCGAAGACGGCAGAGATCAATGCCGTTAAATCGGAGGGGGAATAAGATGGAGCAGAGCAAAAAAATGACCTTTGGCCAATGGGCTAAACGAATGATGAAAAAGAATTCCACTCAAACAATCATTACCTCCATTGGTTGCGCCGTCGTCGGCTTGCTGGTTGGATTCGTGATTCTTTTATGCATTAATCCCAACAATGCATTCCAAGGAATACTTCAGACCATCCAAAACTTCTTTGCTTTTAAAAAGGCAGCAACTCAATTTAAGTATTTTGGCCTTACTTTAGCCAAAACCGCTCCTTTAATCTGCACCAGTCTAGCTATTCTATTCGCTTATAAAACTGGTCTATTTAACATCGGAGCTTCTGGTCAATACGTCATCGGAGTGTTAATCACTTGTTTTGCGGCATTGGCGTGGAGACTTCCCTGGTATCTCTGCATTTTGCTCGCCATGACTGGAGGAGCAATATGGGGAGGAATCTCTGGCCTATTGAAAGCCTACTTCAATGTCAACGAGGTTATTTCAGGCATCATGCTTAACTGGATCGCGCTTTACTTAACCAACGCGCTTTTCCAAGCCAACGCAGGTAGTGTCTGGGATTTAATGTTGGCAAAAACATACAAAATCGACAGTTCACTGCCTGGATTTTTGCCCACTCTAGGTTTGGATGAGCTCTTTAAGCAGCCAGCCTGCGGTCTAGGAATGATCATTGCGCCTGTCGTGGCTATTATCATTTTTATCATTCTCAATAAAACTACATTTGGATATGAACTAAAGGCCACTGGCCACAACCGTTTTGCGGCTGAATACGCCGGTATGAAAGGCAAAAGAAACACCGTAATAACTATGTGCATTTCAGGAGCTCTTGCCGCGTTAGCCGCTCCTTTATTCTATCTCAATGGTCTAAGCCAATGGGAAGTGCAAGCGACTGTACCAGCTCTGGGATTTGATGGCATATCAGCTTCATTCTTAGGCGGACTCAGCCCAATCGGAAGCATCTTCTCAGCCTACTTTATTACCCATATTATTGATGGTGGGTCCACCATCACTTCTTTAGGATATTCTCCGCAGACAGCCCAAGTAATCACTTCCTTTATCATTTACCTCTGCGCGTTCGTGCCATTTGTTAAATCCTACATTGATCGGCGTTTCAACATCAAAGAAATGCTGCTAACTGATAGCCTTCCCACTCGAGAAGAAACGCAACAAATGAATTCTCATGTCAAAAAACGAGACAAGCGAAAAAAAGAGCAAAAGGAGGACAAATAAATGATCGTTGTACAAATTATTGCCACGACTTTGCTTTACACTTCCATTCTCACCATCGTTGGTTTTGGAGGCATGTTCTCTGAAAGAAGCGGTGTCATCAACCTCGGATTGGAAGGCTGCATGACTGTCGGAGCGTTTGTGGCTGCTTTAGTGATGCGCGTTTTACCAGCCGCCATGAATCCTTTTTTAGCGTGTGTATTAGTGATTCTCGTCGCTGCCGCTGCTGGATTGCTATATTCAATGCTTCTCGCTGTCGCAGCCGTGATATTTAATGCCGACCAGACAATTACTGGTACCGCGCTCAATATTCTCGCTCCCGCAATAGCGGTTGTGCTCATCAAAGCCATTACCGTCACCCCCAATACCCCTGCTGGAACATCGAGGCTAAACTACGGTGAATTCTATGATCGATTTTCCTTTGCCTTTCCCGGAGCTGAAAGCATTAAATTCAGCTGGTTCATTGTCATTTTATTAGTCCTTATTCCTCTCGTTTGGTTCTTGCTATACAAGACTCGCTTTGGTTTACGATTAATGTCTTGTGGCGAGCATCCTCAAGCAGCCGATTCCGTTGGTATCAACGTCCGCAAAGTACGTTTTACCGGCGTTGGATTATCGGGAATGTTGGCCGGCATAGGAGGTTTAGCTCTCATCATGACTGGCTCGCAATGGGACTTCATGGCGGCCGCGAATGGTTTCGGTTTCCTAGCGTTAGCGGTGATGATCTTTGGCCAATGGAAGCCACTGCTCATTGTCGGTGGCGGCGTTTTATTCGCCTTATTTAAATCATTTAGCGTCAACTACCCAGGAATCTTTCCGACACTCGCCACTACTCCTGGCATTTCCTATGTCTTCCTAGCCCTCCCGTATGTCGTCTGTTTAATCGTGCTAATCTTTACCTCTAAGAAGTCTCACGCACCTAAAGCTGAGGGTACTCCTTATGACAAGGGGGCAAGATAATGAAACCAAAATACACAAAAGTCGACCCCAATAAATGGGCAAGAAAAAGCGCGTATGACTATTTTTCCACCTTCGCCAATCCTTGCTATGGATTTAATGTGGAGATGGACATCGATGAAGTCTACAAATTAAGCAAGAGAAGAGGAGAATCAATCTTTATTAATCTTCTTTACTTAGTGACGAAAGGGCTCAATTCTATCGAGGAGATGAGAACGAGAATTCTCGATGGAGAAGTTGTTGTCTTCGATATTATCAACCCGGCTTATGTCGTGATGACCGATTTAGGAGTGTTTGAAAACTGCTATTCTCCATACGGAAAAAATTATCGAGAATTCTATGATTTTGCGCATCGGGAAGTTGAAGACCATAAGCATATAAAAGCCATTAAAGATCAATATAATGACTCTGAGTATTTTGACGAATTTTACATCACTTGTATCCCCTGGATCAAGGTCGATGCGATGACCCATCCTCTTCCGGATCACGACCCGTCAAATTCTAGCGTTCCTCGCGTTTGCTGGAGCAAATTCTACAAAGTAGATGGCCGTAAAAAAACCATGCTAAACATCACTGTCCATCACGCGTTGGTGGATGGAAAACCTCTCTCTGACGCATTCATTCAAATTCAAGAAAATTTCAACAACGCTGAAGCTTTGTGCAAATAAGCTCATCTCATTTTAGTTTTCTC
>DAOPYW010000012.1:0-37207 GCA_035353055.1 Bacilli bacterium
ATTAGGGGTTATTTGCTTTTTTATTTGCCTATTTATTGCCGAGATTCACCACGTCATAAGGAGTGATTAAACCCAGTAGCGATTCGCTCTCTTTTCCGTGCTCCGTGACGAAGACCATCACTAGTTTTTTGCCCTTTTTATAGTACTCATCAAAGAGGTCAGCTACCTGCTCGCTGGGGAAGTCTTTAGGGACAAATTCGTAGTACTCGCTGACATGGCGATGGACGCTTAAGTACTCCACTAATTGAGCGATTTTTAAATCTTTATGGTAGCCGGGATGCTCGTTTAAATATAAGAGCAAGGTGTTGGGGGAGAAGACTCCCACCACTTGCTTCTTTTCATCCAAGACTGGCACTTGCATGTTGCCGCGCTTAATCATGATTGGAAGTTTATCGATGATTAAATCCTCGGGTGACACGCAGAATAAAACTTCGATTTTTGTCGCGATGTCAAAAGCGGTTTGTGGGTGAGACAATAGAGCGATTTCCTTTTCGAGAAAAGCCACTAAATCGGGAGTGATTTCAATCAGCCGATCAGCATTCATGTCGAGGTCATGGACCATCAAATTGCGGATGACGCGGATGAGATTGAGCTTTCGGCCTCTCTCATAGGTCTGTTTATAAGCGGAGCGCTGCAAGTCGATCGCATAGCGCATGATTAGAGAAGTGTTGCGATCGCGGAGCTTATAATGCCTGACTAAAAGGTTATCTAATTGGTTATATAGTTTGATGAAGAGATCGTTATTATCCATACCGATAGTATACCTTATTTCTTCCTTGGTCCTAGCAGAGATCTAAGCTGGCGCTTGACCTTAAAGATATCGCTGACCATCCCGACTTCAATCGATTGCTTCTTATTGTTTTTATTGACATAGTCAATGCTTAGGAAGGAATGAGAGAAGAAATAATCTCCCACGAGCTTCCTGATGTTCCTCAGCGGAATCTTATAGACTGCCGATAGGCTGTGGACGATCAAGCACTGCTGAATGGGGTCGTAAGCAATGCATTCCCTCTGCTGGCTATTGTTGATTCTGAATTTCTTGATGTACAGAAAGGAATCGACGAAAAAGTAGATGCAGATTCCGATGACGATCGCCGCTAATAGAATCAAAAAGTAAAAAGAGTAATCAGGGGTATAGTTCATCGCGGTATAGATGACTAGCAAGACATTCCCTGCAATCACTAAGCTATATAAAGCAAAGAAAAAAGCCAGCGACCATGGATTCGCGAATTTGCGACTAATCAAAAGAGTTGCTGACTGCTCCATATATAAATTGTAACAAAAAAGAGCGGTTACCTAAATAACGCAAATGGTTTAAACAGAGATGACATATTATTGTTCATCGTCCAAACGACTAAAGATTATCTGAGCGTTACTGCCTGACAAAGTCGCTCTTGGTGGCGCCGCAGATGGGGCAGATGAAATCATCGGGGACGTCTTCCCATCTCGTGCCGGGTTTGATGCCAGCTTCTGGGTATCCATCGGCTTCGTCGTAAACGTATCCACAGATAGTGCAGATATACTTATCCATAATGACCCTCTCTTCTATATAGATTATATTGGTTATGGCAATTTTTCCCAAGCGATATGCGCATGGAATTGACTATAGAGGAGGCTCTTTAACTTTACAAAGTAAAGTGTGCAAGCATCTTATTTTATTTTCTTCGGCTCATCACGCCATCGACAATGACGTATACCTTATCGCAGAATTCAATCAAGCGCTCATCGTGAGTGACCATGATGGTCGCTTTCTTCTGCTCTTTGGTCTGCTTAGCTAATAACTTAATCACTTCAAAAGCGCGGTTAGTGTCCAGAGCCGCGGTCGGCTCATCCGCTAAGATGACCACGGGATCATGATAGAGAGCTTTGGCAATCGCCACTCTCTGCCGTTCGCCACCCGATAGTTGATTGGGATATTTCTTCGCTAGCTTTTTGATATCGAGTCGGCCATAGAGCTCTTCTAATCGCTCTTGATTAATTTTCTTTCTCTTGATGCGATCATGGAGATACATCTGGTCATTGATGGAGAGGAAAGGAATCAAGTTCGCGGCTTGGAGAATAAAGCCAATTTTTTCAAAGCGAACTTTGGAACGCTCCTTGATGGTCAACTTGCTGAACGGTTTCCCGTCGATTAAGACTTGCCCAGTCGTCGGGGTCTGGAGACCGCCGAGAATGGTCAAGAAAGTAGACTTTCCGGAGCCAGAAGGACCGATGACGGCGACGAGCTCGCCCTCCTCCGCGGAAAAGTTGGTCTCTTTTAAAGCGTGGATGACATCATCGCCCTGGATAAAGTCTTTGGTGATATTGATCATTTCAATCAATTTTCGCATATCAGCAATCCTCCTAACCAATCGCTCGGAGTGGATCGATTTTCAAGACCGCTCCTACGGAGAATAGACCGCCGAGAATCGAGAATAAGAAGAAGGCTAAGGTGATGCCCACATAGAATAAAGGATTGATGGCAAAGGGGACGAATCCGCAGAGGAAATAACCAGTAATTAAAGTTAAGGCTAATCCTATCAGCACTCCTATCCCGGTGATAATGATGGTTTGAGACACCACGGAATTGCCAATAAAGCGATTGGAGATGCCTTGGGCTTTCATCACCCCAAACATGCTGGTTTTTTGAATGGTTAAGACATAGATGAAGATGCCTAACACGAATGCGACGATGACAATCAAAAAGCCAATCATGATACTGAAGGTCGCCACTTGCGCATTGTAACCAGGCAAATTGCTGATGAATTGCGAGATGGTATAAACTTGCAAGCTATCGCTAGAAGAAACAGCGGAGCCTTTAATCACCACCGCGCTAAAGACATCAAAGGGCACTGAGGAGTAGCGAAGTTGCTTCCAAGTGTTTAAGTTCGCGTATAGAATCGGAGCGGTTTGGTACGTGGCTTTATTAGTGAATCCGACGATAGTCCAGGTGAGAGAGGTTCCCGACACCAATATTTCATCGCCCACCGCATAGCCGAGATCTTTGAGGCTGCTATCCGCGATAATCATGGTATCGAGCAATCCTGAGGAAGGTATTTCTTTTGGAGCGATGAATGAATCATCTTCGATGCCGAAGACATAGATTTCTTTTCTGGTGTCTTTGTTGTGGTCGACGTTCGCATCTTTGATGACGGCAGGGAATAAGCCCAGCTTAGCTTTTTCACCACCATTGACATTAATGGCGTCGTAGTCATTGTTATTCATGAAAGACATCATGATATTGTTATTGGAATCGACAGTCAGGACAATCTCATCGGCTTTCCACTTGTTCACTCCATTCGTATAGGAGGAGGCTAAGCCGTAAGCGAGAGAAGTTAAAAAGTAGACGAGGTAGCTGACTAAGACCACGACCGAAATAATCAAGCCAAATTTGGCTTTTGCGTGTCTGATCTCTTTCCAAGCGAGAAACATAGGGTCACACTTTAATCCTCTCTATTTAACTTCAAGTAATTTTTCGATGTATTTGGCAATTTTTGTCGGTTTTACATTGGGCCCAAACCGCTTGACGACAGCGCCCTGTCGGTCGACGAGGAACTTGGTGAAATTCCATTTGATGCGAGGGGAGAAGAGCCCGCCTTTGATTCTTTTTAGATAGGTATATAGAAGGTTCTCATCTGGGCCATTGACATAGGTTTTCGCAAAGCGATCAAAGGTTGTGAAGTACTTCTCTGCGCAGAATTTTTTAATCTCTTCTTCTGTGCCAGGAGCTTGATGCATGAATTGGTTGCAGGGAAAATCGAGGATTTCAAAACCTCGGTCTTTATATTGATCGTAGATTTTTTGTAAGAGTTCATACTGGGGAGTAAAGATGCACTGGGTGGCTGTATTGACTATTAATAATACTTTGCCCCGATATTTTTCTAAAGCCACTGCTTTGCCTTGGACATCTTCAACGGAAATTTGATAAATGTTCATAAAACACCACCTTTGAAATTAGTATATTGATGATTTAATTTTTTGTCTAAATTAATGCATTTAAAAAGGTGACTAGTTATTAGTCGCCTTATTTCGTGATTATCTTATATTAAAAAACTATGCTATATCGATGGTAGAAAAGACTATTTTCTCTTTGTGAATGCCAGCATATTGCCTAGAGATATAGAAAAACTCAAAGCGTTATACATCTCTACATCGCAGTCAGCGAAGGTGACCACCAATGAAGTGACACCGCTGCAATAAAAAGCAAATTGGACTAGTTGATGGGCAATTCCCTTATGGCGATATTCAGGAAGGATATAGAAGTCTTCGAAGATTCCCATCTTGGAATAATTGAAAGTTGAAAAAATTTCCGAGATAGAGCAGCAGTCCAATCCGAGTAATGTCATAAGGAGCTCGCCGTTATTTTTATTTCAATTCGGTACAAATTAGTCAAAAGCAATACCAAAAAAATAAAACTCTTATTCAAAGATGTTTAGATTAATAATATCATCAATAACATTTTTGGTCTTTTCGTAAGGGATGTCTTCGAATAGTAGACCAGTTGTTATTCTTTCATAGTCCTGTTTATAAATGTCGCGATCATAGATTTCTCTTAATTTAAGTTGGACGCAATTGTTTATTGCGGAAAAGCATTTTCCATTCTTTTTCCTCTCTTGATAAACAGCTTTTACCAATTCATTAAAGGACTCATCGAAATCGATGCAAGGATAGAGTTTGTATAGGTCATACAAGTGCCTTGAATGCTCTTCGATATGATCTCCCATGTAGCAGTCGCATAATATGAAGACTTTATCGATAAAAGTCCGCTCCTTGGTCTGAACATTTATCAAAAATGAAGATAGACCATACTGTTTGATTATCGCATCAAAGCCTTTTTCTTTTAGAAATTTATATATGTAGGAGCTGGCGGGTAATTGCGACGTTGGATATGCCCTAGTTAGGTGGGTAAATTCGATTAGAACAAAAGGTTTAGTAAAATTTAAGAATGCCTCATTGCAGTCTATACAAAATCGATTGTATTTTTTCCATTTTTCAAAGGAAGTGTATCCATTTTCATCTTCTCCGTCTACCGGAGTTCTTAAACAAAAATGATATTTTTCACAAACACCGATAATTGCACGGTTAAAATTCTCATTTGTTATTTCTAATCTTTTTTTGGCCATTGATTTGCTCTGGATTAATGGCTAGATCGGCATCTTCACTAAATCTTTTGGTAATCTCACAGCATTTAGACAAAGAGGTGCCACCTTTAAAGATGAGCCCACCTATCTCTTCGTTAAGTTCTCTTAAAAATAAAGTTACGTAATAATCTTTCAATATGATGCTAGGATCAATCTTGAAATGTTCGCTTGTCTGTCTGATTGCATCACTAAATATCTCTTTATTTTCATGCAATTTCATGTGAGCATATCTCGCTTAAAACCATTCTTTTGGCGGTTTTTCCAGGAAAATCTTTTGCTAGTTTTGTAATTTCAGCAAACAAATTGTTTTCCTTAACATAGCTTTGGATCTTTGATTTTCTCTCGATAACTTGTTTATCGTTAAGCGAATTAAGCAGTTCTAAAACTTCATAAGCCATGTAATTATCTTCATTGATTTCGCAGCGGGATTTTCTCAAAATAAAAACCCGTTCATTAACCACTTTTCGACGTATTCTGGTGGTCTCGTTATTGGTGACAATTTCAATTATATTAGGAACTTGGGTAGTAATTCCAAATTTATTCAGCAAGGTAACCCCAGTTTTTATTCCAAAAATTTTATCGTTACAAGAAATATATTGCTTTTCAATTGCCTCATAGGCAGTAATGGTTGACAGTCCGAATGAGGTTTTTTTAGGAACAAAATAAACCCCTTGTGAGTACTTTCGAACCTTGTTTTCAGCTATAAGCTCGTTTAATAGCCGATAGATATAGGCCTTGGAAAAGTTTCCTACCAAATCCAAAATTTCGCTAGCAAAAAATGGATTATCAAAATCATAGGTATCTAATATGATACTAAAAAGTCCGTTCTTCTCCATCGTTTTAGTCCTTCACAACTAGAGTATACTATTTTCTACATTTTTTGTAAATATTAATAAACATTTCTATAGATTGTTTAAAAAAATACACTTTTGTTTTACAAAGCGCAGTTAAAATTGAACGCGCATATTACTAATATAGAAAATTACTTTGATAGGAAAAATATATGTGTCAGCGATTGACTTTACGCGTAGTCATTATAGGAATAAGACTCCGAGCGGCACCATAAATCGATGATAATCAGATAGTTATGCTGCTTTTGTAATCATATTTATTTAGACACTATTTTCTTTGCATATAGCTATATTCTCTCTAGTGATCTTATAGAGCTCTTCCGCAGCAAAGTGCAGCTTGGTGACGGATTGTTTTTGATCTAAGGGATAGAGGTAGTAAGTATCGTTGTTTGTCGAGAGGCTCACACAGTGACCTCTTCCGAAATAATTGTATTCGATATGAACACCAAAGTTTTCTAAGGGCTTTTTCACTATTTCAAAATCGGGAGCAAATTCTCCAGTGAGCTTAAAGCCTTCGCTAGTGTGAATTAATTTTCCTTTTCCCAAGCGATAGTAACCGGTTGAATTGGGCAAAGAGTCAATCATCACTTCTTGTTCGTAATGATATTTCCCTGATTTTATCTCTTCGTTGACTTGCGCTCTCTCCCAATCAAACCAAGCGGGAATATGGCTGAATGTCTGGGTGTCGCTCTCTAGCTGCCCAAGCTCATCCATATGCCACTTCGCGTGGCAGTTCTCGCAGAATAAATCCGCGCCTTTAGAATTCATGTGGTGCTCAGAGCCGCACACTGGGCATTTGTATAAAGGAAGATGCAGGCCTTCCGCACGGAATTCTTCATTGATGCGGACATTATTATCTTTTTGCCACTGATAATCGTCATAGACGAAAGCTTTCTGAATGCGCTCATTAATCTCTTCAACTGAGAGGAATTCAAGATCGCGGCGAGTGATGATTTGATTCATAGTTGACTCAGTGCGATTCTTTCTTGGCTTGAGGTTCCACACCGGCTGAGCGAGATGATGCCCATGGTTGGTGAGTACCACCACTGGGACATTGAACATCTTGGCCATCTTGCCTAAAGAATCAGGCAGAGGTGAAGTGGTCCCGACCAAAGAATAGCGGGCTTCGGGATAGATGGTGACGATGCCTTTTCGGTTTCTCAAGATATGCTTGATGTTATAGACGAGAGAGGGATCATTGGTGAACTTGCGCTTGCCGATGCAGCCGCAGGATCTCAAGAGGCCTTCGCGGTTAATGAAGCCGTCGATGGCCACGATACTGCAACCGACGCGTGGGAAAGTCGACATAGTCGCGACTTTAAAATCAAAGAAGGAATTGTGATTGCATAGCATGAAAAAAGGTGGTCTGACACCTTTCATATTAATCCTGGTAATCTTGCTCTTTCGCTTTAAAAATTCGGGCAAGCAAAGGAGGAGCATTAAGGGCTTTAATAGGTTGCTTGGCTTGCGGGTCTTCCGCTTAAAGTCGAAGCGCGGCATCGCTTTCACTTCGTCGTAGCTCTTGTATACGATGTCCGATATTTTCATTATTTCATTCTCCGTTGGATTGCCATTTATTATACGCCTCACCTACAAAAATACAATCTCGCCAATTTGTCACGCAAAAAAATGCGATGAATTGCCAAAAGAATCGATAAAGGAATATTTATTAAATATTAATAAATTAAATATCGCAAGCAAAAAGACCCCTTTTCGAAAGGGGCGTCGTCATTGTTCGCTGAGGGGTCTGACTTTGGCTTTTTTCAGTATCAAGACTAAGGCAATTGCCATCGCCGAGCTGAAAGCCGCTTGGAGGAGGTCAAATGGGCTTGATGCCCAGAGCATCGCCCAGCCTCCAAAGAGGTAATAGGCTAACGCATAGGTAGGGACAATCGCTAAAGAGCCAATGGGAATCGCGAAATAGGACCATTTGCCTTTGAAGACTTTGAAAAGCATGCCAGCAATGATCGCTTCAAAGAGCTTGGCAAAGATCGTGAAAGGGACATAATAGGCTGCTCCGACATATAGATCGCCGAGAACAGCTCCGATGACACCGGCGAGTGCTCCGACATAGGGATCGATGAAGCAGGCAGCGAAAAGGATTACCGAATCGCCCAAGTTCACGTATCCGGTGCTGGCAGGGATATTAATATGGATGAAGGCAGTTGCAACAAAGGTCAGGGCCGCCATCAGGCCAGTCAAGGCCATTTTTCTAACAGTGATTTTCACAAAATCTCCCCGATTTGGTTTTCATGATACAACGGATCACAGCGCTTGTGAAGAATTTGGCGGCTGTTTCTTAAGAGAAGCGATTTTATATTCGAAAAAAGGGCAGTTCAACGAGCAGCGATGTCAGTTTTGACACATAATAAAACGGAAATTTTATTGGTAACAACCGCTCTGTTTTGGCTGATTTTGAAGGAATCCTTAAACAATCATCGATTTTTCCTCAATATAATTGACTTTAGTAAAATCCCCTATAGAATGTTATCTAGGACAGCTCAAACTTATTGTTCAGAAGGAGTATTTTTATGCCAGAAAAGAAAAAAATGTCGCCAGTCTTAAAAGTTGTGATTGCCTATGTCGCAATTATCTTTGCTTCTTTCCTATTTGCCCTTTCCACGTATATGTTCTTGGTGCCTGCTAAACTCATTCCTGGCGGCGTGACGGGAATCGCTTCAATGATTCAAGTCATCACTGGCTTTCCGGCGCAATACTCCATATTAATCATCAACGTTCCAATCTTGATTTGCGCTCTTATCTTCCTCGAGAAGAAGGTCGCCATTCGAAGCATCTTTGCCATCTTGTGCATCAGCGGATGGATGCAGCTATTCTCTTTGCTGAACATGTATCGCTATGTCAATGATACACAACCGCTTATTTCCGCTATTATATCTGGTGTTTTGACCGGTGTTGCAGTCGGCATATTAATCAATGTCAATAGCAGCTCAGGCGGAACTGAATTGACTGGAATCATGATTCAAAAAAAGCTAAAAGATGTCAAGGTTTCATATATCATTTTCGTTATTAACTTTGTGAGTGTCACGGTTAACGCCATCGTGTTCTTGTGCAAAAACACTGTCACATTGGAGCAAGTATTCGTCTTGTTCGTCTGTTCAATCATCCAAAACTTTATCAACTCCAAGAGCGTCGATTTAATCCTCAATGGCTTAAGCTCGGCGGTCAAATTTGAAATCGTCACCAAAAAGGCAGAGGAAGTCACCCGCGCCCTTCTCCGTGAGAAAAAGTATTCCATCACCACTCTCGAAAGCAAGGGAGGGTATTTCGAAGAGAACAGCAAGACCCTTGTCTGCGTCGTGTCCAAACTGCAGATTTCAAATTTCAAGAAAGTCGTTCGCGAAAGCGATCCTTCCGCCTTTATGTTTTCCATTGAGACCAAAGAAGTCTTGGGCCGTAACTTCAAGAAAAAGAGATAGAAATTCTTCTGAATATATTTAAAGTGAAAGATATTTTATATCTTTTTCTTTTTATCTTTGCTTGCTTTGACCAATTGGTATGTCACCAATCCGCCAATCGAGGCAGCTCCCAATCCTAAGTATAAATATGGAGAATAGAAGACATTAATAAAATCGCCGAGTGATTCGCCGCTTTTGATAATTTGTGCGCATCGCCCAACTAAATCTTTTTCAGTCACAAAATATGGATTGGCCTCTGTTCCCCAGAGATCATATTTGTTGGCATCGTCAGCGGGCAGATTACGATTGCTCTCCGAATAGGTCAAGATATGCCCTTGTTCATCCACGTAGCCAAAATAGTGAATGACAAAGATTTTTTCCACCATCTCGAGGTCGCCCATCTGCCGCTTGGTATTAAAGAGGATGATGTCGCCAGAATTTAAATCATCTTCTTTCGCTCTTTCGGCTAAAACATAGTCATTAACTTGAATCACTGGATCCATGGAGGCGCTTTTGACGCGATAGTAACCGACGCCAAAGATTTTGATCATTCCATTAGGGACAATAAGCGTCAATAAAAGGACAAAGATAAAAAAGGAGGCGACTAAAGCATAGATCGAGCCAAGTATTATTTTGACAACGTTCTTCTTTTTTGCTTCCATCTTCTTACTTTTGTCTCGCCTTGATTACTTTCATGCGGACGAATTCTTCCCGCTCCCGCTCCTCGAGCACTTCCGAGATATACTTAATGTTTTCAATCAGATTAGGAATGACGATGTTCTCCAGAGCATTAGCCCGCTTTTGGGCTTTTCTGATGCCGTTAGCAAGGCTGTAGACGGCATTGTCAATTTCCGCTAGTTTGACCGTCAAATCTCGGGCTTTTAAAAACATTTGATAGGCGTAATCAAATTTGGAATTAGTTGATTTCAGCCCATAGGAAAGGCTGATTTTTTTGGGGGTATGAGTGACGACCGGAATGTCGACTCCCATCACGTTTCTAAATGATAGATGAACGCCATTGTCGATAGGAATCGCTTTGGTGATCTCGTTGACGATTCCAAGAGTGATGTTTGTCTCTTGCAGAGCGAGATAAGCTTTGGAGTAGACAGAGTAAATCTGGTCTCTTATCTCATTGACTTTAGGCATCAGCAAAAGCATCTCACGAACAAGAATATTTTTTTTGCGCTCCATCAAAGATTGCCCGGTGGTCGCTAAACTAAGCGATTTTTTAATCGCCATCAAATTGCTTTTTGTGGGAATTGCTTTGCTGTTCATTATTTTCCTTTCGCAATGATCTTGTTAACCAGAGTCGAGGCTTTTAAATTGAAGCGCTGAAAAGCGCGATCAGGATTATAGTATTTTTCGATTAGTTGATCGCTGACATTAGTCAATTCATTCTTCGGCAAGATGCTCAGTAAATCCCAGCCTAAATCGAGGGAAAAAGGAACATCCCGGTTTTGGTCTCTTTGATTTAAGAAATTCTGCTCAAAGAGGTTGCCAAACAAGATGAAAACTTGATCATTTTCATTGAGTTCATCCTCGCCGATGACCGAGGCTAGAGAGCGAATGTCTTGGACTTTCGCATAGCTCGCAAATAACTGGTTAGCTAGAGATTGGTGATCTTCTCTCGTGTATTTAGCCCCAATGCCATCTTTCATCAATCTCGAAAGAGATGGAAGAATGCTGATTGGGGGAAAGATGCCTTTTTGATACAACTCTCGATCGAGGACTATTTGTCCTTCCGTAATATAGCCAGTCAAATCCGGCACTGGGTGAGTAATATCGTCGTTAGGCATAGTTAGAATCGGAATTTGAGTGACAGAGCCCTTCTTGCCGATGGCCATTCCCGCTCTTTCATAAAGGCTGGATAGATCGCTATACAAATAGCCAGGGTAGCCTTTGCGGGCAGGGATTTCTCCCATCGAAGAAGAGAATTCGCGAAGCGCTTCGCAATAAGCGGTCATATCGGTCAAGACAACGAGGACGTTGTAATCTAATTCATAAGCGAGATATTCCGCGGCAGTTAAAGCGGCTCTAGGAGTGAGCAATCTCTCGATGATGGGATCGTTAGCTAAATTGGTGAACATCACCACTCGGTCCATCACTCGAGCATCAGAGAAAGTTTGCTGAAAGTAATGAGCGACATCATGTTTGACGCCCATCGCTGCGAAGACGATGCAGAACTTCTCATCGCTGTCGCTCGTGCCAGTGATTTTGGCTTGGCGGACAATTTGCACCGCTAGTTCGTTATGCGGGAGGCCAGTGCCAGTAAATATCGGCAGTTTCTGACCGCGAATTAAAGTTGTTAAAACGTCGATAGAAGAGATGCCGGTTTGAATATAATTGCGAGGATAGACGCGCATCACAGGGTTGAGAGGCTCGCCATTGACATCCCTTTTAAGGCTCGCAAAAACAGGTGAAAGGCCATCGATGGGTCGACCTGCTCCATCAAAGATGCGCCCGAGCATCTCTTTGGAAAGAGCGAGCTCTAGGGGTTTGCCAAGAAATTCAGCTCTGACTTCATCGAGGCTGATCTCGTGGGTTCCTTCGAAGACTTGAATAGCGACTTTGTCACCATCAATCGCGATGACGCGCCCGTTGCGAACTTGACCATTTTTAAGCCGGAGTTCCACTACTTCTTCATAGCCGACACCGCTGACACCTTCCAAAAAGACTAGCGGGCCATTGATTGCTGATAAGCCAATATATTGTATTGCCATAGTGCCTCCTTATTCGACTTTGCTGATCGCTGAAACAATGCGTTCCTTCAATCGGTCAAAACTTTTGATTTCATCATTCTTAATTTGATATTTCATCTTGGTTACCTCCTCGAAAAGACCGGTCTTCAAGACTAGGGACAAGGGCTTGCCTTGAGAAATCGCTTTATCGGTCTCATCATAGAGGAGTAAGATGGCTTCAATCATCGCTTGCTGTTTGCGGAGCGGGACATAGGTATCTTCTTCATGGAAAGCGCTCTGCTGCAAGAATCCTTGGCGGATCACGCGGCCGATTTCTAGAACCAATTTTTGATCGTCGGGCAAGACATCATTGCCGATCAAGCGGACGATTTCCATCAGCTTGTCCTCTTGCGCTAAGAGAGTTCTAATTCTCGTGCGATCTTTCATGAAGCGAGGTCCATAATGCTTGTTATACCACGGAGTTAAGTCATTTAAATATTCGCTGTAACTCAAATGCCAGTTGACTGATGGATAATGGCGCTGATAGGCCAAGTTTTTATCGAGAGCCCAGAAGCAGCGGACGAATCGCTTGGTGTTCTGAGTGACAGGCTCAGAGAAATCAGCACCTTGTGGGCTGACTGCTCCAATAATTGACACTGATCCTCTAGTGCCATTTTGATTAATCACCATCCCCGCTCGCTCATAGAATTGGGCAATGCGAGAGGGAAGATAGGCGGGAAAGCCTTCTTCGGCAGGCATCTCTTCGAGGCGGCCGCTGATTTCGCGGAGGGCTTCCGCCCATCGAGAAGTCGAATCAGCCATCATCGCAACGTTATAACCCATGTCGCGATAGTACTCAGCGATGGTAATGCCAGTATAAATGCTTGCTTCGCGAGCAGCGACCGGCATATTGGAAGTATTAGCGATGAGGACGGTTCTTTCCATCAATGATTTATGGGTATGGGGATCAATTAGGCTCTGGAATTCTTCCAAGACTTGCGTCATCTCGTTACCGCGTTCGCCGCAGCCAACATAGACGATAATATCAGCATCGCACCATTTGGCTAACTGATGCTGCATCATGGTTTTTCCTGCTCCAAAACCGCCGGGAATCACCGCAGCGCCGCCTTTTGCGAGTGGAAATAGAGTGTCGATGACTCTCTGGCCCGTTATTAGAGGAATATCGAGAAGCAGATGTTCTTGGGTGGGGCGAGGTATTTTTATCGGCCATTCTTGGACGAGATTAATCGGATGGATATTTCCTTCTGCATCTTTAACTTTTGCGATGTTGGTTTTAATTGTGTATTTGCCATCCGCTCGGCATTCGATGATCTCGCCGGAAAGATTCGAAGGAATCATCACTTTGTTGGTGATGGCGCTCGTTTCAGGCACGAGAGCGATAATCTGTCCCGGAGAGACGACATCGCCTTCCTTAGCGAGCATTTGGACATGCCATAACCTCTCTTCGTCAAGAGGAGCGACTTGGCTGCCAGGAGCGATAAAGATGCCTTCCTTCTGGCTGATCGTTTTAAGAGGGCGCTGAATCCCATCGAAAATATTGTTCAGTATCCCAGGTCCCAGGACGAGAGAAACAAGAGTTTTGGTCCCGATGACTTCATCGCCTTTTTTGAGCCCTGATGTCGATTCATAAACTTGAATAATCGTCTCTTTCTTGGAAATAGAGATGACTTCTCCCATCAGCTTTTTGGGACCGACATAGACTTTTTCAAGCATTGAAAAAGCTTCCGTGTCGCGAACTTTTATGACCGGACCATTGACTGCATAGATTAGATTTTTCATTGCTTGATTACTCCTTATTCACTCGGCCACTCAGCGTGGTCGTAAAACCAACTTTGGGCTTCCTTAATTTTCTTTTTTAACGATTCGTCAATCATCGTCCTCTGATCTTTTGATTTGATGATAAATCCCCCGATGAGGCCGGGAGAAAGTTCGATATTGACGCCTTTTAATTCACTGTGAATTACTGTATCTTCAGGAGAAACTAGCAGGCTGGAACAATCGCTTAGATCATAGAGTGAAAGCTTATTTAAAAGCCACGGGCGATATCGCTCGCTCTGAACAAATTTAGTTATTTCCTCTTCCAACTTTAAAAACAATTGCTCGAGAAGCTTCTGTTTTTTGCGCATCAAAGAGAGGCGCTTTTGATATTGCAAAGCAGAAATCTTTAAATTGTATTCTCTTCCGAGAGTCTGCTTTTCGTTCTCGACGAGGCTCTCCTGCTCTTCGCTCAGCTCTTTGTTGATTGAGACTTGAGCTTTGCCTTTCAGATCATCGATATCCTTTTGCAGCTTCTCGACGATTTTTTCGACTTCTTCATCGATAGTCTTTTTAAAGAAATAATAAAGATCATCTCTATTTTGATATTCCATCTTGATCTCCCCTCAGATTAACTCCGACAGCTTTCGATACATAAGCATCGATTTTTTCGCCAATTTTGGCATTTCCGTGGCGATCGGGAATCTCCACGATCAAACTATGGGTATCGCGAAGCTTTAATTCCGAGATGACATCCGGGGCTAAATCGATCAATTTAGTCGTCACCAAAACAACGGAAATGCTCGGATTAATGAGAACTTGTTCGAGTTTCTTCAAGAAAGTATCTCGATCGCGAACAACCTCTCCTTCGATGCCGACTAATCTCATTCCCACTAATGTGTCGGTGCTGTCACTGAAACAGTAAAACTTCTCCATATTTCGCCTTTAAGCAATGACAGGAATATTGTTGAGGATCAAAATCGAAATCAGCAAACCATAGATAGCCACACCTTCACCTAAGGCGACGAAGATGAGCGCTTTGCCTAAGTTTTTGGGGTTTTCCGAAATTGCTCCAATAGCCGCAGGAGCTGCAGCAGCGACGGCTATGCCAGCTCCGAGAGCAGAGCAACCAGTAGCAATAGCTGCGCCGATATAGCCAAAGGCAGCGGCTTGCTTATAGATTTCGCCTGTGATAGTCGAATCGCTTGGAATTTCCGCGCCTAATACTCCTGGAGCCACCAAAACGGTTCCAATAATCAAGGCAAAGAAAAGGCTGACATGCAAGATGATGCGCTTTTTTGCTTTGCCGGCGGTAACTTTGCCTCTAAATACTTTTACCAACGGTAAGCAGATCAGAACTAGACCGACCAAGACCGAGCCAAGAACAATCCATTCATTCATATAAATACCTCCTAAATTAGTGGATCAAATATAATTCCATCGCCCTCAAAATAGCGAGAGAACATCTCATAGAATTCAAGCCTCAAAACTTGAATGCCGACGATCAAACCCTCGAGCCCCATCACGAAGAGATTGCCGAGAATCATCACGACTATCGAACCTGTGCCCGATGTCATCTGCATCAAAGTGGCGACCACGAGCATCATGCCAGCGTGGGATAAAACAAAGCCACCGACGCGGAGAAAGGATAGGGTGTTTGTGACATAGGAGAGGATGACTTCAAAGAGCTCGAAGAATCCCTCGATTAAAAAGCCTCCCACTCCATCAGGGAACATCTTTTGATGATGCATTTTCCGGTCGATAGGCTCCTTTAAAAAGATGAGGATGACCGGCAGGACAATCAAGAAGATAATCGTGTAGACATTAAAGACGCCGGGAATATTGAAAAACATCTGCATGACAATGCCGCTTAGCACAAAACCATAGAGGATTAAACCGCTCAAACCATTCGATGAGAATAGCGCATCGGCAAATTTTCTCGCCTTGAATTTAGCAATTAAATTGATGGCGATTGTCGATAGAATGATAATCGAGCCAATGCCGACCGTAGCGAGCAGCAAATTCATCGTCATCGTGTTGTCCATCGGATGAATCGGATGGAGATTAAGCTTCACTAATCCGCTCAGCCAAGTATAGAAGGGTTCCAGGAAGGTGGAATTGCCAAACGTCTCGCCATAAACGACACCAAAAAGCGCGCTTGAAATGCCAATTCTAGTCAGGATAGGACCGAGGCGATTTTTAGAGACTCGCGACATAATTATGCCAATTAAGCACAAGAGCAATCCCTGCCCTAAATCGCCGAACATGATGCCGAAGAGCAGCGAGTAAGTAATCGCCACCATCAAGGTTGGATCGACATCGTGATAGGATGGGGTGCCATACATATCGACAAAGAATTGGAATGGGCGGGTAAACCAATTATTTCTCAACTTGGTAGGAGGCTGGAAACGCTTATCCGCTTCCGCGTCTTCAATCTGAATTTCCACAGAAGGCATCTCAGCGAACAATTTCTGGAAATTTTTAACTTGCTTCTGCTCAATAAACCCTGTCAGAGTCAATCTTTCTCCTAAACATACCATATGATTTCGAGCGCGATGAATATCGCTCAAATAGAGCAATTGCCCATAGACTTGGTCGACTTTTTCCTTGGCTTCTTCAACGCCGTGAAAGATATCCTTTTTCAGCAGCCTGATGTTTCTCTCTAAACGGCCGATTTCATCATCGAGATTGGCGATGGCGACTTCGGGAGTCCCCTGCACAAAATCTGGGATGTGAATGCGCTCAAAAAACATCGAAGTAAAGATGTTATCAATTTCGGTTTTGTATTGCTCAGTGGTCATATATAAGCACCAAACCACTCCATCCCTTTCAGCGAAAGGAAGGAAGATGAAAGGCTTCTGATCATAGAAGCGCAGCCTATCAGCAGTGTCGCGCGGAAGCTTTCCAAAACGCAAGATTAAAAATCTCAATTTGAACAAGTCTTCAAAAGGAGTCTTCATGCTGATGATGTTGCGGACTTGGAAGAGGGCTTCTTGATAGGTTTTAATCTGCTCTTCGCTCTTCTTGATCTCCGCGTATTTATCAGTGAATCCCTGATGAGTGGATTCGACCAACTGGCCAATTTCCTCGATCTTGCAAGGCGCGCAAGCAATCTTCTTTTTGGGGAATTTGTAATCGATTAATTTTTCGATCTCGTGAAGCTCCGCGATGAGGGGTTCGCAAGGGTTATCGCTCTCGTATAGTTTTGCTCCGTGGACGGAGGAGACAATCTTGTTGGGATCGACCGCGTGAAAGCCGTCAAAGGTGACAAAATTGCCGAGGACCTCATCAAGATGTTCTTCGGTTGTCGTCAAATTGACTAATTTTAATTTGCTGATCATTTTTTCACCTCCTAAAACACGAGCATTGAGCGAATCTCTCGCTCGTCAAGTTCATAGTGTATGCCCTCGATAATGTGGGCTAAATTTTCCACTTCTAATTCTCCAAAAAACATATAGGCCATAAAGACGGTCGGGGCAGCATTAGAATAGTACATGAACTTCTGAGCGGTATTAAATCGCATGTGATCGGTGTAGTATTCGAGATAGACTTGATCCTTATCCCCGAGATATACTCCCAGGCCTGACTCAATGATCGTTTTGAAGATGTCATCCGCACTCTTGACAGCGATAATCTCGTCGAGTTTCTTTTCGATAATTCTAGTCGAGGGAATCAAAATCGATTTGATATCTTGATCTTCAACTCCATAGAACTTCTTCAGGCGATAGACCTTGATCATGTTCTCCATCTCAATTCTTGATTTGAAGGCATTTTCGAGGTTCTTTCTCAGCTTTCCGCGGTAGTTGGCGGCGATTTGCTTAAAAGTATAGTTGTAGTAATCGTTTTCGAAAATCGATTCGAATTCGTAGTAGCGCAGGTCTTCATTTTTGGTTTTAGCGTAAGATTTGAGCATCTTGTAGTATCGGGTGTCAGCCAATACTTTTAGCAAGCCATCCATATCGGTAGCTTTCGTCAAGCTGACAAAATCGATTTTGGAATAATGATCGAAATAATAGGGAATATGAGCGACGACATCGTAAGTCTCGCGAGAGATGAAACTCTTGATCATCTCCAAGATAATCTCGTGCTCCATATGCACGAAGTTCAGCAGGTAGAATCCTCGATCTTTCAAAGTCAGAAATTTAACCAATTTCACTAGCTGATCAAATTTTTGCCTCTTGATCAAACCTTCGAGCCTCGCTCGATTGAGGCTGCTTTCGGGAACATTGCTCAAAATATCGCGATAGGCGTCTTTGCTCTTTAAAAAGAGGGCGACATCCCAAATCGTCTTTTTATTCAACAGTTCCTGATAATCTTGGGCTGTGAGATCATTCGCGTGAAGTGTTTTTATTTTAGCTATCAATGCATTGCTGACGAACGGCATAAATAAAAACCTCGATTATCTCAAACAAAAGTCGATTAATTGTTCAATCCACTGCCTTTTGTGATCGCCATAAAATAAGACAGTATTCTTGCCTTTTTCTTTTGCCTCAGAGCGAATCTTAGCAGAGCGATCTTTATAATCAGCCTTGATATTCGCTCTTATTGATTCAATTTTAACTTTGGTTGAATTTTTATATTCTCTGGCAAGATTTTCGCGCATCTCTTTGATGTATTGCGAGAGCTCTTGCTTCTCTTTTTCCAGGGCGTTTATTTTATTTTGGCCATCGCGATCAAGCGCGATAATTTTATTCACAATTTCATCCATAAAAGATGACCACCTCCCACCCTAATTAATTCTATTGTTTTTTTATGATTTGGCCTTTTTCGTAGACCTGGCATAAGTATGAATTAAAAGCCGTCAATAGTCAACGAATGCACGTTTAATTAACGTGGGTTTTTGACATCCGGCGCAAAAGAGCGAATCAACTGCTTAATACAAATGGTAATTTTAATATGTGGCTAGCCGTGACAAATTTTTAAGCGAGCACCTTTGTCAACTTCACAAAAAGCCTGTGATAGAATGGGGTTAGTCACAAGACACTTATAAAATGAGGAACAAATTATGAAAAAAATTCTTATCATCGGCGGTGTGGCGGGTGGCGCGACAGCAGCAGCGAGAGCTCGAAGGCTCAGCGATGAAGATCAGATCATCATCTTTGAAAAAGACGAGCACGTCTCTTTCGCGAACTGCGGTCTCCCCTATTACATTGGGGGTGTAATTGCTAATCGCGAGCGATTGCTGGTTGAAACACCAGAGACATTTAAAAAGAATCACAATATTGACGTCCGCACTTTTTCGGAAGTCATCGCCATCGATGTCAAAAAGAAAAACATCACCGTCAGAGAAGTAAAGACAGGCCATACATATGAAGAGACCTACGATAAATTGCTTCTTTCGACGGGAGCGATGCCGATTTGGCTGCCCATTCCCGGAATCGAAAAAGCCAAAAATGTTTTCTCATTGAGAAATTTGAATGATACTGACAAGATATATAGCTTTATTAACCAAGAAAAAGTGAAATCCGCTCTCGTGATAGGCGGCAGCTTTATTGGCATTGAGCTGGCAGAGAATCTCGTTGGGCGAGGGATTAAAGTGACAATTGTCGACCTCGCCGATCAAGTTCTCCCTCCTCTCGATTTTGAGATGGCTAAAATGGCGCAGAGCGAACTCGAGGCTAATGGTGTCCAAGTCTATCTCCAAGACACAGCAACTGAAATTAAAGATAGTGGTAAGACAATCATTTTAAAAAGTGGCCTTGTCTTAGAAACAGATCTAATAATTATGGCGGTCGGTGTTCGCCCAGAATCTCATCTTGCCATTTCTGGCGGATTGAAAGTTGGTCCAAAGGGGCACATCTTAACGAATGATTATCTCCAAACCATCGATGCAACAACTGGTGACGCCATTCCTGATGTCTACGCGGTCGGAGATGCGATTGAAGTCAAAGATTTCATCGATGGCAGTCCTACGGCGATACCACTAGCATGGCCAGCCAATCGCCAAGCTCGCTTAGTCGCTGATCACATGAATGGCTGGGATGTCAAATATGATGGCAGCCTGGGCACTTCAATTGTCAAAGTTTTCGGTCTCGCTGTTGCGAGCACTGGCAACAATCAAAAAACCCTCGAAAAGAAAAAAATTGAATACCGTGCGGTGATGGTCACCCGCTCTAATCACGCCGGCTATTATCCCGGTGCTAGCGACATCGTCATCAAGCTATTATTCAGCCCTGAAACTGGCAAGATTCTCGGCGCGCAAGTCATCGGCAAAGAGGGTGTTGACAAGCGCATCGATGTCATTGCCACTGCAATTAAAGGTGGCTTGACCATCTTTGATTTACCAGATATTCAATTAGCTTATGCACCGCCTTTTGGCTCCGCAAAGGATCCCATCAATATTGCAGGCTACGTCGGAAGCAATATGATGCAGAAAGAATTTGGGGTCGTCAATCAAGGGCAATTAGATGAGTTTCGCCAAAACAAATCTTTGATTGTCGATTGCCGAACGCCATTAGAATATAACATTGGGCACATCGAAGGAGCCGTTAATATTCCCTATGTTGGAATACGCGATAATCTCGATAAGTTGCCCAAAGAAAAAGATGCTCCCATTCTCGTCTACTGCAATGTGGGGCAGACGGCTTATCTCTTTATAAGAGTGCTTGTCAACCACGGCTACACCAATGTTCACAATCTCCTCGGCGGATATAAGGTCTATAAAGCTCTCCATCAAAATAGTCGCCAAGAAGAGCTGCATAATCCGGAAAATCGCGTCATCGCCGCCAAAGAGCAATCCAATAGCACAGAATATCGCGAAGAGGATGTCAAAGTATTCATCGATGCCTGCGGTCTTCAATGCCCAGGACCAATCATGCAGACCTATCGCGCTATCGAAAAAATGAAAGACGGCGAAATCGTCAAAGTTGTTGCCACTGACAGCGGCTATTTCAGCGATGTCGAAAAATGGTGTGTGACCACTGGCAATACCCTTCTAAAAAAAGAGGCGACCAAAGAAGGTTATGTCGCAATCATTCGCAAAGGCTCAGTAAAGGCTTCACCAAAAGCTGTGGAAAATGAGAATACCACCATCGTCTTATTCAGCGGTGACATGGACAAAGCCATGGCCTCGATGATCATTGCTCAAGGCAGCCGATCAATGGGCAAAAATGTCACCATCTTCTGCACCTTCTGGGGTCTCAATTTGCTGCGCAAAGACCGGAAGGTCAAGGTCAAGAAATCATTCATTGAAAGAATGTTTGGCGCCATGATGCCAAGAGGTCCAAAAAAGATGCCAATTTCCAAGATGAACTTCGGCGGAATGGGCGCGAAGATGATGAAATCGGTAATGAAGAAGAAAAATGTCGACTCCTTGCCTGATTTAATCGCTCAAGCTAAGGCAGCAGGAGTGAAGTTTATCGCCTGTACGATGAGCATGGACGTGATGGGCATCCATAAAGAAGAGCTAATTGACGGCATCGAATATGCTGGAGTTGCCACTTATTTAGCAGAATCCGAAAAAGCCGGCGTCACTCTCTTTATCTAAATTGAATCGCGTCTATAATAAAAGCCCATAATGGGCTTTTTTAATTTTTAATAATCTTTCATAAATTGTCGGAGGCGTGGACTTGCTTGATCGCTGAAGGCTTCATCGGGAGTACCTGTGAACTCAGCGACCCCTTGATCGATGAAGACGATCTTGTTGGCGACATGGCGAGCAAAGCTCATCTCGTGGGTGACGACCACCATCGTCATCCCTTCGCTTGCTAAACGCTTGATGACATTCAAAACTTCATCAACCATTTCTGGGTCGAGAGCGCTGGTTGGCTCATCGAAAAGTAAAACTTTAGGATTCATGCATAAGGCTCGGGCAATGGCAACTCGCTGCTTCTGCCCACCGCTTAATTGCCTTGGCTTAAATCTCAACTTATCACCCATCCCCACTTTCGTCAGATTAGCAATAGCGATCTCTGTCGCTTCCTTCTTGCTTAGCTTTTTGACTTTTATTGGGGCCAAAGTGCAATTATCAAGGACATTAAGATGATTGAAGAGATTGAATTGTTGGAAGACCATTCCCGTCTTTGCTCTGAGAGCATCGACATTGACTTTGCTGCCTAAGATATTCTCCCCATCGATGTAGATCGCTCCACTGGTAGGATTCTCTAGAAGGTTGATGCATCGCAATAGGGTGGATTTGCCACCACCGGAAGAGCCGATGATGCAGACGACATCACCTTTATTAACCGTCAAGTTGATATCGCGAAGAACTGAGGCATCGCCGAATGATTTTGATAGGTGCTCAATGCGAATTAATGGCTCCATATTATGCGCTCCTTGGCTTAGCGGATTTGACGACAAATGGTGCGTCAATGCGCTTTTCAATGCGCTTGAGAATCTGGCTGAAAGCGATTGTCAAAACTAAATAGACTACCGCAATAATGAGATATGATTCGATGAACATATAGGTGGCACTTGAAGCAATCTTAGCCGCCATAAATAGCTCAGAGACAGTAATCACATTGAGAACGGAAGAGTCCTTAATATTGATGATGAATTCGTTCCCGATAGTTGGGATTGAATTCTTAAGCGCTTGCGGGAATACGACATTAAACATGGTTTGCGTTTGCGTCATGCCCAGACTGCGGGCGGCTTCGAGTTGCCCGACATCGATGGCATTCACGCCTGAGCGTACAATCTCCGCCATATAAGCTGTCGTATTAATAGAGATAACGAAGAGTCCGCAAGACAAATAGGTCCATGGAATTCCAATCATCTTGCCACCGAAGTAGATGATGAGAGCTTGAACCATCATCGGTGTGCCTCGGAAGAGCTCGATGTAGCACATGGCTAAGAAAGAGACGGTTTTTTTCCAAAACCTCTTGAACTTTCCATCCTTGGGAGTGGCTTTTAGATTGCGAATCAGCGATAGCAAAAGGCCTAGGAAAAGGCCGACGCCTGTTCCCACCACGGCTAATAGAAGAGTAACTCCGACACCCTGAAGGAAAAGAAGCCCATAATGCTGGAGCAAATAAAATATTTTTTCAAAGCTATTCATAAGGATGACTCTTAGTCAATAGCCGAGCGGGCAATAGCCCCATCCATCATCGATTGCCTTTCTGCGGATGAGAGAGCTAGTAGCGCTTCATTGATGCTGGTTTGCAGTTCTGAATTACCTTCAGCAACAGCGACAGCCACGCTGAGGGCATTCTCATCGATGCCAGTGAAGCCAATGGTGAATTGGACGATGGCGAGAGACGGGTTAGCGTTGACGATAGCGCGGGCCACGGGATATTCAGCGATTAAAGCATCAGAATCGCCAGCGAGAACGGACAAAGCCGCTGTGTTAAATGTCTCAGAACCAGTTTGATGCACGACGCCATCGATTTGATCGATAATCGTGTCTTGAATAGTTCCTAATTGCGAAATTACTTTGTAGCCGCTTAAATCTTGAATTGAAGTAGCACTAGCTAAAGGGCTGCTGGCTTGGACGACAGCCACGATGTCGCTGGTGTAATAAGCGGAAGTAAAGTCAACAGATTGATCGCGCTCTTCGGTATAGCTCATACCGGCAATAATAGCATTGATGTCGCCGGTTTGAATCGCGGGGAGGAGCGCTCCCCACGCTAATTTTTTGATGACGACCTGGACACCGAGCTGGTCGGCGATGAACTTAGCGACCTGGATGTCGTAGCCGTCGGCATATTGTCCAGATAGTCCATCGATTGGAAGTGTCTCGCTCGTGCTCGCAGTCGCAGTCCAGTTAAAGGGTGCATAATCGCATTCGAGCCCGACAATAAGCTTGGAATTGTCGAAGTTAACGGTTGAGCAACCTGTGGTTAGAAATACCACTGAAAGGAGAGCGAGCAGACTTTTTTTGAACCTCATTTTCATTTTCCTCCTTGGGGTTTAAAAAAGATTGCATCGCTGTCGACGCAATCCCTCAAAAATGAAATGAGTAAGATTAACATCGATAGCGCCTCTACCCCGCCTCTGGGGTAGGAGTCCATCGGGGTATTCCCCCATGGCCCAATCACTCGCGATGCCTCGCGGACGTTTCGGCGACCTTGCCTTTCGCTGCTTTCACGGAATGCCTTCTCCGGTAGCTACTTTTCTTAGTCGCGCCTCTATCAATCTATGCGTGTATAATAGCACACTTTTGCGCGATTAAAAGAAATATTTTCAAAATGTTATTTTTAGGTGTTTTCACTAATAAAAAAGCGGCAAAAGTATGCCGTTATGTAATCGAAGATATTATTGGCGCAGGGCACAATGCTTAATTATTTCTTGAGCAGATTCTCAAGGGCCTCTTTGTTGTTGTCGATGATCATTTTGACCTTTTGACATTGCTTAAGGCCTGAGCAAGAGCCACATGAAACTAATTGCTTTTCAATAGCGCATTTTCTGATCTCGCATAAGGTTGAGCAAAAATAGGTTTTAACTCCACTACCTCTGCAGCCGGTGCAGTTGATCATCTCTGGAGCTATTTCAACGTTGTTTAACTTGCCCCATTTTTCCGCCACTTCTTTTCGCAGATTATCATCATTATTGATGGTAGCAATTCTCGCTTGGCATTTATTGCAGTCAAGCCCGCAGTACGCGATATCTTTTTTCATATTATTCTCCCTAATTATTTTAGCTTATAGGAATTATAAGTGCTCGATATTTTGTGATAGGCCGATATAAGATGAAATATCACATTCTTCATTTCTGCTCAAGAATTAGAGTTTTTCAAAAGAAAATAATGACTATTCTTCTTTTGTTTTAGTGCCTAACCATTCTCAAAAAAAATCGAAGCAAGGAGCAAGAACAGCGGGTTCCACAAGGTAAATCAAGTGAAATATTTTATTGGGTGGTTTCTGTCACAAAAATCTTTTTGCAATAAATAGCGGTATGCTTATTTGATTTTTTGAAAGGAAAACTGTAAAAAGCAGCCCAAAGCGATATAACAAAAATGAAAATATTTTAGACTTAACTTTGTTATTTTTAAAGTTTAAGAATGTTTTTTCTTATTTTTATGCTTTTTAATCATTTTTTCAAATAAATAAAAAAACGCTTTTTGTCAGAAAGTGTTGCTTCTATAATGACCATATGTATCGAGGAAAAAGCAATGGACAAGGAAGAAATTAAAGCATTAGTAAAAAAAGAAAACATATCTTATATTCGCTTGCAATTCACGGATATGCTTGGAAACATTAAGGCGGTCGAAATTCCAAATGCTAAGCTTGATGATGCCCTAGAAAACAAAGTAATGTTTGATGGTTCATCAATCGAAGGTTTTGTCAGAATCAAAGAAGCGGATATGTATCTCTATCCCGATTTAGATACCTTTCTCGCTCTCCCTTTTGAAGACGATAAGTATGGCAATGTAGCGAGAATCATTTGCGATGTCTATACGCCTGATGGAAAACCTTTTAAAGGGGACCCGCGCTACATACTTAAACAAGAGATTAAAAGAATGCAAAAATCAGGCATTTTCGAATTCGATGTTGGCTTTGAACCTGAATTCTACCTCTTCAGATTAGATGAAAGCGGCGAACCATCGTTAAAGATATCAGACAAGGCATCCTATTTTGATCTCATGCCATTTGATGGCTGCGAAGTTACCAGAAGAGATATCGCTTTGACGCTAGAAAGAATGGGCTTTATCGTTCAGACATCGCATCACGAAGTAGGGCCGGGACAAAACGAGATTACTTTCAAGTATGACGACGTTTTAACTTCATGCGATCGAGTTCAAACTTTTAAGCAAGTCGTTCAAGTCGTCGCCCGAAAGCATGGCTATCTCGCCACATTTATGCCCAAACCAATTGAGGGGCAAGCGGGAAGCGGAATGCATACAAATTGTTCGCTGTTTTCAAAAGAAGGCCAGAATTTGTTTTACGACCCTGATGATAAAATGCAGTTATCCTTATTGTGCAAGAAATGGATAAGCGGTATTTTGAGACATTGCCAGGAATTGGCTCTTCTCACCAATCCAAGCGTCAATTCCTACAAGCGATTAGTCAGCGGGTTTGAAGCTCCGATATATGCTTGCTGGAGCGATGCTAACCGAAGCGCCTTAATTCGAATTCCTGCCGCGAGAGAACAAGCGACTAGAACCGAGTTGAGAAATGTTGATTGCTTTGCAAATCCATATCTTGCCTTAGCGGGCATCCTTGAGTGCGGGCTCCAAGGAATTGAAACTATAAATGAAAAAGACATCATCCCACCCGTATATGACAATATCTTTTCCTTGGCGGAAGAGGAAATTGCCTCGAGGGGCATCGAGCATCTTCCTGAAACACTTCACGAAGCTATTCTCATCTTCAAGAAGTCCGTCATTCTAAAAAATGTCCTCGGAGAGCATACATACGAGAAATATATAATTGCCAAAGAGTTGGAGTGGAAGAACTATCATATGTCAATCTCCTCCTACGAAATTAAACATGATTTAGGAAGGTAAAGGACTATGTGTGGAATCGTTGGATGTATCGGAAATATCGATACAAGAAAATACTTATTAGAAGGACTCAAGTCATTAGATTATCGAGGCTATGATTCAGCTGGTATCGCCTATGTTTTAGATAAATCAATTCGATTGACTAGAACAGTCGGCAGTGTCGAGCGCCTCATGGGAAAAGTCCCAGATTTCAGCAAAGCTGATATGGGCATCGGTCACACGCGCTGGGCTACTCACGGAGTGCCTTGTTTAAAGAACTGCCACCCAATCCAATCGATGGATGGGCATATCACTCTTATTCATAACGGAGTTATAGAGAACTTTTTAGAAGTTAAGAGTGAGTTGATTAAGCAAGGGTACAAATTCCATAGCGATACGGATAGTGAAGTCATAGCTTCGTATATTGAGCGCTGCCTTTCAACTGGCCACGATATGCTCATGTCAATGAAGCTCGCGATGAAGAAATTACAGGGTTCATTTGCTCTGGCAATTATCTATGATAAAGATCTGACAAACTTGTATTTTATGAAGAGATCATCGCCATTGATGATTGGAGTTGGCAAAGATTTCAATCTTATCGCTAGCGATGCCGTCCCGATGATTAAGTACACTAATAAAGTAGTCGATGTCAGCGATAATCAAATGGGCGTTTTATCCGCCACAGATGTGAAGTTGTTCGATTCTGATCTCAACCCAGTTTCAATAAAGTATTCGCATAAGAACCCCGAGCTGCTATCAACTGATTTGCATGGTTATCCTCATTACATGCTAAAAGAAATTGAAGAGATTGAAATGGTAGTCCGGCGATTGATGATGCTATATTACCAAGATGGATCTTTCATTCTTCCTAAAGGATTGCTTCGAGAAATTAAACGAAGCGATTTCATTGTCTTTATCGGCTGTGGAACTAGTTACCATGCCTCCTTGGTGGGATCGCGTTTTTTCCACAGCATCGGAAAAGATTCAGCGGTTTTCATCGCATCTGAGTGGGCATATTATCCGATCATTCCTGGAAAGAAACCATTTGTTATCATGCTCTCTCAATCTGGAGAAACAGCGGATATGATTCACTGCATGAACATCGTTCAAGAGCACGGATTAAAGTCTTTAATCATCACAAATACCAAGGGGTCCACTCTCGAGAGAGCGGCAGATTATTCCATGCTTCTCGAAGCGGGCCTTGAAGTCTCAGTTGCTTCTACAAAAGCCTATGTTGCCATGGTCACAGCACTGGTATTTCTAACAAATGCTTACACTAACCGACACAAGATTATCGGCGACCTAAGTGATTGCTCGAGAATTATCGGAGAGATCAAGCAGACTTTAAAGCCGCAAATTCAAGAGTTAGCAAAGAAGCTTAAGGGTTCTCACGATATCTACTTCCTAGGAAGAGGGTTTGACTACGATTTCGCCCTGGAGGCTTCTCTGAAACTAAAAGAGATTAGCTATATTCACTCAGAAGCCATTGCCGGAGGAGAGCTTAAGCATGGACCTATTGCGTTAATTGAAAAGGGTACACCTGTTATAGTCTTCATTACCGATGAAGTAACGGAAGCATCGATGAGAAACAACATTCAAGAAGTGAAAGCTCGAGGAGCAGATGTATATGTTGTCTCCACAAAAAAACTTTCAAAAGAGGGAGATTTCATTGTTGTGGGAGATTACAAGCGTTATCTTAGCAGCGTAGCTATCTCTTCAATTGCTTTCTATTTTGCATATTACGTAAGCACTGCCAAAGGCATTAATGTTGATAAGCCGAGAAACTTAGCTAAGTCAGTCACAGTCGAATAAATATTTCTTCCGTCAGCGGAAATTCCGCACAGTAAAATCATTGCATAACTGCTCCAATTAATCATGTGCTTTTTTTCATTTGCTTGGATTAAAACATTGCTACCTAAATATGCTTTAGTCGCTTTTGCCTTTGGGATAATTTAAATAAAAAATCCCTCCAATGAAACCATTTCTGGCCCAGTATTTTGGGGGAGTTTCAATGTATCCAGTTTTTATCGCGTTTCATAAATTTACTGCTCAAATAATATATATAGTACAGCAATATCAATTGGAACCATTCTGTCATTATTATCGTAATACTCAGTCCCCAAGATTAAATTCTTACTGAAGAAGTTTGGGCAAAAGAACTGTCACCGCCAGCTGCTAATTTAGTAACTGAATCGCTAAAATACGAGGTAATATCAGTTGAAACATTCCTATAGCCTGATGCGCCATAGCCGAGTTCACCATACCAATTAGCGCCCCAGGAATACACCTTTCCATTTGAGAAAGAAGAGGTTGATTCGCTTGTCGAACTTGAGATATTTGCAGGCGAAACGCACGACGAAACCATGAATAACACTATACTTTTTGACGTTAACTCTAATAGACATGTTTTGCACACGCCACCTTAAACAATTTGCAGTATTGTGGAAGATTCACAAGAAGATATGAATCTATGTCAAAGTAAAAAGCCATAATACGTAAATCATGGCTTTTTTTATCATTGCATTCTATTTGAATCGGATAAAGGCACTATGACGCCCGTTTCTTCGCTTTCTTGATTAATAGATACCCAACGGTTATCAAAGCAGCAATCGCAGAAACCAAAATAATTATTTTGATTGATCCGCTGTCAGAAGTGAGCGGTTCCCTGTTCACAAAAGCTCCTTCAGGCTTGTAATAATGGGTATCGGTTGAGCTGACAACGAAATTATTCCATTCTTTTGAACTGCCATATTTCTGGTATAAGAATACATATCTATTCCGCGCTGCAACAATTTCTGCATCCATCGTGCTGGAATTCACAAAATAATTTTTTCCATCAGCAGTCAAAGTGCCATAAGCCGTTTCAAGTGTTGTCCAAGGAACGTTGCTGCCGTCTAAATCGGCACAATATGGAGAAGTGGCTTCAAGGAAATATGCTCCATATGATTTGGCATCCTCGGCGGCTGTGAGCGTGAAATTAGTCGTCAGCGGTTCAATTGAAACAGCTTCATCAGTGCTTATTTTTACCTTTTCGTGGTCTGAAGCTCGGAGATAAACATCCTTTACGCTTATTAAGCCCCAGCTAGTGGTCGTGTTGTCGACCATTTCCACATAGTATTCGTTGGTCTCGCTATACAAGGCACTGAGGTTCGTCCAGTGGCCAGCAAATTCGCCTCCAGTTTTCGTGCTAAAGTAGTCGCTTCTAACGAGTCGCTTCAATTCGATATTTGTCCCGACTGCCTTAATGGAGACAAACAGCTGCTTTTCTAGCGATATATTGCCTTCCCAATCCCAGGTGAGATATTCGTTTGCGCCGTTGATTTTGAAGGCCGGGGAGCGCACGGCGCCAAGGCAGTAATCGCTGGTATCTCCGTCAGTTCTATTAGTTCTTGCTCTACCATAAGACCATCCAAAAATGTTATTTGGGTCTTCCCAGTTGTCAACGTTTGCCGATAGAGTGTTAGAAATAGCGTTAGTGGCTGCACCGACGCCATAGATTACGGGTTTGATATCCTGGGCTAAATATTCTCCGCTTGGGGGGTTGCCGCCTATTGTGGGAGCGGCGGGATAATAGGTTATCATGCTATCCATCGACAAAACGCTCCAATTCTGAGAAGCCGCTTCCGTCAATAAGATGTACAGCTGTTGTCCTATTTGTACGCTCAAGTCGTAATAATAAGGAAACATGTATGCTTCGGCGTCATCGGTTCCAGATAAAGTTGTGTTTCCAAAGTGGCGATTTCCAAATCTGGCAACTTCCACGTGAGTATCCGCGCGGTGGACTGACATATAAGCGACCGAGGTGTTTTTGCCACCGCCCATTTTGAAGCTAATCCAGCCACTGCCACCAAGCAAAAATGTCGAGGATTTTAAATGGCCCATGCGCTCTTGATTCAAATTTTGATTATCCTCGCTATAAGGATAAGCATAAACTCCTAAATGATAATTGCCATCTCGGTTATAGGGATGATCCGAACTTGATCCATAATAAGCGGTTGGCACGACTCTTTCGGGATTGAAAGATACTAAATTAGATTCTGATTTCCAAATGCCAATTCTTGTCCAGCCAGACAGATCGCCATTCTCAAATCCTCCATTAGGAATTTGATTGGGAATATAGGTCGCTTCAACAGGTTTGGCTGAATCTTTAACAAGCGGAAGGGTTACTGAAATAATTAGTGTGAGTGACGCAAGGATAAGTGAAGCAATTAGTCTTTTTTTCATAATTGACCCTCCTGTAAACAAGTGACACTGGTAAATCAAAACACTTTATCTTTATATATTTTATCATTTCAATATCTTGACAAATAGTAAATCGTCATTACTGCCACAAAAGAAACACTTTGCAAATATTGCAATCAATTAGATGATCCTAACGAGGTAGCAGTTGGCAAATAATATGTAGTAATGCAATCTTTACTTGAAGTTATAACAGTTAATTGGTCAATTATAACTAACAAAAAAACCTGAGTTTTCAAGGCCCTACCTTTTTGCTGGTTAAGAAGTAATTCCCTCTATTCCCTTTGTTTTCAAGAGTATTAGCCATGTTAAAGTAAAAAAGGTGGACTTTCATTGTTAATAGTCTTAAAACGCACATTTTTGACCATCGATAAAGCTCTTTTTGGAACAATAAAGCGATTAAGTTAGATGTTAATACAATTGCAGCCCCTTAAGGCTTGTAATCGCGCGACAAATAGAAAGTAATAGGGCCGCATTTTTCGTGTTAGAAAGCCACTTTTCCACTACAAAAAGTTTAAATATGCATAAAAGAGCTTGAAAATAATAAAAAAGTGCTGAGATTTGTGTATCAGCACTGATTGTTTCAGATAGTGCCCCCTGCCAGAGTCGAACTAATCAATTAGTTTAATTGCAATAGCTAGGGCACCATATTTTTGAATTTGCTCTTGAGAATAATAAAGCAGCATATCATCTGGATTGGCGGTTTCATTTTCTCCATAACCAATATCCATCTTGTTGCAGTGTTTGTATAGTTCGTGAAAATCGCTATATGCATCTACTTTCATCACTACTGCTTCAATAGTCTCCTTCGTATCTTTGTTAGTGAAAATAATGGCGTCACCACTCTTGATGCTGTTTCTTTTTTCGTCATTCAATCTCATTTCTACCGTTTTTAAGCCATTCTTAATAGATTGGAACGGATTGTTCCACAAGCTCATCTCATGTTTAATTTTTTTCTTCTCCTGTGCTTTAGCAATGGTTGTATATTTTCGAACAAACCCAGTTTTTGCGTTTGTGTATCCATCTCTATTATGCTCATATTGATGCCACAAAGTGAGCTTTAACTTTTCATATTCTTTCGCAGCATTTGGATGAGCGATTAAGTAATCTCTAAAATAAATTTCTTCGTTGTCGCCAGCATATCTTAAATGTAGATGAAAAACTTCATCCGCAAAGCCGGGTTTGCTATAGCCTTTATTAAACGACATTCTTTCAGCGGATTCTGACATTTTAATGTAACCACTATCGATAATTGCTGAGGCGACTTTATCCATATTTATCTTTTCTTCAATCTCAATTAAAATATCCACGATTGGTTTCGCCCAAATGTTTGGTATCGCAGTGCTTCCAATATGGCTGATTCGTTTTATCGGAAAAGCATCAAGATTTGCTTCAAGAAACTTTTTTTCTTTGGAAAATTGCTTTTTCCATTTTGCGCTGGGTTTAACTAAAGCGATGGGAAAACAATTCCCATAATTCTTCTAATGTCAATTCATTAAGTTCTTTGGGCATAGTTATTTTTCTTCATAATTTTTTATATCTTTGATTTTTGTTTGTTGGTTTATCAGGATATTCTAGAGCTACAAAACCATTTTTAACTGCGGGTACCAAATAATTATTTCTAAAATTACTTCTGTCGCTTAATTGTAATAGCTTTTGCATTTGCTTCGAAGTGTACCATGTGTCTTTTTTAAGAACTTTTAATAACTTGCTGGCATATTTACTTGAATCTTCAAATTTTAAAGTAGCGTTTTTTAAAAGTTCATCGATGCTAAAGTCAATCATTTTTAACATGAATGTAATAAATGCTGTTGAATCACCACTTTTGTTGGATTGAGAGATGGCTTCGTAATATTCATTTTGGTATTTTTTGATTAGGGACTCGACTGTAACGTATTCAAAAATGGGCTTCCATTTGCTCAAGATAACATTTTGCCATAGTCTAGCCATTCTTCCGTTGCCATCACTGAAAGGATGAATAAAAACAAATTCATAGTGAAAAACAGATGAAAGAATCAAAGTGTTGATTGCATTAAAGTTTTCTTTAGCCCAATCAAACAAATTAGACATTAATTCCATGACCATGTTTCCTGGAGGGGCAATGAAAATGACATTGCCATTGCCATCAATTACTCCTTCGCCATCAGTCCTATATTTTCCGGGTGTTTCAACTAGTTTTTCCGTCATGATAAAATGAATCGATCTCATGTCGTTCTCGGAAAATGGATTTTTATCAAATGCGGCTTCATATGCTTTGATAGCATTTTTAATTTCCAAAATATCTTTTTGTGGCCCAACTACTTCATGGCCATTGATAACATCAGTTACTTGCTCAAATGATAGAGAATTAGCCTCTATGGAACAGCTCGACTGAATTGATCTTACTCTGTTTTGTTTTCTGAGTGTCGGAAGTTTGGGAAGATTCTGAAAGGAATTTATACTTCCAAGTTTCTCCATAATCGAAGATATGCGAGTCAATATTTGATTCGTGATGACGAATGGTGGCGTATATTTATCCATGTTTTAATATTATCATTATCGAGACTAATAATCAATATTATCCTGTAGGGTTTCTTGCAGGGTTTCTTGCAGGAAAATATAAAGCTTGATAAGTGCCATATTTAGCCAAATTGCCATTCATGTAATTATGGTCTAGAAATGATAGGAAAATAAATAGTACTCGTATGTGCTACAATCATGAAACGTGCTTCGGTTGGCAGTTGGTTCAAGCAAGAAACCCAGCAAAAGCGGAAAAATCTTATAGTAAAATTTAATATTGGCTTTACCGATACCATCGATTTCATAAAGTTCCATCAACTTGAATTGACCAGCATCATTTTTCTTAGTTATTTCAAGCTTTAATTCGATAGTAATTTTCATTAAAAACCCTCCTTTATCGTACCATTTTTGGTCCAATAAACGGGGGGAGTTTCATTTTTCTGGTGCCCCCTGCCAGAGTCGGACTAGCGTCTGAGCATTACCATTGCTCCGTTCTACCGTTGAACTAAGGGGGCGTCGCCAAGTATTATACAATAATAAGTTTTGGCTTAACAAGACTATTTGTTGTGTTTTTTATTTTCCATTAATCAGATGCGCGCTTGCGCATTAATTTTGCTCTGTTTTTCTTCGCTGATGAAGGGAGTGGCGGCTTCTTTCATTTTGAGTGAAATGTTATGGACGCGCTCGTTGAGATCAGTGATGCTGTCTCTTCTATCCAAGGTGAAATTTGGCCACTGGGGTTCACCGATGGAAATGGTAACACATGGGTAACCATGTCTCTTCCATAATTTGCAGATTCCACGCGCAGGGCGATAGGAAATTGCTAATGGGATAACTGGGACTTGGTTATCGTAAGCGATGGAGAATGTACCATTTTTGAATGGGCGAATGCCCTCTTCGTAGTACCACATGGAGGCTTCGGGATAGACATGGAGCCATCTCTTGTCGATAAATAAGCGCTTGATGTCATGATCGAACTTTCTCATTCCTTCATACATGTGAGGAATCGGAATCGAGCCGGTGACGCGCATTAATTTGCCTAGTTTGGAATTGTGATTGTTGATCCAAGCGAGATAATAGCTGCGCTTGGGGAACATCGCGGTTCTCACGCATAAGTAATCCCAATCAAAAACGTGATTGCAGGTGGTTATAAAACCATTTTTAATTTCGCCCGCGTGGTTACCGCGGAGATTTTTACGACCCTTGACTTTTAATCCGTAGCGAATTGAACAAAGCGGTATAGCGAGAGTCCAAAACAAAAAATTCAGCATGTTTTGCCAGAAGCGAAACCACTTAGAAGAATTATAGAAAGGATATTCGCCATCTAGGGGAACATCTCTCACTTGTTCGGGGTCAATCATATGACCATCAATTTTATCAGGGTAGACAAATTTGAGCCCGGTTGTGTAGCGCACCATAAGTTGTATTATATCTTTTTAGTTTAAAAGTGACATTATTTTCTTTAGTTTGAACAAGAAAATGAAATCGATAAGAGATAGACTATATCGCTCTATTTATATCAATTCGCCCATCAAATCATAGACAAAAGCTTCGGCGATTTTGACTTTCACCTTATCTCCTAGATTGAGAGTTTTATTAGCTTTGACGTAGATTTTTCCATCCACATCATCGGGAGCATTCCAATAGCTGCGAAATAGATAATCATCTTTTGATTTTCCGACGATTAAGCCTTCCATAATCTCGCCGATATGTCCTTTATTCTTGCGATAGGAAATGCTCTGCTGAATGCGCATGATTTCGTCTAATCGCTTCTTCTTGGTTTTCTCATCGATTTGATGAGGAAAGTGATAAGAAGTGGTTCCTTCTTCCCTAGAATAGGTGAAAGCTCCTAGATGGTCGAATTCCATTGCTTCAATATACTCTTTTAGATGATTAAAATCTTCTTCTGTCTCTCCGGGGAATCCCACCATCACGGTGGTCCTTATCACTGCGTGAGGCACTCTTTTTCTGATCTTTTCAAATAGCGAGACTAGATAGGCTTTATCTCCTCTTCGATTCATTGCTCGAAGGATTCTATCCTCGCTATGTTGGATGGGGATATCGAAATAAGGAGTGAGCTTTGGCTCGCTAGTGATTAAGTCAATCAACTCGTCGGTGATTTCATCAGGATATAGATAGAGCAAGCGAATATAGTCGAGCTCTTTAATCTCAAGCAGTCCTTTTAATAGGTCGACAATATTCTCTTTGCTCGGTAAATCAATGCCATATTTCGTAGTGTCTTGTTCCAAGACCACCACTTCTTTGATGCCTTGATTAGCTAGTTGCTTTGCTTCGCGAATAATCTCTTCATATGGGCGGGAGACAAATCCTCCGCGAATGAGAGGGATCGCGCAGTAAGAGCAGCGATTGTCGCAGCCCTCGCCGATTTTGAGATAAGCGGAGACGGGACCAGTGGAGACGATGCGATAGCAATCGCACAATCCACCTTTTTCTTTTTGATCAGGATCAATCGTCTCTAATAGTTCATTAAAGTGGCGATATTGAGAAATAGGGATGAATAAATCCACTTCAGGAATCTCTTTTTTCAATTGCTCGTGGTAGCGCTCCACTAGGCAGCCAGTGACCACCACTTTTTTCGTGGGCGAGAGAGTTTCAAAAATCGTCTCAATTGATTCTTTCTTGCTGGCTTCGATAAAGCCGCAAGTGTTGATGAAGACAATATCGGCTTCATCAATGTTGGAAGTGATGATGTACTTATCGTGATCGAGCAAACCTAAAATATTCTCGCTGTCGACGAGATTTTTTGCGCATCCTAAAGAGATGATTCCGACTTTTTTCATATTAGTGGTAGCGCACAAAGTAAACCACTTTGTACACTGCGAGAGCGACAGTGAACAGGAAGAAGATAATCCCTGCCCATTCATCGAGATCTAAGGAGATGATACTGCCGAATAGATAGGTGAACTTCGCTGAATAAATGAGCAAGAAGAAGATGGCGACCATCTCGAAGATATTAGCCAACGTGCGCTTCTTGAGCATGCGCATCACAAAAGCGATCGTCAAAGCGATGATGGCGCAGATAATACCAATAAAAGCAATGATGTCGTACATAGAGATATTTTCCTACTATTCGGTCCGCAAGGCAATGACGGGATCTTTATGCGCTGCTGCACGGGAAGGAATTAATCCCGAAATCAGCGTCAGGACAATCGATATCAAAATGATGATTAAGGCATAGTTCCAAGGCAGGATGACTAAGGCGCCCAAACTCACCATGCTGTTGATGACAATATTGATGATGATACAAAGCATATAAGTAATGAAAACACCGAATAATCCTGATGCCAACCCTTCGATAAAGGTCTCGGCATTAAAGAGGTTGCTGACATCGTTTTTCCGCCCGCCAAGGGAGCGGATGACACCGATCTCTTTGACGCGTTCCAAAACAGAGACATAAGTGATAATGCCTATCATCACTGTCGAGACCACCAGCGATAGAGAAGTAAAGCAGACCAATGCGATGGTAATGATATTGATCATCGTGTTGATGAGGCTAATGATCATCTCTAGACTGTCCGAATAAGTGACTTCTTTTCTTTGGCTAGCTTGGATAATCTTCTCCTGTGGGGTGCCTGTTCTCAAGGTGATAGTCTTATTGCTATTCCATTGGTCGAGATAATCGGTCACGAGATATTTCTTTTCAAAATTATGAGGATAGACTTTTATTCCAGCGGCTAGAGATTTTCCCCCCACTGAGCGAACGGCAGTGTCAAATTGATTCTCGATGCTATAAGAGCCACCTAGCAGTTTGCTAAAAGCGCCTCCTAAAGGACTTGATCCACCAGAAGACATTCCTTCCATGTTGATGACAGTAATCGCCGAGGAGATGTTTTCTCCCATCGGGGAATGAAGGACTTCAATTTGCTGAGTGTCCTCGTTGTAATGCTTATAGTTGAATTCATAGCCATAAGGAGCTGACAATGTATAGGATGACTTCCAGGCCGCCTTCTCTTCATCGGTCAAGGCGACACCACCGATGGATTCTGGCACTTGCGAATAGGTTTGATCGTAGGAATTGCTCAATACGGTGTTTATGCCCGCTTCTTGGGCATCTTCGAGAATCATCTGCTCAAATGCTGGTGAGACGACAAAACCGGTCTCAAGGCAGCCATATTGAACATTCTTCTTAGCGCTTAAGATGCCGGAGATTTTAATCGTTTGACCTCCGAGAGCTTTGAGATTAGCTAAGCTGGTCGCTTCGCCGTTATAGAAATAGGGCATATCGCTGACCACGCCGGTACTTTTAAAA
>DAOPYW010000013.1:0-34312 GCA_035353055.1 Bacilli bacterium
TTCACTTTCATCTATTCCCCTCGCAAAGGAACGCCGGCAGCCAGCATGGCTGACAATGTGAGCAAAGAGCTAAAGACCAAGCGCTTCTTAGAATTATTGAAGCATCTTGAAAAGACAATTGAAGCTTCGTCAGAAAAAATGGTCGGACATACCTATGATGTCTTAGTAGATGGTTTGAGCAAAACCGATAAGGACATGCTCTCTGGATACACTGACACCAATAAAATGGTCCATTTTAAGGGCGATGAAACCATCATCGGCAAGATTGTGAAAGTTCACATCCTTGAGTCGCATACCTACTCTTTGATCGGAGAAGTGGTCAATGGATAAAATTGCTCAATTAACTGATGAACTAGCTGCTGGCTTGCAGGAGCTGCCAGAAATCAAAGAATTCCTCCGCTTGAAAAAGCTGATGGAAACGAATAAAGAACTGGCGGATATGCGCAGCAACATCGCTCGATTAACTCAAGATAACAAAGAAGAAGAAAAAGCTAATTTGCTCGCTATCTATAACTCTCACCCCCTTGTGAATAACTACAATATCGCAAAGGAAGAAGCGGCTCGTATCTTGCGGACGATTCAAAATATATTAAGCGAATAAATAGTTCGCTTTTTATTTTGAACTAAATAAAACACCGAGATAATATGCCGACTTTTTATGATATATTAATAATATGATTTACGTTATTTGCGGACCTACTGGAAGCGGAAAAACCGAAGCTTCTCTTAAGATTGCTTCATTTTTTGATGCTCCGATCGTAAATGCGGATGCATTTCAGATATATCAGGAGATGGATATCGGAACCGCAAAGATATCCAAGAGCCACCCTTTCTATTCTCGACACTACCTTCTCGATATTGTTTCTCCTGATCAACCATTTTCGGTAAAAGAGTATCAATGCTTATTCCGTCAAACTATCGAAAAACTGAATAAACTATATAAGAATATCGTCGTTGTTGGGGGAACTGGTCTTTATATCAAAGCTTCTTTATATGATTACGTCTTTGAAGAGAACTCTTCTGATAACGCCGATGATTTAGAGCCAATGACCAACGAACAGCTTTGGAAACTTCTCGAAAGCCTTGACCCTCAAGCTCTCAACAATCTTCATCCCAACAATCGAAAAAGAGTGATGCGCGCCATCTGCATCGCTCGCAATCACGAGATGAACAAAAGCACAAATATCGCGATGCAAAGTCACAAGATGATATACCAAGATGTAAAGATTTTATTCATCAATCCACCTCGAGATGAGCTATATAATCAAATAAATTTGAGAGTCGATAAAATGTTTGATAATGGTTTAGTGAATGAAGTCGACTGCCTTTTAAAAAAATATCAATTGTCTCTAACCGCCTCTCAGGCAATTGGATATAAAGAAGTGATCGCCTATTTAAAAAATGACATTACATTGAAAGAAGCTGAAGAATTGATTAAAAAAAGAACGAGAAATTATGCAAAGAGGCAAGTGACCTTTTTTAAAAACCAATTTCAATGTCAAGAATTCTCTTTCGCAGAAGACTTAGTAAAGGCGGTAACTAATAGTGAAAAATAATAGTTTTATCCGAAGCATTAACCTTATCGGAAATGAAAAATTTGAGGTTATAAATAAAGTAAAGATTCTACTCGTTGGTCTCGGCGGAGTAGGCGGGACTGTTTTTGAAGCGTTGGCAAGAACTGGGTTTGAGCATTTCATTATTGTTGATGGCGATATTGTCGATTCATCGAATCTCAATCGCCAAATTCTTTTTTGCCAAAATGATGTTGGAAACGATAAGGTGATAGTGGCGAAAAAACACGCTCTTCACATCAATCCCGATTTGGATATTCTAACAATTAAGGCAACAATTACAGAACAAAACCTTGATTTCTTTAATGAAATGTCTTTTGATTTTTTAATTGATGCAATCGATGATGTTCCCGCGAAAGTAGCTCTTGTTAAATTTGCTATCAATCATGAGATTCCCTTTGTTTCTTCTTTAGGAATGGCAAACCGATTTGATCCATCAAAAGTGATAATCACTCGTTTAGATAAAGCTACTGGTGATCCATTAGCAAAGAAATTTCGCTACGAATTAAAGCAAATTGGTATTGACACAAAGAAGGTTAACGTTTGCCATTCGTCAGAGACGCCAATAAAGGATGGTGCTAACCTAAACTCCATCATGATGCCTCCCTCTTCTGCCGGACTAAACATCGCTTACCATGTTTTATCCCATTTTATCAAATAACAATTTCTAACTTTTTGTTCTAACTCGCCTCCTATTTATTAGGAGGTTTTTTATGGCTTTTCTAGAATTGTGCAATTTGAGCAAACTCTATCGAAACGAACAAGGCATTGCCTGTGAAGCATTAAAGAATTTTTCGCTCATGTTGCCCTCCTCAAGTTTAGTATGCATCTTTGGCAAATCAGGGAGCGGAAAATCAACGATTTTAAACTTGATTGGCCTGCTCGACACTCCTTCATCAGGGAACATGTATTTGAACAATCAATCGATCCATCAATGGAACGAAAAGAAGAAAAATGCCTTTCGCAATAAAGATGTTGGCATCATATTTCAACACTACAATCTGCTGGAGGAAGAAACGGTTTTGTTTAATATCATGCTTCCTATGCTCATTGGTGGAGGGAAAATTTCTTCAGCTAAGCAAGATGCCATCATTTTGTTGGAAGGAATACGTTTTCCAAAAGAATTGTATGACAAAAAATGCCGCGATTTGAGCGGAGGAGAGAAACAGCGAGTGGCGGTATTAAGAGCGCTGATTAATAATCCCAAAATCGTTTTAGCTGATGAGCCAACTGGAGCTTTAGACGAAAAAAATGCTCTTCTAGTGATGGATATCATTAAAAATGCGAGTCGAAATAAGCTCGTTATTTTAATCTCTCACAATGAAGAGTTGATTAAGCAATATGCGGATCGAATAATCACGATTCAAGATGGCCGTTTGATCAGCAACAAGATTAGCAGAGAAGAAAACAACGGCGCTCCCTTTTCCAAAAATAAAAAAACAGTTAAGAAAACCCCTTGGGCTAGGAAGCTTGTTAAGACAAATTTGCTTAAAAGAATAAAAATGAATTTGCTGGCCACTGCTTCTTTATGCATTTGTTTGATATTCAGCATGTTGATAATTGGCTTTTCTTTTGGATCAGAAAAAGTTTTAAATAGCGAATCCCAAAAGCAATTCGATTACGGAAGCTTGACGCTCTATAAAGAAATCACTAAAAAAATCGAGAATTCCCCTCTTTCAATTGCTCAGCAACTGCGCCCAAATCAAGAAGAGATGAATTCAGTTTCTTATCTCAAGAAAAATTATCATGTCGAAGAAAATCTAGATGCGATAGCCAATCAAGCCGTCTTTTCCCGTGATGAGGAAACAATCAAAAGCGCATTATACTGCCCTGTTTATTCTTTTGATTCAGCCCATATTGATACATCCCTCATCATATCTGGCAATCTTCCAAAAAAAGATTTGCTTTACGAAGCTTTTATCAATCAGAAATGCGCAGAACTATTTGATGGTGAAATTCCAAAAAGTCTTCATCTTTCCATGAACTATGAATACCGCTACTATACAGGAGATGAACAAAATCCCGTCATCATCGATACTTTGAAAGTAGAAGAAGAAATATCGATTGTTGGAATTGTTGAAGAGATGAATTTTTTATCATCACCGAAGATTTATTATTCTTATCTTGCCCTTCAAGAATTATGCGCTGACGCTATTATGTCTAACCGATCAATATATGAAGGATACGACATTAGTTGGCTGGATTTGGTTAGCTCTAGCTCAAGCGATAGTGCAATCTCCTCTTATTCTTATCGCCTATTTTTGAAAGACATTAGGAATATATCGAAAATACCAGACGATATATCATCTCTCGATTCTCTTTTAAAGATAGACTGCCAAGCTTTAACTATTTCCCAGACGCTTTTTAATTTAGTTGATGTTTCGACTAAGGGAATGGAACTTTTTCTTTTGCTTGCCCTTATTGGCACTTCTTTAATTATCGGCATAATTTCATTTTCTAATTACACTCACGATAAAAAGAAAATCGCCATACTCAGGAGTCTTGGCTCTAGCCAAAATGAAATATTAAATATCTACGGCGAAGAAAGCCTTATTATCGGTATTGCTAGTTTAATCAGTTCTCTAATTTTAGCCCCAATCTTCTCCATTATTGCCAATTGGATAATCATGAAAATAACGAGCTTTAATCACTTCATCCAGATTCCTTTTATATCATTTCTTAATATTCCATTTGGCCTACCGCTCCTTTTTTTAATATGCACTGTATTTCTTTGCTTAATTTCCACCTTTGTTCCCCTTCTATTTTCCCGGAAGATTTCCTTAAAAGAGGAGCTTGCCGATGAATGATTGAGATATGTAAGCTCTTTAAAAAATATGGAAAAACCGCGGTCCTAAATAATGTTAATTTGACTCTTCCTCGCTTTGGATTAATCGCGATTGTTGGCCCATCGGGTTGTGGAAAAACCACTCTTTTAAATTGCATAACAGGGCTGTGCGATTATCAAGGTGATATCTTTATTGAAAATAAGCGAATTAAGAATCTATCAGAAACAGAAAAGTGCCAATATCGGATCAGCAATTTCGGTCTCATCTTTCAGGACTTTAAACTCTATGAGAACGAGTCGATAAAGCAAAACATTTTATTGCCTTTGGAAATAATTAGCAACGACCGGAAATATCGAAAGGAAAGGAAGTGCCTTGATTTAATAAATGTCGTTGGCTTAAATGGAAAAATTACTCAAAGAGTAAATAAACTTAGCGGCGGAGAAAAGCAACGAGTGGCGATCGCTCGAGCTTTAGTAAATGATCCTAAAATTATCCTCGCTGATGAACCGACAGGAAGCCTGGATGTTCACAATGGCGAAGAAGTGATGAAAATTCTCGAAAAAATATCCAAAAAGACTCTCGTAATCGTGGTCTCCCATGATGTGGATTTAATGAAGAGATTTGCGGACAAAATCGTTTATATGAAAGATGGTCAAGTTGAAAGCATCAATCACAGTTCAAAGCATCGTCACGAGATATTCTATCCAGTCTGCAAAAACCGCAGTTGTTTTAAACGTCGCCACTCTATTCCTTTCGCCTTTCTTTTTAACCATGCTTTTGTGGCAATTAAAAACCGCAAATGGCGACACCTCTTCACCTGCATGGTGATGTCATTTGGCTTGATTGGAGTGGGTCTCGCCAGCAGCATTTCTCATTCGATATCTGGCAACATTAAATCCGTTTACTCTTCCCTCATTGATGAAACAAAAATAACGATTTCTTCAAAAGAAAAAGCTGTGCCATTATATGGACGGTACGCTGGGAGTTACTATGAGGCAAGAGAAATTGCGGAAGCATTCCCAATTTATATTGAGGACATCGGAGCTTTGTATTATTGCGATTTCGAAAGCCATTTCAAAGATAGCGACGAGCTTTTTCTTCAGGATGAAAGATATCGCCATCAAATCGATGGTCTTAGCTCGAGAAGCATCAATGAGTTTTTATGGTTAGAAGATGCCGAAACAATCTATCCTCAGCGACCCCAAATGTTAGAGGATGATCAAGCTGTCTTTGGGCTTACTATCAAGATGGTTGAAGACATTTGTTTTGCTTTAAAAATAGAAAGAACAGTGACTTCTCTATCGAATTATTTGATTAATCAAGGCATCGTTTTTTATTTCAGTTTTGCGAATAATGATTGGCAATATAGCGACCAACAATTAGTGAGCATGGTTGGATTTACTCTCCAAAGCAGTCCCGCAATCTACCACAGCAATCATCTTTGGAATGAGCATATGTTTGAAACTTGTATGAGATTTCCCGTCAGCGATTCTCTCGATACAAGCGGCAAATACCCGTGGGTGATGAAAAAACTTTATTACTTTGAAACAAAAAATCACACTGACGAATTTTTAAAAGAGGCTCTCTATTCTCCCTTGCTTGATACTGGAGTATTAGAAATCGCTAGTCCTGAATACTATCCATGGTTATACAAAAGCATTGACATAAAAGAACGAAGCCGAGTTATTTATTTTGCTCAGACAAAGGAAATAATTCCCATCCGATATTCCGCCTATTTCCGTGAAATTTGCCCCTTTATTTCTGATGAAATCTTTTGTTCTTTTGGCGGCTACGCTGCCTATCCATCATCTTTGATGATTGGTTTTTCTAAACCGATGTATTTTTCTTTTAATCGCGATTCGCTTGAGCGCACAATTGACGGGCTGTCTCGGGTTAATTTAGCGGAGAGCGAAACCCTAAATCTACCTTCAGACTTAGCGGTTGGTCACTACACAAAAACTTCGCAGAATGGAATAGTTTTTAAACCTTTGTTTTCCAATATTATCCGAGGAGTGAAGCCTCAGTCGCTTGACGAAATAGTGATATCTACTAAGATGGCCCAGAAACTTTTCGGAAATCCAAGTGTCATAAACAAAGCGCTACATCTAGCTTTTACCAGCCAGGAAAAAACCAACGCCCAAGGCGAGGTCATTCGCCACTTCATTTTTCGCGAAGTAAAGGTGGTGGGACTCGTCGATTCTCCAAAGATTGCCATCTATCACGAGCCATACTGGTCAATCAGCTTTTTTCAATCGCGATTGGCGGTAACCGCTTTCGATCTTCAGCCGACGACGATTTCCTTTAATTTGCTGGATTCATCAAAAAGCCAGCGATCACTTGAGATGCTCCAAAAAGCCTTCCCTCAATATTCAATAATCAACCCGTTAGAAAGCATCAATCAAAGCATTGACCAAATTTGCTTTTATCTCGAAATAGCCCTAGCGGTTTTCTCTATCATATCTTTGATAATTTCAATTTTATTGCTCACGATTACGAACTATCTTCACATATATGAATCTCGCCATGATATTAGCTTGGTCCGCTGCTTGGGAGCCGAGAAAAAGGAAGGTAAAAAGTTTTTGTTTTTTCACAGTGGATTGACGGGATTGATTTCTTATGGATTATCTTCTTTTGAACTGATTGTTATCAACTTGATAATTAACACTGAAATGTCCAATTTAATGCATGTTGAATCTCAGTTTTCTTTCTACCCTGCGAGCTTTCTTTATATGCTGATACTTTTCGCTGGTGTTTCGCTAATATCGACAGCTTTTATTTCTAAGAAAATAACATCATTATCGCCGCTCGAAGGATTGAAGAGATAAAGATGGCTTTGTTTTTCTTTTACACGCGTATATAATATACACGCTATAAGTGGGTGTATTGAAATATGGGTCTAAAAGCAGGCATTGTCGGTTTACCAAACGTGGGGAAATCAACCCTTTTTAACGCCATTACTAATTCCCATGTTGAGGCCGCCAATTATCCTTTTGCGACCATCAATCCCAACACCGGTGTGGTCGCTGTTCCCGATGAAAGATTAGACTTTTTAACTAATTTATTTAAACCATTAAGAAAGATACCTGCCAATATCGAATTTTATGATATTGCCGGTTTAGTGCGTGGAGCATCAAAAGGCGAAGGTTTGGGGAACCAATTCCTTTCCCATATCCGCGAGTGCGACGCAATCGTGGAAGTCGTCCGCTGCTTTGAAGATCCTGACATTGTTCACGTCGAAGGAAGCGTCGACCCAATCCGCGACATTGACGTCATCAATCTTGAACTTGTGATGGCGGACTTTGAAACCGTCAATAAAAGAATTGAAAAGATTGAGAACAAAGCCCGCATTCTCAAGGACAAAGAATCCATCTTTGAAATGGGGATGTTAACTTTGTTAAAAAACGCTCTTGAGCAAGGCTTGCCAGCCCGAATTGTCACCTTGAGTGAAGAGCAGGAATTGCTGTGCAAAAACAATTACCATCTATTGACTAAGAAACCAATTATCTATGTGGCGAATGTCAGCGAGGCAGATTTAGCCAATCCAGCCGCGTCCTCATTCTATCAACTAGTGGTGGAGCACGCGCAGAAAGAGGGCAATGAAGTAATCCCTGTTTCCTGCCAAATTGAAAGCGAAATTTCCACCTTGTCTTCTGAAGAACAAGTCATGTTTTTACAGGATTTAAATATTCATGAATCCGGATTAGCGAGATTGATCAAAGCTACCTATAAATTACTAAATCTCTCCACATTTTTCACTGTTGGAGCGGATGAATGCAGAGCTTGGACATTTAAAAACGGCATGTCTGCTCCGGAATGCGCCGGCATCATACATACTGATTTCCAAAAAGGATTTATCTGCGCTGAAGTATATTCATATGATGATATTTATCATCTCGGAAGCGAAAGCGCAGTCAAAGAAGCGGGCAAATTAAAGACTCAAGGAAAAGGCTACTATCCTAAGGATGGAGACATAATGTTTTTTAAGTTTAATGTCTCAGGGAAGAAATAATATGAAGATAGGTTTTGCGAGCGATATTCATCAATTAGTTTCAAACCGAAAGCTAATATTAGCAGGAGTGGTCATCCCCGCCCCCTTTGGTGAACTCGCCCACTCCGATGGAGATGTGATTTACCACGCGGTTGCAGAAGCGATTCTTGGAGCTTTAGCTCTCGGGGATCTCGGCGATCATTTTCCTGATGCTGATGCAAAAAATAAAGATATGGATAGTTCACTGATCATTTCTCATGCCGTAAAGCTGATGGATGGTCTGAACTATAGAGTCGGCAATGTTGATGTCAGCATTCACCTCGAAGAGCCAAAACTAAAGAGCTATAAATTATCGATGAGAGAAAATCTCGCTCGGCTTCTTAACATCGATATTTCTTGCGTCTCCATCAAGGTGGGAACCAATGAAAAAATGGATGCGGTAGGACAGAAAAAAGCCATCCAAGCCGACGCCATCGTTCTCTTGGAGGGAAAATAAACTTGTCTTATACTTGTCAATAAGTATAATTAAGTGTCAAAGATATGAACATTGAGTTAAATTTAAAACAAAAGATTAAAAAAGTATTTGATGACCTTGGTCACCCGATTGCTATTGAAGATATCGTGATTGAGCACAGCCGCGATACATCTCATGGCGATTATGCCAGCAATGTGGCGATGAAAAATAGCCGCCTTTTTGCCAAATCTCCTAGAGAAGTCGCTCAAGAAATCATCAAGCATCTCGATATGGAAGACATCGAAAAAGTAGAGATTGCCGGACCTGGCTTCATCAATTTCTTCATTAAAAATGATTCGCTCCAAGCCATTATTGCTAAGGTTGTTGAACAAGGAAATAATTTTGGCAGCGGGCAGCAAAAGAACAAAAAGATCAATGTGGAATTCGTGAGCGCCAATCCGACTGGCGAACTCCACGTTGGACACGCCAGAGGAGCAGCTATTGGCGACTCTATTTGCCGCATTCTTTCCTTTGCGGGTTACGAAGTAACTCGCGAATACTACATCAACGATGCTGGCAGTCAAATCACCCATCTTGCCGAGTCCATTCAAGCTCGCTATAAGCAGCAACTAGGCCTCAAAGCCGATATGCCTGAAGATGGTTACCATGGCGAAGACATCAAGCAAATTGCTAAAAAGATTATTGAAGAAATAGGCGATAAGGCTCTGACGATGAGCGACCCTATTGCTTATTTTAAGGAAAGAGGCATGGCTCTCGAACTCGATAGAATCAAGGAAGATTTACGGGAGTTTGGCATCGTTTTTGATGTTTTTTCTAGCGAACTGAAAGTTCGCAGCAATGGCGCTGTCGAAAAAGAAATTGAATTTCTTAAACCCCACATCTATCAAGATGGTGAGGCTTTAGTTTTGAAAACTACAGATTTCGTCGATGATAAAGATCGAGTGATCAAAAAGAGCGATGGTCAATATACTTACTTCATGCCTGATATTGTCTATCACGTCGATAAATTATCCCGTGGATTTGATCTATTGATCGATGTTCTCGGAGCCGATCATCACGGTTACATCAATCGTATGAAGAGCGCCTTGATGATGCATGGATATTCCGCGGATGTTTTAGAGATTGAACTCATTCAAATGGTCAGAATTATCAAAGATGGTCAAGAAGTCAAAGCATCCAAACGAACTGGCAACGCTATTACATTAAGAGAACTATTTGAAGAAGTCGGCGTCGATTCAACTCGCTATTTGTTCGCTATGCGAGCCGCGAGTGGTCACTTAGACTTCGATATGGACCTAGCTGTAGAACAAAGCGCTAATAACCCCGTTTACTACGCGCAGTACGCTCATGCTCGCCTATGCTCAATTCTGCAGCAAGGAAGCGATATCGCCATTGACGTCTCTGGCGAAAAGCTGGGAAAAGAAAGCGAGACCGCTCTCTTGAAACAGTTGAATCAATTTCAAATCATCGTGCAAGATGCCGCTCGAGAAAGAGCCCCCTACAAGATTACCAACTACATTCACGACTTAGCAGAATGCATCCATCATTTCTACACTGAATGCAGAGTAATAGATATCGAACATCCCGATGTCAGCGGTTCTCGTTTAGCCCTGTGCTTAGCGAGCAAACAAGTTTTAAGAAACGCTCTCGATTTAGTGGGCGTCAGTGCTCCCCAAAAAATGTAAAAGGAGAAGGAGATATTATGTCAAAATCATTTCTAGATCTTACTTATGAATTTATAAGTAAACAGAAAGAGCCCGTCACATTCGCTCAAATTTGCGATTACATCGCCAAGCAATCTGATTTATCTAAAGAAGCATTAGAAAAGAAAATCAGCCGTTTCTACACCAACTTAGTATTAGATGGTCGCTTTGTCACTCTCGGTGAAAATACCTGGGATCTTCGCAGCCGTCATACTTTCGACAAAGTTCATATTGATATGAAGGATGTCTACAGCGATGTGGAAGCTGCCGATGATGACGAAGAGGAAGAAGTCGAAGAAAAAGAATACAACGAAGTATTCGAAGAGAAAAAAGTGGAAGATGAGGTCGTCACTGAACCAGACGAGGAAGTTGACACGCTTTAATGTTTGAAAAGATTCTCGAACAAATCAAGAAATACGATGTGATCACCATATTTGGACACATCAATCCAGACGGTGATTGCTATGGTGCTGAAATTGGGCTGAGAGATTCCCTCCGCTTAAGCTTTCCGAAAAAGACAATAAATGCGGTTGGAACTGGCTACCCAGCCTTTTTTCCACGGTTGGGAGAGTTAGATATCGTTTCTAATGAAACCATCTCTCACTCTCTTGCCATTTTGGTTGATGCCAATGATTTTTCTCGCATGGAAGATCAGAGAATCACCAAGGCTATAGCTTGGGTTAAAATTGATCACCACGTCGATAGTGGCTCTTTCACTCAGGGATTTTCTGTGGTGAAGGAAGAAGCTAATTCGACCTGTGAATTAATCGCAGATTTCATCCTTGAATCAAGTTTAAAAATCAATCAAACAATCGCCGAAGCCCTCTATCTTGGAATCGTCACTGATACAGGAAGATTCCAATACATTCAGGAATATCCAAAGGCTTTTCGCCAAGTCGCTTGGCTTTGTGAGCAAGGCGCTGATCCGACCGCTTTAAACTATATTTTGAACATCACCGAAGAGAATTCCCTGGCCTTTAAGGGCTTTGTTTATTCTAACTATCAAAAGACAAAAGATGGTGTAATCTATTTGATCATAGACAAGCAACAGCTTGATAAGTATCAACTATCAGCCAGCAGAGCGGGAAGTATGGTCAACTTAATCAGCAACATAAAAGGCTACCCAATCTGGGTCTTCTTTGTGGAAAACGAAGATGGCACTAATCATGTGGAATTCAGAAGCAATGGCCCAGCAGTGCAGCCAATCGCCCTCAAATATGGCGGTGGTGGACACCTTTTAGCTGCTGGAGTGACATTGCCAAACTCTGATCCAAAATTAATTAATCAAGTTATCAGCGACTTAAATAGAGCAATAAGGGATTATCAAAAGGAGCATCGATAATTTTTATGTGGGAAAAAGAACTTCAAGCGGCTATTAATGCCGGAGTAGCAGCGAGAGAAGGAATATTAGATATCTACAATCAAAATTTTGATGTGGAGATCAAAGAAGATAATTCTCCTGTCACATTAGCGGACAAAAATGCCGATGCAACGATTCGTGAATTATTGAGCAAAGCCTTTCCTCATTACGCCTTTCTTACCGAAGAGAGCGAAGATGACAAAACCCGTTTGAAAAATGATTATGTCTGGATTGTTGATCCGGTCGATGGCACGAAAGACTTTGTCGCTCGCGATGGTGGATTTACAACGAATATTGCCTTATCCTACAAGCACGAAATAGTGGTCGGTGTTGTTGTCATCCCTCTAACTGGAGAGATCTATTTTGCCACTAAAGATGGTGGAGCTTTTTATCGCCATAAGGGTATCGATCAAAAAATCCATGTTAATGACAAGCTTGATGATTTGACTGTTCTTTGCAGTGTTTTCCATTCAAACGAAAAGGAAAGACAGCTGATTGAAAAGTATTCCGATAAGATTAAACACATCGAAAAATATGGCTCATCTTTAAAACCTTGTCGCATTGCGCATGGTCTAGCGGAAATCACTTATCGCATGAGTGCTGGAACCAAGGAATGGGACACCGCGGCCTCTGACATCATCGTCAAGGAAGCTGGAGGAATATTCGTCGAACCCGATGGAAAAGACATCACATATAATCGCTCTGATGTCTACAACCGCAAAGGTTATGTCGTCGCTAATCGCAAAGAAAACATTCTCCTTTAAAACAATAAAAAAACAGCGCCTAAGTTAACAATTGCGCTGTTTTTTATTTGCTTTAGAATTTCATTATGTTCTTGCCGATCACGGTGGTGTTGGCAATTTCTGATTCATAGCAGTGATAGATATCGTGGATGTTTTTGATAGTTGATAAAGATAAAACCATTGGCTTAATAGCATCTTGTAGTTCTTTGCTATTCAAAGCTTTGCTAACCATTTCGAAATCTTCGCGAGTGCTTCGAGTGACGCCTTTTAAAGACACTCCCTTTTCCAATATTTTGCGAGTGTTAATGCTGACGCCAGTTTCGCTTACACCCATCAATATTAGGTCCGCTCCGACTTGCGAAGCGTCAATCATTTGATTAATAGCGACTTCGCTAAACTTGCCACCAACGCATTCAATCAGAGTATCGAATGGATGATTGTCATAATCTTTAAACATTTGTGTTTTAGCGCCTTTAAACATCTTTAACTTGTCATCATCAACTCCAAAAACAGTCAGGGCTTTTTTATAAACATGATGGATAACTAAATAAACTACATAAGCCATTATTCCATCGCCAAATAAAGCGATTTTTTTAGCTTTTTTAAAATCTATTCTTCGACAAGCCGCAAAAGCGACACTCAATAGTTCGCTAAATACTGCTATGCTGGGATCTACATCTGGAGAATACTTCACTAATAAAGATGGCTCGCAAGCGTAATAACTTCTTAAAAAGCCATCAGAAGTGCTGCTTCTAAATGTGGCATAAGGGCAATAGTTATTCCCCAAATCCTTTTCAAAACATCTTTGATTAGCGCAGGTTGAACACAATTCTTGATCGATTGAATTGGGAACCAAAATTACGTTATCGCCTGGCTTAAAATTGCCGGTCGGATCTTTGACGACTACCCCGACAGCCTCATGAATAGGAGTGAGCGGATATTTATGGTCTAGAACAGTCTTTTCACGGTTGCCGAGAAAATATCGGATATCCGCTTTGCATATCGCCATTCTTTGAACAGACACAAGAACCTTGTCTTGATAGTCAAGATTCTCGATAAATTCTTCCAAGACTCCTGGTGAAGTTACTTTGTAAGTGACGACAAACATTATAAAACCTCAGATTTTCCTAATTTAAGCAAAGCTTTAAGCATCATTAAATCATCAAAGGTCGTGATTTTGAAATTCAATTTTGATCCTTCGACTAAATAAACATCTAAGCCCATTTTAATGACCAGTTTGCAATCATCAGTAGTGTCGGAGTCATGATTTTTTTTGGCGAATTCGTGAGCATCCTTAATGATGGAAAACTTGAATGTTTGAGGAGTCTGCCCTTGATATAATTCGCTGCGGTTTTGTATTTCTTTGATTTGCTTTTTATCGACAGAGCGAATAATGGTATCGCTAGCCGGAATGACGGTATCTACTGCTCCAAATTTTTGGCAAGCTTCAATATTGCTGTCAATGATTGATTGGCTCACCAATGGCCGAGCGGCATCATGAATGACAATAATATCATCATCAGCTGCCCCGATGGCTTGAAGACCTTGCAAACCGTTATAGACAGAAATTTGGCGAGAGTCTCCGCCGGCCACAACATTTCTAACTTTGGTTAAATCATATTGCTTGCACCATACTTTGACCTGATCAATGTAATCTTTGTTGGTGACAATGACAATTTTCTCGATGTGGTCATTAACTTCAAAAGCTTCGATGGTGTGAACTAGAAGTGGTTTATTATAGACATTTAAAAATTGTTTGGGCTTGTCAGCATTTCCCATTCTTGAACCAGTTCCAGCGGCTAGTATTAAGGCGATATTCATAATCTCTCCTCTCCTTACAAGCGATATTTTCGACAATAAGTTTGATAGTCAGTATCTAAAGATAACCCTTTGTGATAGTGGTGTCCCACTCTCTTTTCCAGGGGTGGCAGTTGCATATAATTTCCAAATAAAAGGGTTAGGTATTTATCGTAATCTTTTGGAACTAAAACATCAATCCCCTCAAAAGTGGCGTGGCTGCCTTCTTGAAATATTTCTTTGGGCATCGCTTCTCTGTCCGCATTGTTGCCAAACATGTTCCCGACAAGAACGGCTTTCTCATAGGGTATTTTTTTGGCAAATCGCTCAATTCTCTTATTGCGGTAGTGGCCGACATTAGTCCAAAAGAACAGCAAAGCGACGATATTTAGAGGAATATCAATGTACCAAGTTCTCCGAGTGATCTTGCGATAAAAAGCTCCGAGGTACATCAAATAAACATTCGTCCAGAAGCGGCGAACTTTTTTGCCCAGTTTCTTAGCGGGCTTGTTCTCATAGCTCATTCCATCAATGGGATAGACATCTATCCAAACCCCATGGTTCATTTGGTGATGAACGAAAGGCTTTTCGATGAAAGTAGTGTTCGAATCGCGAACCTTAGCAAAATTGTAGAGATAATTTGGGTCGCTTTTGAAAGTTTGAATAAAATAGCGAGAATTGCTAAATGGCTTATTTAAAGCTACAAACTTATCGTAGTCAGGACGTGGTAAACCCACATCAATATCATCATCCCAAGGAATAAAACCCTGATGGCGAACCGCTCCGATGGCTGTGCCTCCGACAAGATAGTATTGCAGGTGGTTTTTTTCGCAAACCTCGATAAAAGCTTTGAGAATATCTAACTGGCACTTTTGTAAATCATTCATAGGGATATGATACCTTTTTTCCCTGTTCTTTTAAATAAAAAGCCACTTTGTCAGTGGCTAAATAAAATAATAGAGGTCACAAGCTATCGTTTCTTCGACGAAAACTCTTTATAAAACTGCTCGTAAGCGGCTTTGAGTTGCTCTCCTACAATAGCGAGGTTTCTTTTCTCGGCTAATTCGTATCCGCTATCGACTAATTTATGGCAATCGTGATCGAACAAGTAATTGAGCTTTTCCGCGAATTCTTCATTGCTAGAGGCCATCAAGCAGTTTTCATTCTCTTTGAGCCAGCCATCATAGACGCCAATTCGTCTCACGAGAACTAAGCAGTGGCTAGCCAGAGCCTCTAAAACGACGATACCTTCAGTCTCCTCATAGCTAGGGAAGAATAAGCAAGAGGCATATTGCATCGCGCCTTTGATTATTGAGTTATCGATATATCCAGGCATGATGACATTATCTGGTCTATGCTTAATTCCTCTTAATATCTTCACTTGAGTTAGCATTTTTTGAAGATGCCCAAACCAGATGAATTTGACATCAGGGAATTTCCTTGCTACTTCAAAAAAGTCAAGGATGCCTTTTCTTTGAAAAGGATAGCCAATACCAATCACGACTTTTTGACCGTTTTCAATGTTAAAGAATTTCTTGAAATCGTCAATTTTTTTCTCATCGTGCTGGTAATCGACAACCTCGATGCCATTAGAAATAGCTATCACTTTTGGGCCTAGTTTATATCCTTCAATCAACTTCTTGGAGTAAGGAGTTGGAGTGATGATCATTCCCGCGTGTTTATACATGTAAGTAATTTGGCGATTAAACCAAAGAGCGGCGACTTTCCAAAGCCTAAATGAGTTGCGAAAATCCTCGTATGTCGAATGGCCATGAACGATGACGGGAATGCCCTTTTTATTGCATTTTTTTAAAAGCCTTTCGCTCTCGTTCATCAACGTATTAATGTGAACCAAATCGAAATCATCGGTGGGATCAATAGTAAAATCTACCCCCGCGGTTTTTAGAGCGATCATCTGATGCTTCATCGCTCGCCCGATGCCTGAAGTTTTGATGGTTTCAGGATCTTGGAAATATAAGAGAACTTTCATATCTTTAATTTTAGACTAAATGAGTGGGTAATCCAATAGAGGGCTAGTTTGTTATCGTATTGGTGACTTATAAAGTGACTCGGATAGCTGGAAGCATTCCGTAAGCGAGAGAGACATCTTGAGCGTTAATGTTGCCCCATTCATCGACTACGCGAACGCTTGAGCCAGAGAAATTGCTTGGAGAACGAGTCCACCACATCGCTTCGCCGCTTACTTGCCTTGATAGTCCCATCTTTGATGCGTAGTCAGTCGCTACTTTCGCTCGTGATGCGCCGCTTGAAAAGCCGTAGGCAGAATTAATGATATCAGCATTGCTGAGCAAGAAAACTTTATCGCTAGTATTAGCAGTAGCGTATTGATTAGGATTTTGAGCGGTTGATGCAACGCTGTTATCTACATTGGCAGTTAGAATTGCAGATTTTTCGGCTGTGGAAAACGCTGTGTCATAGAAGCTGCTATTTAACCATGCTCTAACATCGCTTTCTGCGTAATTGTTGGCGTAGATAGTCACTCCGCCAATTGTCCTTGTCGACGTTGAAGTGTAATAGTTATGGAGATCGAGAAGCTTTTTAGATGCTAATAGTGGGCCAGCTTCTTCGGTTGTCGAAAGGACATCCCAACTAATCGATTCGTATTTGAACCAGTCCTTTGTGTAACTTGCAGAAGAATAGACTCCGCGATATTTTTCACCGCCGCGGATGATGTCTTGAACCCATGTTGTGGCATCATATGGTGTCCATGTTCCGTCATTTCCTGTTTCAGGGATATTGCCACCAAGCATATCTAAGTCATAAGTCAAATATGTCCCGGTAACAGATGCTTGAGGATAAGAACCCCATACAATGTTGGTTTCGCTAGAGTGGGCATCAGAGCATTCGAATTCAATCGTTATGCCATCAATCATTGCATCGTCATCGCCCAAGGCAACGACCTTGATATAGTTTGGAATGTAACTATTGAAGTCGGTTGACTCGACGAGAGATGAACCGCTATTAAACTCTACATATTGTGCCTGATAGAAAGAAGTGGTGCTGGACCAATAGACGCCAAGATGAGTTGTTGTGTTAGCTTTTGTAATGGTAATACCGGCCATTCCATTAATCGGGCTGGCATTGGTAAAATAGCCTCCGGGTTTAATGGCTTGCCAATGATTGGTTGGATTGGCGAAATCACCATAGTAAAATGTGACGGAATTGTTCAGGCCAGTATATGCCACCCCAGTTCCGCTGTGATATGAACCGGCTGAGTATGGTTCAGTGCCAATTTTATTGGTCTCCGAACCAAAAGTCATTGAATAGGGATCGGCACCGCCCCGAACTACATGTTGAAGCGAGTGATTGCTGCTGGCAATCCCGGTAATTACGATACCCAAAATTGCAGCAAAAGTGACTGACGCATTTGTGAAAAATTGCTTTTTTGTCATTTGATTATTCCTCTTAATATTATCGGTTTCATTCTACAACAAGAAACTGAGATAAATAAAGAGACAGTCGCAAAAATTTTCGCCTTTCTTTTTTGAGAATAAAAAAAGTCTTGATACGCTTATCAAAACTTCTTGTTTTCTCTGGCTGGGGTGGCTGGGATCGAACCAGCGAGTCGCGAATTCAGAGTCCGCTGCCTTACCGCTTGGCTACACCCCAATAAATCTATTGTTTCGTCTCCGCTAAACGAACTTCTAAGACACCGGGAACTTCCTCTTGCAAAATGACCTCGACTAACTCTTTAATGTCGGCATCCGCATAGATACAATCTTGGCAAGCCCCATGCATTTTTACATAGACAATACCATCTTGAAAAGAGACAAATTCGACATCTCCTCCATCTTTTTGCAAGAAGTGACGAATTTTATCAAGGGTGGCAATAATCGCTTGTTCAGTGTTTTCCATAATGTCCGAGTAAAATCTTACCACAACTAAAACAAAATGTTTATAGTGATGCAAAAGAATAGAGTAATATTAAAATATGAAGATTGAATTAGAGGGCAAAAATCTCCTTCTTTGCCTCTTGCCAGGCTACTATCAATTTGGGCCAAATGAACCGTTTTCTCCCTGTGCATTAGGATTAACCGAAAAATCATTAATCATTTATAATGATTATGCTCCAGATGAGATCCATCAGGATGCCTTTCTTTATCGCATCAAAAAGGAGATCCCTTTCGAAGAAATTAAAGTGGTTATCAATCAGAAGATAAAACAGAATGTCGACCTCGATTATTTTAATCGCTTGAATATTATTAACAAAGTGATCGATAATTCCTTTTTCCTCTACTATTTGAAAAAAGATAAAGCTCTCGTAAAAAAGATGATTAAAAAAATGAAAACCGCTGGATTGGTTTTTAAAAAAATGAAAGTTAATCTCGCTTCAAACGCATGAGTTAACCGCTGTTGCGGTTTTCTTTTTTCTTTGATGTCATCTATAATGAAAATAAGGTTTTTTTTATGCATGATGTATTAATTATCGGGGCTGGTATTACCGGAACCCTTATTGCGCGAGAGCTATCGCGCTATAAATTAGATGTTGTCGTTTTGGAAAAATCAAACGACGTCGGAAATAAAACCACCAATGCCAATAGTGCGATTATCCACTCGGGATGCGATCCTGAACCCGGGACCAACAAAGCTAAATTCAATGTCTTAGGCAACCCGATGTTCGATGAGCTCGCTAAACAGCTTGATGTATCTTTTCGCCGCAATGGTTCTTTGACCATCGCTCTCGATGATGAACAGCTGCGCGCTCTCGATGATTTACTTAAGCGCTCCAAAATAAATGGTGTCCCAGCCACGAGATTGACCAAAGAGCAAGTTCTCGAAATTGAACCCCGCATCTCTCAACAAGTAAGAGGCGCAATCCTTTTTCCTACCGCCGGAATCATTGATCCTTTTAATCTCTGCATCCACGCGATGGAAAACGCCATCGATAATGGAGTGCATCTCTTTTTGAAACAAGAAGTCACAGCGATTGAAAAAGTTAACGATTATTTTGTCGTCAAAACAAAAGCTCAAGAATTTACCTCGCGAATTGTGATAAATGCCGCCGGAAATTATGCTGATATCATCGCTCAGATGGTGGAGCCAATTGACTGGAGCATCACTTCGCGAAAAGGTGAATATTTTATCTTAGATCACTTTGGAAAAGACTTCGTAAAGCACACGATTTTTCCTCTTCCTTCAGCGAAGGGCAAAGGCGTGCTTGTCAGCCCGACTACTTCGGACAATTATATTGTCGGCCCAAGCAGCGAAGTTATCCCGAGCCGCGATGATTACGCGACCGACGGGCTCACGCTACAAAATGTCAAGCAGCAAGCCTTAGCGATGGTCCCCAGCATTCCCTTTGGGAAAGTAATACGCGTCTTCTCTGGATTGAGGCCATCTTGCTCTCGGCATGACTTCATTATTGAATATGCTAAATCTACTGACCGCTTCATCAATGTGGCGGGCATTGAATCTCCTGGCCTAGTCTCTTCCCCAGCGATTGCTAGATATGTCGTCAATGAATTAGTTAAACCGCTAATATCTTTAATAAATAAAGAGGATTTTAAGCCCTTTGTTAGACCATATGCACATCTAAAAGAAATGGATGAAAAGTCAAAGGAATCATTCCTTAAGCAAAACCCTGAATATGGACAACTCGTATGCAGCTGCGAAAAGGTTTCGCTAGGCGAAATTAAAGATCTTCTATCGCGCAGCTGCCCTCCCCACAGCGTCAAAGGTGTCAAGCGAAGAACCAGAGCGGGCTTTGGTCGATGTCAAGGTGGCTTTTGCCAACCCAAAGTTGTCTTTTTATTAGCCAATCATTATGGCATCTCTCCTCTCGATGTTCCTCTCGATGATGTCGATAGCCCAATTCTCGTCTCTCGAGTAAAGGAGGTCAAATAAGATGGAAAATATTGATCTCGTAATCATCGGTGGTGGCTCCGCTGGTATGGCGGCTGCTATTCAAGCCAAAAAAGAAGGTGTCGATAATCTTTTAATAATTGAAAAAATGAATGTCCTCGGCGGCATTTTAAATCAGTGCATTCACAATGGATTTGGATTGACCGAATTCAAAGAAGAGCTGACTGGTCCAGAATATCTGCAAAGATTCGTCGATCAGATTCACCAAATGGATATTCACTATAAACTCAACACCGCGGTGACCAATATTTCCAAGGATAAAGTCGTGACATTTTCCAATCAAGAAGACGGCAGTGTCACTGTCCAAACCAAAGCCATCATCATGGCGACTGGCTGCTATGAGAGAAGCGCGGGAGCCATCCAATTACCCGGCGATCGATGCTCGGGAATAATCACGGCGGGAACCGCGCAAAAGTATTTGAATATTCACGGTTATCTATGCGGAAAGCGCATTGTAATTCTCGGCAGCGGAGATATTGGTTTAATTATGGCTAGGCGCCTCACTCTTGAAGGGGCTAAAGTAATCTGCGTGAGCGAAATCATGCCTTATAGCAATGGTTTAAATCGCAATATCGCTCAATGCCTTAACGACTATCAGATTCCTCTTTATTTGTCCCGATCAGTCAGCCGTGTCATCGGCAAAGGTCGCCTCGAAAAAGTGGTCTTGTCCGCGGTAGATGAAAAACTTAATTTCATTCCTGGCACTGAAATGGAGATTCCGTGTGATACCCTCATCCTATCAGTTGGCTTGATTCCCTATGTTTCGCTTTTGGAAAATATCGACACTCCGATGAGCAGCACCAAAGGTGCGATTGTCAGCGAGCACATGGAGACCGCCGTTGATGGCATATTCACATGCGGCAACTGCCTCCACGTTCATGATGTGGTTGATTTTGTCACCGACGAAGGCCGTTTAGCGGGCCACGGAGCTGCCTTATATCTCAAGCATCTCCTTCCCTCAGAAAAAAATATTCCTGTATCTCTTGGGGAGGGAATTTCTTACGTCGTTCCTCAGAATATCAAAAGCGATAATCACGAGGATATCACTTTCAAATTCCGCGTCAAAAAGCCCATTAAAGATGTCTATATTGTCGTTGAGAGCGACCATCAAGTGATCAGCAAAATCTTCAAGCCAGCTTTAATACCGAGCGAGATGGCGATGGTGAAACTCGACAGCCAAAAGATTGGCCAAATCAAAAGCGAAGTAGTGATTCGCTTGGAAGGAAGATAGAGCAATGGAAAAAGAATTTGTCTGTATCGTCTGCCCAAGAGGATGCCATCTCGTCGTCGATGAAAACTTTGAGGTAACGGGAAACTTTTGCCCTCGCGGAAAACAATATGCGATTAGCGAGCTGACCAATCCAGTGAGAATCATCACCAGCAGCGTGCGAGTTACCAATCGAGTTGACACTTTAGTGTCCGTCAAAACCTCTGGCCCCATTCCCAAAGGAAAAATCATGGAAGTGATGGCTTTCATCAATCAGATTGGCGTCGAAGCTCCGACCCAAATTAACCAAGTAATAAAAAAGAATGTCCTCGATTTAGGCGTGGACATTCTCATCACTAAAAATATTGATTAAATCAGGCTCTTATTTAATTGCGAGATAGCCTCGATAGGCCTCTTCAGCGTTGTCGAGAAAGTGAGCGGCGACATCTAAGAAATTGTAATTGTGAATTGCCCCTTCTCCTCGGTAGTGCTTGACGATGGCCACTTCATACCACTGAAGGGAAATATACATTCTCCACAGAAAGAAGCGCTCTTTTTCCACGTTTGTTAGGCTGGGGAAGTAGGCTTGTAAAAGCTGATAGCCTTCTTTCACTAAACCATTGCCAAAGCAGGCGATATCATAGATGGGATCGTTGTTGCCGACGAATTCAAAATCGATGAAATAATACTGATCATCTGGTGTCTTCACGATATTGCTCCGCTGAGCATCGTTGTGACAGATGACCATTTTTTGGCTCGTGAGATAGTCTTTTTTTGCAAAGACAACATCGCGAATCTTCAGATATCTGCCATCTTGGCGAGATAGGAAACCGTTCGCTTCGCTCTCATAACCCTTGAATCTTTCGAATGGTAAATAATCAGCTTCGCATAAGCGATTTGAATCGTGGAGAATGTGCATTAATTTCGCGATTTTTTGATAGTCAACTTCCGCGAAATGATCGAGAGAATTACCTTCGATATATTCGTTGATTTTGATGCCATTATCTTCGTCGAAATAAACGTTTTTGCTGGTGATACCTAAATCGTGAAAGATCTTTTGGTCTTTTCTTTCCCGATGGCGATCGACCATTTCATTGGCTTGCTTGGTCGAAATATAAAGGACATATTTCTTATTGTCATTTTCCACGATATAAGATTCATTCATCATCCCGCCCACTAAAGGAGAAAGCACAGAAGCTTTTTGACCCAACGCCCGTTGTAAAATTTCATTAGTTTTCATATTGATAAATATAGCATATTCATCAAAGCATGCAATATAAAAAGCCATCAGTGATGGCTCTTTCAAATGCTGCCCTATTTAGAACTCATCAATTCAAATAAAAAACCCGCCTTTTCATATCCCATTTTGGTCTACTTCTTTGGGGGAATTTCATCATCTTGGTGCCCGGGACCGGAATTGAACCGGTATGGTATCGCTACCGCAGGATTTTAAGTCCTGTGCGTCTACCTATTCCGCCACCTGGGCAAAGAAATGGTCACTCTCTGGAGATTCGAACTCCAGACCCCTTGATTAAAAGTCAAGTGCTCTACCGACTGAGCTAGAGAGTGATTTGGCTGGGGTGGCTGGGATCGAACCAGCGACATGACAGAGTCAAAGTCTGTTGCCTTACCGCTTGGCTACACCCCAACAAAAGTTGGTGGGAGGGGGCAGATTCGAACTGCCGAACCCGAAGGAACAGATTTACAGTCTGCCGCGTTTAGCCTCTTCGCTACCCTCCCGAATTTAGGTATTTGGTGGATGCTGAGGGGCTTGAACCCCCGACCTCCGCCGTGTAAAGGCGATGCTCTCCCAGCTGAGCTAAGCATCCGCATTACGGAATATGCGCTTAAATAATATATCACTTGATATATAAGCAAGTCAACGAAAAAAAATCGCTGTTTAGGAGCGACTTTTTTTGCATTTTAAACTATAGTTTAGTACCCTTTTTTTCCGAGCAAATGGAACATATTTTTCTTATATATTTCCACTCCTGGCTGATTAAAGGGGTTTATTTTTAATAAATAAGCCGACATTGCACAGGCTCGCATAAAGAAATAAAGCAGATAGCCGAGATTAAGCGGTGTCATTTCATCGAGGGTGATGATATTGCATGGGACCTGCCCGTCTTCAACGTGCGCTTTTAATGTGCCCTCAAAAGCTTTTTGATTGACGAAGGCTAAACTTTTGCCTTCGAGATAATTTAAGCCATCTAAATCTTCTTTATCATAAGGGATGCTGACATCCATCTGGGGAGTGAGCACATTGATGATAGTTTCAAAAAGCAGAGGCGTGCCATCTTGGATGAATTGGCCGAGAGAATGGAGGTCAGTGGAGAAGGTGGCACTGGCGGGAAATAGCCCTTTTTTCTCCTTGCCTTCTGACTCGCCAAATAACTGTTTTAGCCATTCGGATATTTGGCTCATCTGAGGCTCGTATGTCACATACATTTCGACGAGTTTTTGCTGGCGGTATAAGTAATCCCTGCTGACAGCGTATTGATAGCAAATATTCTTTTCTAGATTCTCACAATCAAAAGCAAGCCGCGAAGCCTTGGCTCCATCCATGAATGCCTTGATGTCGACTCCTGCACAGGCGAGAGGGAATAGACCGACCGCAGTGAAGACGCTGTAACGCCCCCCAATGTCATCGGGGAGAACATAGGTGGCATAACCTTCTTGCATGCATAGTGTTTTTAATGCGCCGCGAGCTTTATCAGTGGTGGCATAGATGGCTTTTTGAGCCTTCTTTTTGCCAACTTGTTTTTCCAAAAGTTCCTTCAAAAGACGGAATGAGATGGAAGTCTCAGTGGTGGTTCCGCTCTTGCTGATGACATTGATGGCAAAGTTTTTTCCTTTGAGATACTCCATCACTTGGGCGATATAGTTCGGAGAAAAGGTTTGCCCCATAAAAATAATCTCTAATTTATTTTGGCTTTTTAAACCTTGCAGAGCTTCGAGAGCCGCTCGGCTTCCGAGATAGCTTCCGCCGATGCCGCAGACAACTAAAATATCGAAGTGCTCTCGAACATAGCGGGCATCATCGAGAATTCGATTGAATTCTTCCTGGTCGTATTTAACTGGCCAATCTGCCCAGCCTAAATAATCGCTTCCCAGACCGGTTTTGCTATCGATCATCTGATTGATTTTTTTAACTGGCTCGCGATAGCTTTCTAAAACTTCCTTGGTTATTTTGTTATTTAATTTCAGTTTCATCTTTTTCTCCTTTTATTTTTTCCAGCGTCGTTTCTTTCCATTGCGGGAGTTTCTTTTCTAATGGAGCGAAATCTCCTTCTTTGACCACTGGAATTTTGCGCGCAGCATTGCTGTGAGTGTTGTAAACTTGGTCGCTCGGGACTTGTTTTAAAGACACGCGCAAAAAGCCGTTTGATGGATCGATGGAGATGATTTTTACGCACATCTCATCGCCCACGGAACCGAACTTTTCGATGTCGCGGATATAAGAGTTCGAAATCTCTGATATGTGCAGCAGACCTTGACTGCCATCTTCAAAGGACATAAAAAGAGCATAAGGCTTAACATTAACAACATGGCCAACAATTAATTGGCCGACTTCATAGGACATAGGAATACCTCTTTTTCATATTATACTTACGCAATAAAAAAAGGTAGTCGAAACTACCTTTTGTATTATTTGCTGGCAAGAATTTTTTCCTTGCGATCAATCTCGTCTTTAATGGCTGCTGAATCGATGATTAAGCGCATGACTTTATCCAAATCGCTGCCCGCTGTATAATCAGCTCGGCACATAAAACTGCAGCGCCCATCTAAGTAAATTTGCCGCACTTTGTCGCTCTCTTTTTCAGGGTAGACGGCGATTGAGCGGCCGCCGTTGTGCTTGACTAAAGTCATGCACGCAATGTCGGTCATTCCATCTCCCATATAGACGATGTTAGAATATGGGATGCGAAGGCTGGGAGTTTTCTTGTTGACCGAGTTATCGTCCGTCATATCGAAGACACCCTTTGCTATTCGAAAGAGAAATTGTGTTTTTTGGGTGTAGTTAATCGTTAGCTTTGGCCAGATTGGTTCCCCGCTTTTGTTGTAATAATACTCGCATCCATAAGCGGCGGTGAACTGATCAAAAATGGCGCATCCCTCGACGATTTCTTTGGTTCCAGAAGATACTAAATAATGCTCGATGATGATTCCCTTGGAAGCGGCGTATTCATTGATGCGTTTGAACCAGGTGGTAACCCCGGGATAAAATTTGATGTTTTTGCCGCATTCTTGGAGATATTCTCTCGTGAGTTTTATCCCTTTTTCTTTGGCTTTGGCAATCATCATATACATGTAAGAAAGAATTCTTTCGACGCCGGTTTTAAGGGAGAACTGTGTGGTTTCATCCCAAAATTCACCCGGTGTCATTCCTAAAGCGGGAATGAAAGAGTAGTTCTGCATGTCGGTAGTTGATAGGGTTTTATCGAAGTCATACATGATTGCAATAATTGGTTTTGGCATATTATTTAACCTCGTTGAAAATTTTATCATACTTTTTGTATTTTAGTCAATGAATAGGCTAAAAGCCTGTTTCCTATTCTTCGTTTTGACTTCTTTTCGAATTGTGATAGTATTTCATTGCGGCAAAAAAGACATGTTTAACAATCTTGAACCTTGGTTGAATACATTGACGACGATTCTGGTCATTCTCGGATCAGTAATGGTTTTGCTGTTGATCGTTGATATCAGCTTAGTTGCCACCTTCAAAGCCATCCTCAGCCGCCACAATAAAGCGATGAATGTCATGTTAATGACAAAATACGACAATATCAAAAAAATTCTTGATGTTTTGAGCGATGCAGAATTCCCCATCGATCCAAAAATGAGCGAGATATTTCTCTCGATCGACACGAAAATGTTTACATATCAAGATACCCCAGAATGCAAGCAAGCTAGAGATAAATTAACCTATCTTCGTTCAGAGGTATTCTATCTATCGCGCAAGAACCCCTCATTAGAAAATAACGAAAAGTACATGATTGCGAAAAACAACATATCAGAGACCGATGTAGTTTATCGCAATACTGTCGCGATGTATAACGCTGATGTTCTCGGCTACAATTATTGGGTTCGCTTTATGCCCTATCGATGGATATTCCTTCTATTTAAAATTAAAGTAAAAGAAATTATTTAAGAAATTGATTGTTGAACAACAATTTCTTTTTTTACTGGTCGCTGTGGTTTACAATGAAAAAAATAATGAGCTTGTTTGCTCATGTATTTTAATTAAAAAAATAAGGAGAAAGTCATGAAAACACCTGAACTAAAATTTAGCCAATATCCTTTTATCGTCCCCACCGAAAAAAGAGTGACAAACAAGTTAGAGAAATTGGTTAAAGATTTAAAAGAATGCGGATCCGCCCGCACCGCTGCTTTAGCAGTGAAACATTGGAATAAGTATGGAGAAGAACTGTCAACTCAACTGAGTTTAATCTCAGTTAAATACAGTGTAGATACCGCTAATAAAGTGTATAAAAAGGCTCAAGATAGAATGGATGAACTATCACCCTTGCTCTCTAAATTCTCAAATGATTACGAAAAAATCATGACGAAGGCTAGCTATCGCAAAGACTTGGAAAAAGTCTACGGAAAGTATCTCTTCAAAATGTACGATAATGGGCTGAAAGCTTTCGATGAGAAGATCATGCCTGAATTAGCCCAAGAAAATAAATTAGTCAGCCAATACGATGCCGTGCTAGGCGGAGCTAAAATCGAGTTCCGCGGCGAAATTCTCAACTTGCCTCAAATTGGCAAATACATGCAAGATAAAGACCAAGCCACTCGCAAAGAAGCGGCAAAAGCCATGGATAAGTGGTTGGGAGAGCACGAGCAAGAGATTGGAAACATCTACTCACAGTTAGTTACTCTTCGCGATCAAATGGCGAAAAAGCTCGGCTTTAAAAACTTTATCGAACTCGGATATCTCCGCTTAGGGAGAACTGATTACAATGCCAAGATGGTGAAGAAATATCGCGAGCAAATCGCTGAGGAAGTCGTCCCTGTCTGCGAAAAGCTTTACAAGCTTCAAATGAAGGGTTTAAAAATCAAAGAGCCACAGTTCTATGATTACAATTTAAAATTTGCTTCTGGCAATGCTCATCCAGTCGGCGATGTTGAATACATCGTTGAAGAAACCAAACATATGTTTGCTGACCTATCGCTTGAATCCAAAGAATTTATTAACTTCATGGTCAATAATGAGCTTTTGGATCTCACCTCTCGCCCAGGCAAAGCCCCAGGTGGTTACTGCACTTATTTCCCAGTCTATAAGTCACCATTTATCTTCGCGAACTTCAACGGAACCGAAGATGATGTCTTCACTCTCGCGCATGAATGCGGGCACGCTTTCCAATCCTATCTATGCTCTGGAATCAAGGTTCCGGAATATCGAAATCCCACTTTAGAGAGCTGCGAGATTCACTCGATGAGCATGGAATTTTTTGCTTGGCCATATCTTGAAATGTTCTTTGGTCAAGAATCATCAAAAGCTATGTACACTCATTTGACCGGCGCTCTAGAATTTTTGCCTTATGGTATCTCAGTTGATGAATTTCAACATTGGGTTTACGAGCACCCACAAGCTTCTCATGAAGAGAGATGCGCAGTTTGGAAAGATATCGAGAGCCGATACACTCCTCATAAAAAATATGATGAGACTCCAACCTTTAATAAAGGAACATATTGGATGAGACAATCGCATATATTTGGCTCGCCATTCTATTACATTGACTACACCTTAGCTCAAGTGGTGGCGTTCGAGTTCTTCTTGCTCGACCGCAAGAATCATGATCGAGCTTGGAAAAAATACGTCAAGTTCACCAAGTGTGGTGGCAGATACCCCTTCGTTGAACTCTTGGAGAAAAACCATTTGAACAATCCTTTCCAGGATGGGACAATCCGCAAGGTTATCAAACCTCTCAGCAAGATTCTCAAGAGCATCGACACCAAGAATTTCTAATTATTCCAACAAAAAACCGCATTCAACAAAATGCGGTTTTCTTTTTTTAAAAGACGCTTTTTACCAATCTAGTTTTAAAGCGATGAAATTCGCGATTGCCGCTAAGCCGATGCCAATTAGTGAGATGTAATAACCAAATAGATAGACTATTACGACAACACCGGAATTAAAAAAGGCAAATAACACACCCATGAAAGCGATAAGGAAAAAGCCGATGACCAAGCCGATAAAGGAAGAAATCAATACGATTTTCTCCGCCTTAGCAGTTGGCTGAACGAATGGAAAGGCCATTGTTCCTAAGGCTAATCCCGCTAAGAGAATTAGCATGAAGCCCACAAATGCAGGCCAAGCGCCAATAGAGGTATCTCCTGGTCCATTAAAAAAGAAATACGTTGCTGGTTTAATTGAACCATCGACATTAATAAAAGGAAACAGCATTGCTAATACGGCAATGATTGCCGACCCAAAACCAAACCACATGTAGAAGATGCTGGATAGTTTTTTCATATCATATCCTCCTGAACTGTTTATATTTATTTTAATAAAATATAGAGGGGTTGCAACTAAAAAAGAAAATACCCCCCAGTTGAGAATATTGTCCAAAAATATCAATGAACCTAAAATTTGCTGATCAGAAAATTAGCTATTTATTCAAAAGTTCAAACTTTTGCATTATTTCTAAAATGAATTTTTTAGCATTGTCGAAATCGGCGTAGTTTGGGTGACCTTTATTAGTGCCACCAAAAGGCTTTAAGAAAAACACTTTGTCAAAAGCTTTGCAAGCAAAAGTGCCTAAAATGACTTTATTTTTCCTTTGAAGCAAATCAACCAAACATTTCATATTACGAGTGAAACTGCTGCTCCCAGAAGTAGAAAAGACAAAGGAGTACGCTTTCTCATCGCAAAGAGTGCTCACAAAATCAATGAGTCTTTTATCGTGTTTTCCCATATATATTCCGCTTCCAAAACCGACGATGTCGTAATCATCAAAATCATATGATTTAGCATTTTCGATATTGGTAATGGTCAGCGGGGCAACTTCAGCCATTGCTTTCGCAATCTTTAAAGTATTTCCGAGGTGTTTTGATTCGACAACGGCTAGCATTTTCATATGTTTGCATCCTCAATTTAATGTATTAATTATACCATATTTTAGAATTCCCGCTGGCGATTTCCCATTGACGAATCACATTGATCTTAGCATCTAATATTCATTACATTTTGGACATAAAAAAAGGTCTGATGTTTATCAAACCCATTGTTGTCTATGGTGCGCGAGATGAGAATTGAACTCACACAAGTTGCCTTATACGCCCCTCAAACGTACGCGTCTACCAGTTCCGCCACTCGCGCATCTTATTAGAAACTTGCTTTGTTATTTTAACAAAATCTATCTAAAAGACAAGATATTGTTGTTTTTCATTTGATAAATCCGGAAAAATTTAAGGTCGAACCAAAGTATTTTTGCCTGTTTTTTGGCTAATGGACTAACGGCTTGAACAACTTTCGCTATATTTGGAAATAGGTTAAAAAAGAAGCAATTTTAACAACGATGGTGATGAATGAGTTATACATTACCACAAGACTGATTTTTTTCTTCTTATATTTTTTAAAACATGTCGCTTTTGCGGATCTTTCATGAATGCATACTGCATTATTGATGTTTTTGTTCGAGAACTTTGATACAATAGCAAAGCACAATAAGAGGAAAATGAAATGAAAGAAATCTTAGTTGAAACAAGCGCTCGTCATGTCCATGTCAATGAAGAGCAATTTAAAATTCTGTTTGGGCAAGAGACAAAATTAGAAGTTCGAGCCCCTTTATCCCAACCAGGCCAATTTGTCAGCTTCTCACGCGTCGACGTTGTTGGCCCGAAAAAGAGCATCGCAAATGTCTCAATTCTTGGGCCATTCCGCAAGAGCGCTCAAGTCGAAGTCTCAGCCACTGATGCTCGCACCTTAGGAGTCCCAGCCGTCATTCGTGAATCTGGAAATACTAAAGGCAGCGCCCCAATTAAACTCGTTGGTCCAAACGGAGAAATAGAGCTAGCAGAAGGCTGCATCGTAGCTAAAAGACATATTCATATGACTCCAAAAGACGCTGAAGAATTTGGAGTGAAAAATGGCGAGATTGTCAAGCTCGAAGTAAACACTCCTGATCGCAGTTTAGTCTTCGGCGATGTCGTCATCCGTGTCAGAGATGACTTCTCATTAGCTTGCCACATCGATACTGATGAAGCCAATGCCGCTGGTTGCGCTTCTCCGGCCTCAGGAAAGATTGTCAAATAAAATGGCCACTCTTGTCATCAAACCAGAGAGCGTTTGCTCGAGGCAAATGGTAATCGAATACGAGGGCAATGTCATCACTCACGCCAGTGTGATTGGAGGTTGCTCTGGTAACTTGCAAGCGATCTGCCGCTTAATTGAGAACCAGCCTATCAACCAAGTGATTTCCCTTCTTGAGGGAATCAGATGCCCTGGTAGTCGCACCGGCAATACTTCCTGTCCCGATCAATTGGCAAAAGGATTGAAATCTTTGTTGAAATAAAAAGCGATAATTTATATAATAAATACACTTATCAAGAACCGTGTTTAAGAGATGAAAAATCACGGTAGCAACTCTCGACAACGAGTAAGTGCTTTCTCGAGCAAGGCCCCATAACCTTGAGCGATAAGTGATGGAAAAAAGTATTATGCCTTTCCTACATTATGGGGAGGCTTTTTATTAGGAGTTCATCATGGAAAAAGAAAAAATTTTATTTACTTCAGAATCAGTCAGCGAAGGCCATCCCGACAAGGTTTGTGACCAGATTTCTGACGCCGTGCTCGACGCTTGTTTAGAAAAGGATGAAAACGCTCACGTTGCTTGCGAAGTATTTGCGACCAATAATTTTGTTCTCGTCGGAGGAGAAATCACCGCAAAAGCAGAACTAGATTTTACCAAAATCGTCAAGCAAGTCTTAAAGAAAATAGGCTATGACCGCCCCGAATTGGGAACCGACTATCATACGGTGGAAGTCCTCAACAAAGTCAAGACTCAAAGCCCAGACATCGCGATGGGGTTGAATCAAGAAAAACCCGAGGATTTAGGCGCCGGTGATCAAGGCATCATGTTTGGCTATGCCACTAATGAGACTAAAGGTTATATTCCTCTAGCGATTTCCATTGCCCATAAATTAGTTCGAGAAGCTTCAAAGCAGAGAAAAAATGGACTATTCAAATGGGCGCGTCCCGATATGAAGAGCCAAGTAACCATCGACTATACTGACCCCAAAGGTATCAAGATTGACACGATATTAATGTCCATTCAGCACGATGAAGATGCTGACATCGAATCATTCAAAAAATATATCCACGAAAACATCATGCAAAAGGTTGCAAAATCTTTCCATCTAAATGCGGATTTTAAATATCTAATTAACCCCACTGGCTCATTTGTTATCGGCGGGCCAGCTGGAGATACTGGTTTAACCGGGAGAAAGATCATAGTCGACACCTATGGTGGATCCTGCGAGCACGGCGGAGGCGCCTTCTCGGGAAAAGACCCCACGAAAGTCGACCGCTCGGCCACCTACATGGCTCGCTACATGGCTAAAAATCTCGTGGCTGCAGGAGTCTCTGACCGCTTGCAAGTTCAGCTGAGCTATGCGATTGGAGTTAGCCGCCCGCTCTCGATTGGCATTCGCACCTATCACACCGCCCATTACACCGATGATGTCATCCTCAGCATAATTAAAAAAGTGTTTGATCCACGCCCTGGCATGATCATCAAAAACTTCTCTTTAAGAAAACCCAGTTTCAGGTATCAAGACCTGACGAACTATGGTCACTTTGGACGCCCAGATTTAATCTTGCCTTGGGAGCAACTCGACAAGGTAGATGAAATCAAAAAACTTTTGGAGCGCGAGAAGAGAAAATAATAGAAGGCCTTAAGGCCTTTTATTTTATATAATCCGTTTTTCAAAACTTTTGCGCTGAAAAATAATGTTGAAAATCGTTTGGCAAGTTATAATATTAGTGAGCAATCTTCTTGAACTATAATTTGAAGAGGAGGTTTACATATGAAATATCAAATTATTGGCAAAAACATCTCGATCACGGAGGGCATTTCTTCGTCGGTTCAAAAGAAACTCGGACATCTCGACAAATTCTTTTCTCACAATAATGAAGTAAATTGCCGCGTCGTGTGCAGTATTCATGGCGAAAGTTCCCGCGTTGAGGTTACTATCTTTCTCACTCAAGTTACCCTTCGAGCAGAAGTGGAAAACAGCGATTTATATAATGCCATCGATGCCGCGGTGGAAAAACTGATTGGGCAAATTCACAAGCTAAAAACTCGCATGGATCGAAGCAATGGTAAATTGTCATTTGCAGAATCTATGGATATCGCCGAACTCTCTGAAGAGAAAAAGCCTGAAAAAGACATTATCGTCAGAGCAAAATCATATTTCCTCAACCCAATGGATATCGAGGAAGCCATCGCTCGCATGGAAGCTCTTGGTCACGACTTCTTTGTCTACCTAGATAAAGATGATGATCGCTTCTCTGTCGTCTATGTTCGCCGCGATGGCGGATACGGAGTTATCCAAGCTGAGAACCCGGTCAAATAAATAATTGCCGATGAGCTTTAAAAGGTGGAAATCTTTCCACTTTTTATTTGCTCGATATTTTTTGCGAAAGTTTTCGTGCGCTTTGCGCCCACTTGTGTGTATAATATTCACACTAGATATGGCAAAACTTTTAGCGACTGATTTAGATGGAACTCTCTTCTATCCCGGCCAAATTAAAACCTGTATTCCCAAAAAGAATATCAAATTTTTACAAAAATGGATCGATTCCGGCAATCGATTAGTGATTGTCAGCTCTCGGAGCCATGAATTTGTCGAGAGGCTGAAAGATGAGATTAAAAGACCTTTTGACGTCCTTGCTTGCTCCTCGGCCGAAATATACTCTGATGGCAAATTGCTCCGCGAAGTGTCGATACCGAATAAGGCCTTAGCCGAGATTTTGAATATCATCGATAGCGACTTGAAACCCTTGTCATTTATGATGACAACCAAAAGTTATCCGTGTATTATTAATGCTAACCGTGAAGTAGGAAATTTCTTTGTCTTCTTCTATCGGATTTGGAAGTTCTTACAATTTAAGCGCGATGAACCATTCGTCATCTCAAACGAGAAGTTTCTCGAGCAGCTAAACAACGGTAGAATCTATAAAGTGATGATTTTCTTCGGATTAGGACACGGGAAAAAGAAATTCACTAAGGAACTCAACAAGAAATTTCGCAGCAAATATTCAACGCTTGAATTCTCTTGGACGAGCAAAGTTATCGAAATTACTCCTTACGGATGTAATAAAGGCGCGGGGCTCAAGTATTACGCGGATGCCCTGGGCTTCAAAAAAGAAGATGTCTACGTGGTCGGCGATTCCGGAAATGACATCTCCATGTTCTCAGAATTCTATGAAAACAGTTACTGCATGCAGCATGCCTACACGAGTGTGAGAAAATATGCTAAGCACACTGTTTCTCGGGTCTATAAACTCGAGAAGATGTTATTGAAAGGAGACAATCAACATGAACAAAACTAGTCAATACATCTTCAATATCTATCACTACCTCTTACAATTAAGAGATACTTTGGAGTATTGCATCAATCGAGATCACGAAAAGGTTCTCTATGAGCAAAGAAGTACCGTCTTAAATAAAGGCATTGAAGACAACGCACCTTTAGGAAACTTTCTAAAGAACAATCCTGAACAAGGCGAAAAAATCAAAGGCAAAATCCACGAATTTTTGGATGATGTCTACAGCCCCAACAGCAC
>DAOPYW010000013.1:34412-36846 GCA_035353055.1 Bacilli bacterium
TGCGGGATTTGCTCGCTTCTCACGCGCCCATATCCATTGCACAGATAACGAAACCCTCGATTTACTCGATGAAGTAAACGCTACCATTGAAATGTGCGAAGGACGCCGCGATCGCCGCGAGAATAAGCCATTTAAGGATTTATTTGAAGCGATCAATAAGCGCTTGAACGAACAAGTCGGAAAGGTCGAGCCACTTTGGAAAGAAGCTTTGAAAAAAGCTTTCCAAGAGATGGTTGATCTATCTCGCAAAGAAGCCGAAGATGCTAAAAAGGCTTCAGAAGCTTAATAGCAAGGAGAAAAGAATTTATGAGTAAGAAAATTCAATTAAAGATTTCGATCTTCGAGTTGATCGCTTATATCGTCACTATTGGTGTAGCCCTTTGGGGACTCACTTATATCACTCTCGGATTATTCGCTCGTTTTCTTCCCGTTGATAACGAACTCGCAAAAGCCGATCAAACGATTGTCAAATTATTTGGATTAGGCTATTTCTACTGGGGTGTGATCATCTTAGCCATCGCGGCCGTCACCCTATCTTTAGTCCTCGTTCTATACGCCAAGAAAAACGACCGCCAAGCCGAAAGAGAAACTCGCCGTGCTGCTCGCTTAGCGCAAATCAAAGAGAGCTCTCAAGCGCAGCCTTCGATCGTCGATGCAGAAGTAGTGGTTAAATCAGAAGACAAAGCTACTCCGGAAAAATAAGCGGAGTAAACTAAAAAATAAAAGAGGTTTAAAGCCTCTTTTTTAATGCGTTTTTGATCAGATTTGCACCCAGAGAAATAATGAGCATAATTGCGATGGCTAAGAAAGAATAGGCAAAGACAGGAACCATATTTCCGGGATTGTTTTCTTGAGCATACCTAATTGCCACTCCTAAGCCATAGCCAGTAAACCCCGATAGAGCCTCGGCCATGATTTCAATTTTTATTGAAAGAGCGAAAGAAGAAGCCACTCCCACGAGAATATAAGGCATGGCGAGGGGCAATTTAACTTGTAGGTTGCCGCGGATTATTGAATGGCAATCCAATTTCATGGCTTCGATAATGTCGTTATCGATATTTCTGATCCCATTGCTAGTCGCTTCATAAAGAATAGGGAAAACCAGCAAGATAACAGTCAAAATTGGAAGGTTATTGGCCTTGAGCAGAACGAGGAATAAAAACACGACGGCGACGGTGGGAATTGCTTTTAGCACCGTCATAATTGGAGCGAAAAATTTATGGAAAGAAAGAGAATTGCCAGCGATTGTTCCAAAGAATATTGCCAGCGCAAAAGCGATGGCAAAGCCAACTAACAACTTCAAAAGTGAAAAGCCTAAACTCTGATAAAAGTAACCTTTTCCTAAGATGATAAATGAATAGGCAATCGTCCTAATCGGGTCAGGAAAAATCGCGATTGGCTCATTGATAATAAGAGAAAGGAGCCACCACAAAAGAAAGATGGCAATGATACCAAGGATATAAAGGATATATTTATTGGTAATAAATTTCTTCAAGGGTAGTCTCCATTCCAAATAGGCTTATGTATGCATCCACAGCAGTTTTGTTTTCTAAGCTATTCATGTAGCCAAGTCCCAGGCCATTGTCCATCATCACAGCTTGGATGGTAGTGCTGTCAACTCCGAATCGCGAGATGGCTAAATCAGCATCCGCTAGTAAATCAATCCCTGCTTTTATTTTGCTTGGATCATCGATTCCATCAGCAATGTCGTCTTTTAAGACTGACAAAAGACTATTAACATCATTTTTATTCGCGCTATTTTTGATAAAAATAGATGCTTGCATGAGAGGGAGACCTTCGCTCTTGGCGGCATATTCATCTTGTATATTTTTATAAATCGAAGCAGAGGCATTGGAGCTCAAAGCCTTATAAAGAACGGGCTGAGCAATAAAGACATAATCAACTTCGCTTCCAGTCGCTGCATTGTTTCCAGTTACTAAGCATGCCGCCGCATTAGCGACGTTTGTGACATATTCAATCCCCGAATCGAAAGAGTTGCCATAAAGGAAGTGGAAAATCTTGCTTGGAACAGCATTAGCAGTTCCGAATAAGACTATGACATCGCCGTTATCCATCTGCTGATTTTCATCTTTTCCAGTAGCGCCGATATAAAAATTACCCAGCGTGATGGTGGCCGCCATTTTATAAGGAGCCCCGTTTTTTATGGCACCGATTCCGCTGGTTGTGTCAGTGACAATGAGATCGTAGACAGAATCCTCAATCATCTGGGCCACGATATTGCTCGGTACGCCATTGGTTTCAAAATTGGCGTCAGTAGCATAATTATAAAAAGCAACTGCAGGAGCTCCGTTGGGAGTGAGAATTTTAAATGGTAAATCGTGGCTGACACTCCCGCATCCTGAGAGCAGAAGGCTAGCCATGGCAAGTAATACAATTTTATTTTTCATTTTTGTTACCTCGCTATTTATTTTAC
>DAOPYW010000014.1:0-36729 GCA_035353055.1 Bacilli bacterium
TGATATGGGGTATGGTGACTTTTTTGAACTGTCTACTTTTCGTTGACTAGTTCACGCAAGGTCTTTTATTTTTAGTATTGAGGTCTCAGTTGCTTCATCGACATCCACATGACGCGGATACCTAATAGAATGATGAAATACATGATCGCGTAACTCGGCAAGATAAATCCGAGAATTAACGCTAGCACAGCTGGGGAGATTGTCGACCAAGCTGACATCTTTAAGCAGACGCCAAACTTCAAATAGTTGAAGATGTTGCGCTTTCCTCTGGTGAGCAAGAAAACCATCAAGCCCATGAATATGACCATCAATAGATAGATACCATAATATATTAATAGCGAATAAGTGACATTCAAATCGCGAGTGGTGATATAGGATTCATTAAAATAGACTTTCCAATTGTTCAGCACCCCTCTGGTATAGTCGGTGTCTGTCAAAGAGAAAGGAATGGCCAACCCTTCGCTGTCGAGGACAGTGAGAGAATTCTCTATCAACTTGGTGCCTTCAGCGGTGTGCTTCCAATCGCCAAAAGCGCTCATCGTGCTGTAGTTTTCGGTGCTGTTGGGACGCTTGATGACAGCGTGCATTCCATATTTTGATAAGAGAATATAGGTAGGAAAATAGTATTCTTTTGAATCTTGTTCTTCCGCGGGGATGTCTTTCTTTTGGGTCGTTGTTCCCACGGCATAGCTCAACTCGTCATTTTCAATGTAATCGGCGATAACAGTCGAAATATTGACTTCTTCTTTTTTGACATTGGAGGCAAAAGTGTAGAAAAGTTGGAAGTCGATTTGAGTTTTGCCTTCGCGAGTGGCCTCGTAAGAATAGACTAGGACATTTGCTCCGAGATCTTCTTGCTTTTGCTCTAGCCCATCATCGTAGTAATATAAGCGGTCATCTTTGACTGTGAATTCTTTGTTATCAGCGTGCAAAACTGAGCCCATTTGCGCTAAATATGTCTCGATATTTTCAGTATATTTTGCCAAGAAAGAAGCGCCGTATTGATTGGCGGCAGAAACAGTAATTGGAATCACGGGAATAAATGTGGCTACCACCGCGATAATAACCGCCAGCCACCAGGGAGTATTTTTGGCAGTTTCCATCACCGCATCATTGCTATATAGTGATTTGAAACCATTTATGACATTTTCTCTTGTTTTTGCTTTCATCGCGTATTCCTCGCTTGCTTGTCTATTTTATGTTATATACGTCTATTTTTCAAATAGATAATGCAGTTGTTTCTTGATGATGATGGAAAAAGCCTAGATAAGCAGATAAATGTACATTTTAAATATTTACTTGCGCAAAGGTCCCCATATGTTAAAATAACAGCGCTTAAAGCATCCTGGGACTGATATAGTTTCGACAGCGATACGCTAGGCTTTAACTGCAGTCGAGCGGTGACGTAATCACCAAAAAAACAATAACTGACAACAGTTATATGAGAGCACCTCGCTCTCAATCTCTCTGCTTAGCCGCTTAATTGCGACTCCCGATTTAGGGTTTCGGCCTCTTTAGGTCGAACAGAGCACCCCCTGAGGTTTTAGCCTTTCACGCTCAGACAGGGTGCCATAACAAAAGGATAGTAATCGAAAGTGGATTTGTTAATCGGTTATGAAATTTAGAAAATCTCGCACGTACTAGTCGGTTGATATGCAAAGACGTGTCAAAAACTAATATTAACTAAACTGTAAGCGTTATTGAAAAGCGGTCGTTGGACCGGGAGGGCAGATCTCCCGCAGTTCCACCAGACCAAAAAATGCATTTCCTTAGGAAATGTTTTTTTATTTATTTAAAATAAGTTACTCTTTTGAGCATTTTTCAAAAGCAATTGGCTTGTATTTATTTTCTATAATGATAAAATACGAAAGACCAATCCAACAACGGAATGCCCCTCTTCACGACTAATACCTGTTTAGAATATATACCATTAATGAAAGGAAAAAATGATGATGAAAATTGCCCTTTCCGCTGAGACTACTATTGACTTAACCCCTGAACTGATTGAGAAATATCAAATCCACATCGTTCCCTTCCAAGTGACGCTTGGCGAGAGGACTGATGAAGATGGAAAGATCACCCCCCAAGAAATTTTTGATTTTGTGGCGAAATACAACATTTTGCCTCGCACCAGCGCCATCAATGAATATGCCTACGAAGTGCATTTCAGCAAACTGAAAAAAGATTACGATGCGATTATTCACATTTCTCTGGGAGGAAAAATCTCCTCTTCCGTCCAAAACGCTAAAAATGTTGCCGCAGGGATGAAAGATGTCTTTGTCATCGATTCCGAATCGCTGTCAACCGGCATTGCTCTATTGGCCATCTATGCTTCGATGCTGATTAGCGAAGGAAAAATGACTGCCGCCCAAATCGCCGCGAAAGTCGAAGCTCGCAAATCTAAAGTTCAAGCCAGCTTTGTGGTCAACACCATTGAATACCTCTACAAAGGCGGTCGCTGCACTTCCTTTCAAAGATTCGGCGCTAATCTCCTTCGGCTAAAGCCAGAGATTATTGTCAAAGAAGGAAAATTGATTCCTGGCAAGAAGTTTATTGGCCGCAACAGCGCTGTCGTTCGCGACTACTGCAAAGATATTCTCGAGGAATTTGATTCTCCTGATCTAACAGTGGGTTTTGTCACCCATTCGCACGCCTCTCCTGATATGATTGACGAAGCAAAAAAAGCTCTGTACGAAAGAGGCTTCAAAGTTATTTACGAGACTGTCGCCGGAGCGACTATCACCAGCCACTGTGGGCCAAAGACTCTCGGCATTCTCTACATCAATGATGGCGAAAAAAAGCAAGTTAAAAATAAGAAGAAAGAAAAACCTGTCAAGCCAGCTAAAAAGAAGTAAAAATAAAAACATTGGGGATCAGCGCTATCAGCAAGCCTCTACTCCAATGTTTTTTTATGCTCTTTAATTGTCTTTCTTAAGAAGTACCAAAGGATGGCTAAGATCTGCAGGGGTATTCCGATCACAAATATCAGATAGGAATTAGGGAAAGGCATCATCAGGAAAAAAGATAGGAATATCGCGAGAGCGGAAGTCCAAATCAACCCGCTGACCGATAAGAGAAGACCGAGCCGAATATGATAAATGGACGTCCAAACGACCAATAAAATAAAGCTGGGAATCAAAGCGTATATAAAGCAGAGCCATGAATGGGGAAAATCTTTAAAAACAATCGCGCAGAACAAGAACATGGAAGCGGCGATCAACCAGACTAAGCCCACTGAGAGCAGGATGATGAACATTCTTTTTTTGGCTCTTACCTGCTTGGTGGTCATCACTTTGTCTTCGCGGAAGAAGTCATCGATAGTGATGCCATAGAAGTCAGCGAGGGCCTTCATCACTAATGTGTCGGGGATGCTTTCGCCTCTTTCCCATTTGGAAACAGATTTGTCGGAATAGTTAAAACGCTCAGCTAGTTGAAGCTGAGTCAAACCTGCTTTTTTTCGATAGTAACTAAGATTATCCGCTATTAGCTTGGTAGTTGTCTCTATATCGCTCATGGCTATATCTTAACCAAAAATGAATTATTATAAAATAATTATTTGCCTTTATAGCAATTTTTTGCTCACTAATCAAATATTAAAATCGATAATTTGGACAGTGTCAAAACCATCGTGTTATTTTCTTGGCGATAATAACTTGAATGTGATAGGCTAATTTCGTCAAAGAAAGAGCCGCTAAGATAATCATTTCTATAAGCAAAAAAGGGAGGGACTTTTATGTATTTTGGTCCAAAAACAAAGAGCAATGCCGATTCCATCGAAAACGAAGAATTGCAAATTGTTGAAGCGATGTATCAAGCTGAAGAATTTCCTGATTCCCTTTTAGAAAACGAAGATCTCTTCTTTGAAGCAGAAGATTAATTCCAGACTTTAACTCATTTTGTTACTAGACGAGTGTTTGCCACTCGTTTTTCTTTATTTAAAAGTGGCAAGTGGTTAAAATAAAGCATATGAACGATGCGGTGAAAACTTCTTCAAAAAGAAAAATTAATTTTTCGGCCTTTGCAAATGTCGTAGTTTTTTTCACTCTTGAGGTTTTGGCGTTCATCGCTTTTTCTCTAGGAACCTCTTACATTCTATACAGTATTTTAAGCATCGTTTTATTAGCGTTTTTACTTTTGGTGACTTTTCGCCAGATTAATAAGGATGGCTTAGCCACCTACGCCTTCTTCTTATTTCCAATTTTTGTCTTCGGATTGTTGAGCGCTCTCAGCGTTTTCACTCAGGATCCTGCCTTCGCGCTAAATGGCTATGGCTTTTTTATACCCATCGCCATGACTTGCTTTGCGGCATGCGGATATTTCGTCAGCTCCATCAAAGCATTTAGCATAAGCAAAGCTATGCTTGTTATCTATTCAGCCCTGGCGGTGCTCACCTTGATTAATCTTTTAGCCACGATGCTCGAATTCACGCCTTTCTACACTTTGATTTATCGCGGGCGATATATTTTCTATGATGGAGCGATCAGCGAAGTCCCGATTTCGCAGATGGCCTTCGCTTTATTGGGCTTTTCTATCAGCGAAGTTTCTCTCGAATATTTTTCTTTGTTCCCTTCCCTGTTAATCACCGCCATCATCCCTTTGTTCTTCTTAAAGTTTAAGCAAAATAAAACAGTTTTCTCCCTCTATTTGGGCTATACCATTTTAGGATTTATTGCCTTGTTGACCACCGTGTCAAAAATGACAATCATCTCTGATGTCCTGCTGTTTATCCTAGTTCTCTTAGTCTTGCTCTTCTCCAAACTCCATTGGAAGGGGAAAGTATTAAAGATTGTCGCTATTGTTTTCGCATCATTGTTTGCGATAGGCTTTATCGTCATGTTTTTCAACTCCCTTGAAAATGGTGGTGGTATCTTTAAGATTGTCCACGATTTCATCGCTGGCAACAGTCTCCTTAATCGCATATTCACTGCCAACGGACTAGTGGATAAGTACAATAAGATACTCAACCAACTATTGACGACTGATACCAACGGGAATTTCATATGGCTCTTTGGCTTCACTGCCACTGAGGTCTCACCATCAAACTCTTGGTTTTTTGACAATTTCATGACCTCCGGAGTCTTTGGCTTTTTCTTCTTTATTTTCTTCCTCTTTGTGGGAGTTCGTCGCCTGCTCAAATACTACCGTGAAAGCAGCGATAACATGAAAGATAAGGCAATGGTCGTGGCCTTTATACTCTGCTTCTTTGCTTACAGTTTTATTAACTATGATGCCTCTCCTTTAATTTTCTCGAAGTTCTTGATGCCCATCTATCTATCTGGGCCATTCCTAATCGCTCTATTTTTATTGTCGTATGCGATATATCAATCTTCCAGCACAGCTAAAGCAGCTGTATTATCGGAGCCGATTGCTCCAGAAGCTAAACCAACCGCAAATAAGGAAGGAGCCGATGAAAATGAAACGATTTCTCTGTAAAAGCCTTCTCTTGGTCATGGTATTTGGCCTAACCGCTTGCGGTTATTCTCTCAATGAATTGTATTATGGTGACTCTTATAATTCCCCTAATTTTGCGGATAATTACTACAAGGTATGGGATGACGACATCAACTACAAAGGAAGCAAAAATAAGATCACCAATTCCAATCCAGAAACCATCGTTTTGGATAAAGCGACAGATTATGTATTCACAAAATTTGGTGAGGACAACTTTAATCTTGTCGAGCCAAGACATGATGACTATGTCTACATCAATGATTTTACTGAGGAAATCACCGGCGAGGACTTATATCCCTATGGCCCAAACAATAATTTAAGTGATATCAACGACTCTTTCCGCTACGGGTATATGTCGAAGCTTTTTGATGGGCAATTATTCTGCGATGGCGACTATGAAAAAGCTCGCGTTCAAATCGACACAAGCGGCTTTGGGAGAACATTTTCCAAGGAGCTATATTCCTCTACTTATTTCGCCATCAGCTTTAAGACCTCTATTGAATATCGCCGGATTGTAGATGTCGATGGCCAGGATGTCGAGATTGATATTTCCAAATGGTGGAATGGCAGCAATGTCGGCTCCCTCGTTCACGACTGTGGCATTAATCTCACTATTAACTTTTATTTAAAAAATGCGCATGGATATGAGCGCGTACCTGTCAGCTATGAAATAGCCGATATTCCATCTAATGGAAGCGAGGATCCATTGACCAGAGCAAACTATATTCTCTTTGGCTTTGAAATTGGCCACAGCGTTCCTTCTCTCGATCGCTGCGCGGGAATTTCTATCGAATACACTTACACTGATGCTTATCTCGATAACATCAATGCTCAGATTACAGCAAAAAATGAAAGCAATGCGACCAATGCTTACTTCAATAGCAATGAATCTAGCCGCCACCTCTATGGCGGGCCTATTCAACACTCCGTTCTTTTATACGAAGTGCTATTTCCCACTTCTATTTGGCATTAATTTTAGAAGAGATATCTAACCATTTCCCAATCTCGAAATCAGCCTTATCATCATCGAAGATGAGAGTGCCTTTTGCTGGCGTAAAAGTCATCTCGGAAAAATATATTTTGCCGCGGATGTTATAGAGATCGACCCGCACGAAAGGGAAAGGCTGAGCGAGAATTTCTGCCATGGCTATCATATCATCCCAATGATCTGGTTTTCTCAATGGGTAATCGGTTTTTTTCCAACCATTGAACTGAGCGCCATCAAAAGGGATCCAGTCAATGTAATAATTGTTATAGCGTATATCTTTGCCTCTGCCAGTGACAACGTACATGTATTTGGCGTGACCATTGAAGACATGAATTTTGTATTCGACAGGCAAGGGTTGTCCTTCTTCCATCAAATATTCCTCGATGATAATCTGGGGTTTAATTGGCGAATAATGCATCTCGACAGTCTTCTTCCCATAATTGGTTCTTAACCACTGGGTAAATAGATTTCTGAGCGCAGGGATATTAATGTTATTTTTATCGCGGCAGATATAGTTGAAAGCGCATCCATGAGAGCATTTCATGACGAATTGATTTGGCAGCGAATTGAAGTCGATGTCGTCAAAGCGATCAAAGATTCCATAGATGGGGATGATCTTGTCACAGAATCCTCGGCTCTTGACATAATCTCTGACCCCGACGCGGCCAGCGCATTGAATGACTAGCGGATCTTTTGGATAAGCGAAGAGGCGGAGATATTGCAGTTTCTCGGTATAGCGGACAGGATTTTTCAAATTCAGCTTATGATGAGTGATGTACTGATATTGAAAAGAGACATACCATTTTTTGCTCATCAATTTGATGATGTTGCGAAAAGGAGAGACTAATGCTCTTTTAAATTTATTTTCATGCAGATTTGGATTAGGCATATTATTCCTCCACAGCTTCACTTCTTCGATGCTTTACAAAAGAATAGACTAAATCTTCTTTCATCAATCTCAATAAGCCGATGTAGATTATCGCATCAACTAACACAATTCCTGCCAGCTCGATTATAAACATATTCTCCGTAGAGACGGCGTTTTGCTGGCAGAGATATTCGACCAAAAACTTTAAGCCAACGCTGGCGATTACGACTGCGATGCTCGCAACGAGCAATTTAACTGTATTCTGATTGAAAATAGCTTTTTTGACCCATTTCCAAGAGGCGGCAACTAGGAAGATTATAATCGCTAAATCAGTGGCTGATGTCCCGATAGCCACTCCGATAGCTGCGTTGGTAGGAAAAACATATTTGCCTAGGATTACTGAAAGAACACCATTGACGATGGTGCCGACTCCCATGGCAATCAAATAGTATTTTTCTTTTTTCATTGGCAATAGAACTTGCCCATAGATAATATTCGCAAACGAATAGGTGAGCATGACAGATGAGAGAGTCATCAGCACGATTGGAGCATTCAAATAGCCGCTTGCAGGATCACTGTAATCAAATGTTCCGGAAATCAAACTGCAGATGGGGTAAGCAAAAATGCTCATGGTCACGATGGCGGGGAAGATTACGAACATAGCGATGTTCATCGAATATTTAGTGAGATTATTGAAGAATCTTTTATCGTCCTTTTGATAATAGAAAGCACTCCGGGGTATAAAGACCGTCGAAAGCGAGGTGATGATGCCGATAATCACATCGATTCCTTTCATGCCTACAGAGTAGCTAGCCACTTCCTTTTTGGAAGGATCGATGAAGCCAAGAATGAAGGTATCGGTTTGATTGTAAAAAGAAAGCAGCAAAGTCAAAGTGCATAGAATCAGCAGTGGCTTACCGTATTCTTTAAAGCTATAGGGCATGGTCTTTTTAAAGGATATGTAGCGGCGGACATAATATAAATTAGCCACCGTCGTTATCACTGTGACTGAGATGGTCAGAAGAGAATAGATTAAGTAATCATCTGGTGTTCGGATGAAAGCGATAATCAACACAGCCGCAATCGTCAAAGCCACAATGCTTCGAACGGACATATAGAATTGCTTTTCTAAAGCGATAAAAACCCATTCGAAAGAGAAGGCTCCTGCTAAAAAGTTTATGGCAAGGATGAACGCTAAGGCTTGCGAATCTCTCAGCGCCGGAATGGAAAAGACGAGGGTAGCCATGAAGCCAAAAGATAAGACAGTGCTGATCAATTGGAGTATAAAAAAGGTCTGAACTTTGTTAGAAAGCTTTGCTTTGTCGTCGCGGACCTTGACGCATTCACGAACGGCTAAATTAGGAATGCCAATCTTGGCAAGGATCAAAAAATAGGCGACGAAAGTGTTCACCCATGTATATAATCCCAAGCTGGAATCGCCGAGGTAGCGGCAAACCCATGGGAAAGTAATAAAAGATAAGAAAGTCAGAACAACGGTTCTGATAATATTGACGATTACATTGATGCGAATATTATTTTTCATTGAGTTTATTATACAAACTTGAGTTGAGAAATAAAACATGGCAATAAAACAAAACAAAGGCTGTTATGTAAATAAAATTAGATTTTGTTTATAATAGTGACATGAAAATATTGATTGTCTGCCAATATTATTATCCGGAAAATTTCGTGATATCAAAAATAGCCTCCCAATTAGTTTCTTTTGGCCACCAAGTCGATGTGCTGACGGGACTACCAAACTATGGCTATGGGGAGATAATTCCAGCATATCGCCACATTCGAGAAGAAGTCATCGAGGGAGTCAATGTTTTTCGCGTACCCCTCAAAGCGAGAAAAAAATCTCGCCTATCAATCATTGTCAATTACCTATCTTTCTGGAGCAATTCCAAGCGCTGGATTAGGAGATGCAAAAAGGAATATGATATTGTCTATTCGATGTCCTTGTCACCAGTGACAATTCTCGCCGCTGGCAACCTCTATAAAAAGAAGCATCACGTTCCTCATGTTGTCCACTGTGTTGACTTGTGGCCGGAATCAGTTTTGATTACTCGCGCTGTGCCAAAAAAATCTTTAGCCTATCGCTTTTTATATAGCTGGTCAAAGTCTCTCTACTCTCAAGCTGATGAAGTCTTGCTCGGCTCTCCTTCTTTTGAAAAATATTTCCAGCAAATTCTTGGCCTTTCTAATTTGGAATATAAATATATTCCCCAACCCAGTTTTGTCGAGAACAGCACCACAAAAGAATTCGCTTTTGATTCGCAGTATTTGAATATTCTTTACTGTGGTAATCTCGGAAAAATCCAGCTAATTCCTCTTATTCCCGAAGCGATGCGGCAGTTGAAAGATGAAAAGGTTCGCTTTCATGTCATTGGAATGGGCCCGATGACCGATTATCTCAAAAAGAAAATTTCTGAATATCATCTCGAAGATACCTTGATCTACCATGGGCCAATGCCAGCCTCCAGATCGAGCGCTTATCTCAAGGGCGCAGATGCAATCTATGTATCTTTAAAAGACGAAGGATATGTTGGGAAAACTATTCCCAACAAATTAGCGATGGCCATGGCTTTTGCCAAGCCGATTATCGCAGTGCTAGAAGGCGATGGAAAACAAGCCTTGAGCAAGGCTGATGGCGGCGTTTTTTCTGCGAAGCAAGACGCCGAGTCTCTCGCGGCATCCATCAAAGCTTTTAAATCGCTCTCCGAAAGCGAAAGAAAAAGGCTCGGCGATAACAACCTTGCCTTCTATTTAAAAAACTTTTCTTTAGAAAATGTCACTCGTGCAATTGAAGCGGAATTAATTCGAAAAGCCCGCTAAAAACGACTTAATTATTTCACTTATACTGTTTAAAGAATATAGCTCGATAACTTTTTGTTGAGCCTTTTTGCCGATAGCAACTCTCTCTTCTTCGCTCATGGACAAGACCTTTTCCATGCAGTATTGCAAGTCTTTTTCGCTTGCGGATTTGCACCATATTGCATCATCGGAAAAATGCTGTTGAAGGATAGTGTTTCTAACTGAGATAGTGGGTCTACCGCTATACAAATATTCAAGAGTCTTGCTGGGAATGGAAAATCGATCAAGATCTTCTGAAAATGGACGAGGGTTGATATTGGCGATAGCCCCAGCCTCGTATCTCAATACATCTTCAACTGTCAAGATACCAAGGAAGCTAATTCGCTTATCATCTTTGATGCTCTCATGTAACTCTTTCAAATCAAAATGATGGCCGCATATCAAAAGTTCCACATCGCAGTTTTGAATTTTCTTAAAAGCATTGATTAATTCGTAAATTCCGTAGCGAGGAAGCAGGGCTCCACCAAAAAAGAAATAGGAGCGATCATTACTTTTTTCTAAAAAGGGTCGATCTTCCACCAGCCCTTCAAAGACTAAACTCGGCTTATTGTGAACATTAAATAACTCCCCTAGAGATTTGGTGAGAGCGATATAGCCATCAAGGTTTTTCGATTGGTTTAATAGATTGACGGTGTAGGAACGTTTCGTGCCAGTGATATTTGAAGGTGAATCAGTGCAGATTCCGATCACTGGTATCGAATACTTTTTGCCGATTGAATTAGCGACTTTAATTGTTTTTGGATTGATGGTATCGGCCATAATAATGGCATCATCCATATTGAGATTTTCGACGCCTTTAAGCAATTTCCTGCTCTGCATTAAAAACGAAGTATAGCGGAATAAGGGATTGATTGACACTTCTAAGTAGTGGTAGGTAATGGTTCCCGCTATTTTTGAATTCGCTTTGAGCTTTTTAATCCGACAGCGAGATCTGGAAAATGGACGAAGCGAAAAAACTTCGACAGTAGCAATTTTTCCAAGGGAACGAATTAGCTTATTGTGAAAATTTTGGTTGGATGGATTGAGGGAGACTTTCCAGTTTTTTTGAAACTCTGGATAATCGCTCTCGTGAATAGAAGTAGTGAAATATATTATTTGCATTTTAGAACCTCTTTGAATATCTCTATGTGGGCTTTGGCAGTTTTTTCAATTGTGTTTTCGCGAGCAGTTTTGATGGCTTGTCCGCTCATTTTATCATCTATTGAATCAATTGCATTGATAATTCCCTCTTTGTCATCAAGGGAAACTAAAAAACCATTTGATCCATTTTTGATCAGATGACGAGAGCTGACCACGCAGTCCGAAGAGATGACAGGCAACCCATTAGCCATAGCTTCGTTAGTGGTGTGCCCATAGATGTCTTCTTTTGACAATGTCACAAAGCAGTCGCATCCTTTTAATATCTTAAAAAGTTCATCGTGAGGAAGAAATTTTCTCACGAAAACATTTTTTAAGTCATTCTCTTTGATATATTGAAGATATTTTCCCTCTAGCGGTCCACTGCCAATTAAAAGAAGATTCTCTGGGCGATCTTTAAATAGTGAGATCAACAACAAATTATTCTTTCTTTCAATGAATTGCCCGGCGGTAACAAACAGAGGAGAAGACGGGAGATTATAAGTTTTTTGAATGGTTTGTTTTTCTTGAGGCGATAAAGGAGACGCCAAGACATCTTTATCAAAAAAAGTGCTGTAAGGGTAATGGTAAATATCGATTGGATTCGCTCCGTAATGTCGCAGATACTCATCAGCCTCTAAGCAAGGGGATAAATACTTGTAAGCGGAGCCGATAAAATACTTCTTGATTTTGCGCGTCAGAAAATTCTCTTTTTTAACCACTCCTCCATTGATATAGAAAATGTAGGGAAGGTGATTTTTATTCATGTAGCGAATGGTCCGCATCTCTGTCAGCGTGCTGTAGCCATTCATTATTATCAGGTCGTAGTTTTGATAATTTCTCGCGATGAAGGCTTTCAATTCCCCTGTATTAGAATTTTCCTTAGAAAAAGACCCTCTTTTGAGGAAGTCATGTCGGAAGTTAAAAATGTTCTGGGAGTAAAAAGAATCAGGCCGATCATTGGCCTTTTCTCGTTCAAAAATAACGTGCAAATCCACTGATTTAGCCAATTCGTTAAATAAATTAACTTTGTAGGGAGCGGGATGATTAAAAACAAATAGGACTCTCATAGATATCTACTATTATGCTTCTTTTTTGTGAGATTTAAAAATGTTATCATTTTAATATGTTTAATTACCCAGAGACTTGGAATCAATTTTTTCAAGAAGTTAAGAAAAAAGAATACAGCAAGGCATTAAATCAATTTCTCGACAAAGAATACAGCGCTTACACTTGCTACCCTCCCAGGAAGCTTTTATTCAATGCTTTTAATCTGACTCCTCTCGAAAATGTAAAGGTAGTGATTATCGGGCAAGATCCCTATCACGAGCCAGAACAAGCAATGGGTTTATCCTTCAGTGTTCCAAAAGGAATTAGAGTTCCTCCGTCTTTGATAAATATTTACAAAGAAATAGAAAACGAATATAGAACTGAACTTGACATGACATGTGGCGACTTAACCTATTTAGCCAAACAAGGAGTACTGTTATTAAACTCCATCTTATCCGTTCGCGCTCATCAAGCTCTCAGCCATAACATTCCGGAATATCAGCTATTCTTGAAAGATGTTTTAGAAGCTATTGATCACCAACCCCAGCCAATTGTCTTCATGCTTTGGGGAGGCCCGGCAAGAAAGCTAAAGCAATTTCTTCGTAATCCCACCCACCTGATATTAGAATGCATTCATCCGTCTCCTTTGGCTGCCAATCACGGCGGATGGTTCGGCAACAATCACTTTGCTTTAGCAAACGATTACTTAATAAAGAACCAAACTAATCCGATTAAATGGATACCAGAAAGAGGCAATATGCAATGATTTTATATCTAATTATTGGAAATTCAATCAACTTAAAAAAATATGCCTTTGAGAAAGATTGCCTAATTGTCGGCGTTGACAAAGGCGCTTATCTTGCCGTTAAATCAAAGCTTCAAATAGACTATGCAATTGGAGACTTTGATTCCTTGAACAAGAAGGAGATTGAATTTGTTAAGAAATCAGTCAAAAACTTCGTTCAGCTTGATCCCATAAAAGATGTCACTGATACTTTTTACGCCTATAAGCTTTTAAACGGTCCCGCTAATAGAATTGTCATATTAGGCGGAATTCAAGGATTAAGAATTGAACATTTCTTAGCAAATATTAACCTATTAAAACTAGACAAAAGAGTGGTCATTCAAGATGATTATTCATATATTTCTCGCTATGACGCCCCGGCAACAGCTGATTTTTTGACTAGTGATTATCGTTTCTTTTCCTTTTTTGCTCTTGAAAAATCTCATATTACCTTGAGAGGCTTTAAATATAATCTCGACCATTATCTTCTTTTGGAAAATGACACCCTCTGCATTTCCAATGAACTATCGAGTGAGAGTGGAACACTTTTTCTCGAAGACGGTTCTTGCATTGTCGTCCAAAGCAAGGATGATGTTGCTTTTCTTAAGTCACCTTTATAAAATGAAGTCGTTCGTAATGAACAGGGGAGCTCGAAAGGGCTGAGAGGTTAGAAATAACGACCCTTAACCTGATCTAGGCAATGCTAGCGTAGGACTCTTTATTTAGACATCCACTGGTTTTGCCAAGTGGATTTTCTTTTATGGAGGGTTTTATGAAATCAGTATTCAATATTCGAACGATGGCAGAAATTGCCGTTTTTGCGGCAATCGGCTTTGTTCTCGATGCGATTGCTGGAGCCTATTCTGCTCCGCTTTTTGTCAACGGTGGTTCAATTGGAATTGCCATGATATGCGTTTTAATCATCTCATTTCGCCGCGGCACTCTGGCCGGCGTTTTAACTGGCTTGATTATGGGACTTCTGGATCTTGCTGATGGCTTTTATGTCATTGCTTCTAGTTGGTATATCGCATTAGCGCAGGTCTTGTTTGATTATGTCATTGTGTACGCTCTTGTCGGAATTGCTGGCCTGTTTCGAAAAGTGGCGATTCCCGTTGATAAAGACATTAAAATTGGCTGGTTAATTGCTGGCTGTTTGCTAGGCGGATTGCTAAAGTTTTCTTCGCATTATTTTTCCGGAATTCTATTTTGGAATGATCCCGCGAGTTTTGTGTGGGGCTTTTCTAATGGTTTTTTATATTCTTTTGTCTATAACGGAGCATATATGCTCCCATCGATTGCTGTATGCGTGGTGCTCATGTTTTTAATCGCCAAAAAATGGCCGTTTATTCTTCGCAGCACAACCTTTATTTTCCTTCCAAAAAATGGCGAAAAGGACTGACGAGAAACCATATGAAAAAGACTAATATTTTTATTGTGTTAATTGGCTTGGTCGGCTTTCTGATTTGCGCATCTGTTTATATCGCCTCCGCAATTAAAAGCTTTGAGGCAGATGGATTTGGATTTTCCATCGCCTACGGGAACAAAGATTATTTCATGTGGGCCATTCTCTTCCTCGTTCTTTTTTTCATCGGATTAGTTCGCATTGTTAACAGTTTAAAGCGGGTAGAAAACCGCTATTTTGATGGAGCGATGGTGGGTTTAATTGGCTTGGTCGGAGCTTGCTTTTATCTCTCCGTTTTTATCAACAAACTGATCGAGAAAGCATCTTTTTATCACTCTATATCTCTATTTGTTATTTTTTGTTTGATTATCGGCTTAGGAATTTCTATGCTCGCTGATAAAAAGACAAAATAAGCAAATTGTCACCCCTATATTTCCATAAAGCTTTATTTTGTTTGTTAACATAATATGTTATATTAAATTGCAATGAGGTTTTAACATGGAACTAGAAAAAGATACATCAAACGAAGAAGAAACAAAAAACTCTGAAAATAGCAGTGAGCCAATTGCCGAAGCAAAGGCAACCATCAATGGATCAGTAGCTATAAACGACAATCCGATCAACATTGAAAAGCCATCGGAAAACGATGCTCCCTACTGGGAAGCAATTGATGAATACCGAAAAGAAATCATTCAATCAGTGAAGCGCTCAAAACTTCGCTCATCCATTTCGATGGGCATTATTGTCGCATGCTCAATTGCTGGGCTGATCCTCTTATCATTTTCAAAAACTGTCACTAATATCATTGCCTGGTCATTGCTCGGCGTGGCCGTGGTAGTAATCGGTGTATTTTTCATCTTGAATCGCCGCGTTGATCGCCCTGACTTTCAAGGATATGTTGTCAAAGCATCAACCGCCATCAACAAAGTTAGCTTCGCGGATAGCAAATTTACCAACATCGTTTATTATCCAAAAGAAAAGTTGGAATTAGGCGACGTATTTTCCGATGGTGTCTATGTCGGATTAACTAACTCAATCTCTCGCAACCTTGTCAAGGGATCATATGATAATCACTTTTTCAAGATGTGCGAGTGCGCTTTATTTACTGGCGCTGGAAGGCAGAGAAAAACCGCCTTTGTGGGCAAATATATTAACATGGTTAATTCCCTGAATTTTGAAGGGAGATTTCTCTTTCTCGCCAAGAGCAAAGACAATATTGATTTGCCGACCGCTCTCGATGACCTTGAGGCCCTCGAAGAAACTGAAAACTTTTTAATCTATGGTCCTAAAGGTGCAAATGCCAAAGATGTATTCGGGACAAAATTTCTCTCCAAAGTAAAAGCCATCAGCGTGGAAAAGCACCTCCTCAATGCCATCTTTTCCGTCTGGGCTGGTCATACCGCTTTATATCTAAGCTATGACGATTTAGTGAATGAATTGCCTGTCGATAAAGCATTCAATCCTGAGGGAGTGAAACAATTTCAAAAAGAACTGCTCGTATTTATGGAGGCCTTAGCGGAAATTGCTAAGTAGTATTCATGAGTATTGTGGGACGTTGGTTAGGCATACAGTGCTACAAGCACAACGGCAATCTTCATCGCTGTTGGGATCGTGGTTTTGTTTTAGACAACAATCACGATTTTCTCATCGTTGCCTCTCGGCGTGCCAAAGTGGTGGAGAATAATGGTCGAAGCTGGTTTACCAAAGAGCCCGCCATCACCATTTTTTCCAAAAGAGAATGGTGGAATGTCATCTGCATGATCAAAGAAGATGGAGTTTGCTTTTACTGCAATATTGCATCGCCTTCATTAGTGGATAACGACATTATAAAGTATATTGACTATGATTTAGATGCTAAGCTATTTCCCAATGGGGAAGTTCGCGTTCTCGACGAAAAAGAATACGCCCATCATCGCGACTCTTTCGGCTATGATGACGAGCTCGATATGATATTGAAATACACGATGCAAAATGTTGTGGATCGCATGAAAAATCGCGATTTCCCATTTGACGAGAAAGCGGTAAAAGATTACTACAACCAATTTCTCGAGATGAATGTTAAGAAAGAATAATTACTATGATTTTGAATATCATTACTCACCATGCCGAAAAGACCATTGAGTTGGGAGAACGGCTCGCTTCTTTGCTGCCTGATGGCACCACTTTAGCCCTCACTGGAGATTTAGGGGCTGGCAAAACCACTCTGGTTCGCGGCATCGCTCGGGGATTGCAGATCAAAGATATTGTTCAATCTCCGACCTTCAATATCATGAAGGTCTATTTTCAAGGGAAAAGGCCTCTCATTCACATCGATGCCTATCGCTTGGAAGATATCAATACGGATATTGGCCTCGATGAATACATCGGCTATGAAAGCGGGATAACCGTTATCGAATGGCCGCAATACATCAAAAAATTATTGCCTGCTGATTTGCTGGAAATCGAAATAAAGAATCTTGGAGGAGAGAATCGCTCTTTTTCCTTTAAAGGAAGAAAAGACTTATTGCAAAAAATTGAATTATGAAATACACCATTCTTTTAGACTCTTCTAATACTTCTTTAACTGTGGGAATAGCGGATGAAAAACGCCTCATTGATTCCGTCTCTTACGAATCGTGGCAATCGCAATCGGAACACATGATTCCCGAAATAGATGCTCTATTGAAAAAGCACAATGTTACTAGAGATGATATCGCTAAAGTTATCGTCTCCATTGGACCGGGTTCATACACTGGCGTGCGAATTGCTCTGACAATTGCTAAGACGATGGCAACCGCCTTATCAATCGATTTATATACTGTTAGTTCACTCCATGTCCTCAAAGATAAAAGCGCTCCTTCAATTTGCTTGATTAACGCGAGGAGCAATCGATCTTTCGTCGGCGTTTATCAAAGTGATAAATGCCTTCTCAAAGATCAAATAATGACCAATGAACAAGTCCATGAATATATTTCAGCTCACCCAAACTACCGTATTTGCGGCGACACGAAATATTTGAAAATTGATGGCATTAAATCTAATATCGCGCAGGAAATGTTTGATTTGCGGGACTTTTTAAAAAAAGCCGACAATCCTTTGAGCGTCGTACCGGTTTATATGAGAGATTAGTATGGATTATTTAAACGTTACTGTTAGGCCGGCTACTGAAGAAGATTTGCCTGCCATCGTGGAAATCGAAAATTTAACTTTTATCGCTCCGTGGAAAGAAAAAGATTTTCGCTACGAATTAAAAGAAAACCCCGTCAGCAATCTCTGGGTTATTGAGCTGGAAATGGAATCTCAAGGATTGAAATCAGTGATGGGATACTGCGATTACTGGCAGACATTTGATTCCGCGACAATCTGCAAGATCGCTGTTCACCCGGAGATGCAAAGGCATGATCTTGGCTCCGCCATGATGGATGAAATCATCAATGATTGTGCAGCCAAGCAAGTGCTCACCTTGACATTAGAGGTTCGCGTTTCAAATTCTAAGGCTATCGCTTTTTATAAAAAACATGGCTTTCACGAAGTGGTGATTAAACCACATTATTATGATAATGGAGAAGATGCATTGTACATGCTATTGGAGATAGGAAATTATGGCGCTGATCTTAGCAATTGAATCCAGCTGTGACGAAACAGCCATTGCCGTTATCAAAAATGGCGTTTTGCTATCCAATGTCGTATCCTCTCAAGCGGACATTCACGCCAAATATGGCGGTGTGATGCCGGAGATAGCTTCTCGACTCCATGCCGAGAACATTGGCGTGGTTTTAAAAGAAGCAGTTGAGAGAGCAAAAATCAAACTCGAAGATGTCGATGCTTTTGCGGTGACTAGAGGTCCTGGATTAATCGGCGCGCTTCATGTTGGGTTACAAGCAGCTAAGACCTTAGCAATGCTCTATCAGAAACCCCTGATACCTGTTCATCATTTAGTTGGTCACATCTACGCCAACGAATACATTCAGCCCTTTACTTTCCCCCTTTTAGCAGTGGTTGTTTCCGGAGGAAATACCGAGCTAGTTCTCATGAAGGAACACATGTCTTTTGAAATTATTGGCGAGACTCGCGACGATGCTATTGGCGAATGCTACGACAAAGTTGCTCGCGTGCTTGGACTACCATATCCTGGTGGTATTCCTATCGATAAATTAGCTAAAGAAGGGCAGCACACCTATGACTTGCCCACCCCTTTAAAAGGCGAGCACACCTATGACCTATCTTTTTCGGGCTTGAAAACCAATGTGATTAATCTCGTTCACAACCTTGAGCAAAAAGGCGAAAAAGTAAATGTTCCCAATATGTGCAAATCCTTTCAGGATGTGGCGATTGGAACAATCGTTGATCGCACCAAAAAAGCCGTGCGAGAATTCCAAGTTAACGAAGTTATCCTTGGAGGAGGAGTGTCTGCCAATTCCTATCTCCGCAGCGAAATGCAGAGAGAAATGGGATTATTAAACGTCAAGATTAATATACCTCCGATGTGGTGCTGCACGGACAATGCGGCCATGATTGCCAAAGTGGCAGAGAGACTATTCGATATGAAATTGTTTGCACCCCTCGATCTCGGAGTGGACCCAAACTGGAAAATCGAAAATTTCAATAAATTCACGAATTAAAATGATTAAATCATTTATTCTTGTATAATTATTTTACGGAGGATGAAACTATGGACTCATATACTATCACAGATTTTGAACTATATGACATTGTTGTCAGCGGTGATGATGAAGAAAGATCCAAACTTAAAGATATTGTTTTGGAAGGTTGGGTAAAGACAAATCGAGATAACGGCTCGATTGGCTTTATCGAATTTAACGACGGGACCTATTTTAAAAACGTTCAATTGGTATATAACAAAGAGTGCAAAGATTATAGCGTTCTTACCAGCCTAAAAACTGGAGCTGCTATCATCGTCAAAGGCGATGTCTCTTTAACTCCGGGAAATAAGCAGCCTTTTGAAGTTATTGTTTCGGAATGTCGACTCGAAGGCGATGTTGCTGATGATTATCCTCTGCAAAAGAAAAAGCATTCATTTGAATTTTTGCGCGATATCGCTCACATCAGACCGAGAGCCAATACTTTCCAAGCAATTTTCCGCGTTCGGAGTGTCCTTTCAATGGCTCTTCACGAATTCTTTCAGGAGCGCGGTTTTATCTATGTCCACACTCCCTTAATTACCACCAACGATGGAGAAGGAGCGGGCAACGTCTTCGATGTCACAACTCACGACACCAAAGACCCCAACTCATTCTACGGACAAAAGGTTAATTTAACAGTGACCGGCCAACTCCATGTGGAGCCCTTTGCTTTAGCTTTCCGCGATGTCTATACTTTTGGGCCAGCTTTCCGCGCGGAGCACAGCAACACCACTCGCCACGCCAGCGAATTCTGGATGGTCGAACCGGAAATTGCTTTTGCCGATTTGCAAGACGACATGAACCTCATCGAAGATTGCGTCAAGTTTTGCATTAACTATCTCTTAGTTTCCTGCCCAGCAGAGATGGAATTTTTCAACACGATGATTGACAAGACTTTATTTGATCGACTCCATCACGTATTGGATTCTAAATTCCAAGTGATGACTTACACCGAAGGTGTTGAGCTATTGAAGAAAGCCGTCCAAGAAGGACAGGTGTTTGAGAATAGCAATATTGTCTGGGGAATGGATCTGCAATCCGAGCATGAGCGTTATCTGACCGAGAAGGTCGTCGATGGACCTCTGTTCTTAATCAACTACCCCAAAGAGATTAAAGCCTTCTATATGCGCCAAAACGACGATGGCAAAACTGTCGCCGCTTGCGACCTTTTAGTCCCCGCTGTTGGAGAGCTAGTCGGTGGTTCTCAGCGCGAAGAAAGATATGATGTTTTAAAGAATAAAATGGATGAACTCGGCCTTACTAAAGGCTTGGAATGGTATTTGGATACCCGCCGTTATGGTGGATGCAAACACGCTGGCTTTGGCCTTGGATTTGATCGCTTGTTAATGTATGTTACTGGCATGTCCAATATTCGCGATGTTCAGCCCTATCCTCGCACATTTAACACCATCAAGTATTAATAATTTATGGCACGTAAAAAGAAAGATGTTCCAATGACCCAAGAGGAAATCAATCGCCGAAATCGTATGAAAAGGCGCTTTTTATGGTTGCTTATTATTCTTGATATTCTATTAGTTGCTTATCTGGTCTATCAGATTATCGTCATTGCTTTATAAAACAAAAAAGTCTCGGTTAACTTCCGAGGCTTTTATTTTCACCGTCTTTATTGGTGTCGCTGTTCAAAGGCCTTTGGCCAACATTTAGCGAGCTCATCAACTGCGCATTTTGATTGAAATTATCAAGATTCTTGTCAAATATTGATTCGCTTAATTTCTTGATTCTCAAGGTGCGTGAAATGAGAGATTGGACACACCATAGGTACCATAGTCCTCCGACAGCCATGCCGGGAATAAACAAATAACTGCCCCAAGCATCTAAAACAAATTTTGGCTCATGGACTAAAACAGGAGGAATAAAATTGATATCGAATAAGTTACCTTCACTTAATGTATTGATGCTGATTGAGAAGGAAGTGCTATCAAAATTCCATAAAAATAAAATGGAAGCAAAGCCGTCATCCTTGTTGAAGACATCGTAAGAAAAGTCATGATAGACAAGATTCCTCACTAATAAGATAATTCCGGAGACCAGCATAATAATGACTGGAATTCTCACAGCCTTGTAAAAGATGATCCAATTCTTTTTATGAGCATATCGACTAAAAGCTTTTTTGTCAGTAATCACTCGGGAATAAACGACATCTGAGACGCCGCTGTCCAATCTTCGACCCTGCCATTTCATAATGCGAACTATCAAGTAGCCAATTAAGCCAATAATGACGAAAAGCAAGATGAAAACAAGAAGAATAGCGATGAGCAATCTCTTATCAGATTCAGTTAATTTAATTAAACTCGCAAACATAATTTAAAAATCCTTAAAATGGATATCGACACCCTTTTTTGACTCGCTTGAGTTCTCTCCAATTTCATCATCCATCTCGTGAAACTTGGTTTGCTTTGGAGAATATTTTACGGGTGAAACAATGTCTTGAACACGGTCGTCTTCGACCTTTTGGTTGACAGGAGTCTTGGCTTGAAGACCATCATCTTTCATTTCTTTCTTTTCGGTTATGATGTTTTGAGGTTCTCTTTTTTCATCAATAGAGGGCTCATCTTCCGCCATGTCAAAAAATAGACTGTCATCGATTTCATTCTCTTTTGGCTTAGGTTCTTCCTTTGGCCCGAAGCAAGCTTCTTCCACGGATTTTGGACTAGAAGCAGATGAGCTGTTAGAAGCCTTGATATTAATTGTGGCCTTGGGATCATCCTTTCGAGCCTCGCCATCCTGATTGATTACTGGGTTAGGGCTTGTCGGAATTGCATTTTGAATAATTTGTTTCGCCTTTTTATCTTCTGGCAATTCAATATTCAATGACCTGCCACAGAAAAATAAAATAATTGATTTAAAAAATAAAAAGATAAAAGCCAGCATTCCAGCGACCGCGTAGCCGCTGATGACTAAAAGAAAAAAGGGTAGCACTAGAACATATAGCAATCCTTTTCCGAAACTCTTAAATATACTGTCCATCTTTATTTCCTATTTTCAATTGTAGCTTTCTTTGTTTTCTTTAACAAATAATTATTGATTAAAACAATAATTGCGATAAAAAGCGGAAAGAATTGAATGAGCAAGAGTCCCAATGGCTCATCGGTTATTTGCTTGACTGGCTGATAAAAAATTGAAAACAGGAAGAATGAAAGAAATAACGCGATGGGAATTGCGATGGTTACCCAGCGGGTTTTTTCGCTGATCGAGATGCCAATTAAATATATGCTCAAAAGCAAAGAAAATAGCAAAGGCACATAAGATACTTCGGGGAATAGCCAAGCAAAGAGAGCGCTCAAGAGAATAAAAAATATAGTTGCTAAAGCAATAATAAGCGAATCATTTTTAGCAAAATGAGGGTTAACATCAAACCTGGAAAGTTCCTCGTTGATGATCATGAATGACAATGTTTGTTGAATCATGGCAAGAGCGCAAACAAACATGTGCTCAACATAATTCAAATAGGTGTAATTTTCTAATCCAAATAATGTTGCAAAGTCAGTGACAATGTTTCTTTGATAGATTAATTGAATTAGCGGAATAGCTAAATAAGAAAGCAAAAGTTGCGTTAAAACTGCGCTTAAAATGATAAAAATAGGAGGAACTCTCTTTTCTAAAAGAAGGCCGAATACCAACCCAGAGATAATGGATGGTACAACATAGAAAATTACATTCCCCAAATCCCAAAAACTAGAAATGGTGCAAAGAATCACTGTTGCAATTGCATAGATAATAAAGTATTTTTTTTCACAAAAATACGCTACGATGGTACTCGCCAATGGAAGGATAAAAACCAACAAGAGAAGAAGCATCGGAATCCAAGATGCAAGCAATACAAAAATCACATTGATAGCGGCCATTAAAGCCATGTAAGTGATATTTCCAATCAAGGTATTCTTTTTTTTGAAAATTGCCATTTAAATTATTTTAGCATTAAGTATACGTTTTTGTAAAAAAAGGAAGAAAAAGCGATCTATATTACCATGAGAAGATTTTTGATTCTTTGTTGCTTTTGTTTTTACTTGTTGATTTCTTGCCAAAACAATTCGATGGCTAATCGCACATACGACTATTCTGATTTCATCCACCTTCATATTAAATGGGACGATGTATTCATTCAAAAAGAAGACTGTTACTTGGTTTATTTCTATAGTCATGAATGTTATTACTGCGAATTTTTTAAAAATGAAATGTTGAATTATGTCGCAATATCAAAAAAGAAGATCTATTTGCTTTCCTATCAAGAGGGCATACCTATTCGCAGCAACATCCAAGCCACGATTGGCGCCAATAACATCGAGCAAATGTGGTTTGGCGGAACCCCTAGTCTCTTATGCCTAGAAAATAAATTTGTGATAGAAAACATCCTGGGGGTTCAAAATATCTCCGATTATTGCAAATCAAACAAACTCGATTGAACAACAATTCCGGAAAAAAATTGAAATCAGCGGGTAAACATGATATTATATTGCAAAGCAATATATGAATTTCCAAATAGATTTAAATGAAATGCAACTTAAGGCAGTTGAGACGGATTCTCAGCATGTTCGTATTATCGCTGGTGCGGGATCAGGAAAAACTAGAGTTTTGACTTATCGAATTGCCTATTTAATTTCTGAGATGAATGTCGCGCCTTGGTCGATACTCGCCATTACTTTTACCAATAAAGTAGCTAACGAGATGAAACAAAGGGTCGTGAAAATGCTTCCTGAAGTCAACAAAGATTTAACCATTAAAACATTTCACTCTTTTGCTGCGAATTTTTTAAGGCGTGAAATCCGCGTCCTTGGTTTTCCCAGCACTTTTTCTATTTTGGATGAAGATGATCAAACCAAACTCATTAAAGATATCGTCGCTAATATGGGCTTTAAGCGAGGAGACAAAATTGTCGGCATTGCTCTGAACTATATTTCAAAGAATAAATTAAAGGAACTCTATCCTGACGATATCAAGATTACTAAGCCATTCTTTGAAGATGAAAAAACTTGTCTGGAGATCTATTCCACTTACGAAGACGAAAAAGCTAAGAGTTTCTCTCTCGATTTTGACGACTTGCTTTTAAAGACCAATTACATCTTACAAAATTACCTCGACATTCGACAAAAATGGCAGCGAAGATTTAGCCATATTCTAATAGATGAATTTCAGGATACTAACGATGTTGAATACCGAATGATTAAGCTATTGAAAAGCAACGATACTTCTCTGTATGTCGTCGGTGACCCCGATCAGACTATCTACACCTGGAGAGGAGCTAATCAGGACATCATCTTAGGTTTAATCAAAGAGTTTTCTGATGTCGAAACGATTGTTTTAGAGAGAAACTATCGCAGCACTCAAAATATTCTTGATTCGGCTAACAAGCTGATTGCCCATAACAAACTAAGGGTGGCAAAAAATCTTTACACCCGCTCAGATAAAGGCGAAGCAGTGATGGTTTTTTCAGGCCCATCCTCCAAAGGAGAAGCTGACTTTGTCGCTCGCGAAATACAGAAACTAGTCAAAGGAGAAAACCGCCATTATTCCGACATTGTTGTCTTATATCGCTCCAACTACGTGACGATGGAGTTTGAAGCCGCTTTTGTCAATCGCGGCATACCCTATAAGATTTATGGCGGTCAAAAATTCTATCAAAGAAGAGAAATTAAAGATGTTTTAGCTTATTTCCATTTAATTACTAATACCAAGGATAATATTGCCTTCGAAAGAATCATCAATGTGCCCTCTCGAGGAATTGGGGATATGACCATCTCCAAGATTAAAGAAGAAGCTGAGCAAGAAAGTCAATGCTTATACGATTACATCAAGCAGACAGACCCAGATAAAAGCAGTGTCCTCTCAAAAGCCTTGTTCAAGCTCAAATCGATGATTGAACTGATTGATTTAACTCGCGAAAAAATCAATGAAAACGATGAGGTCTTTTCCAAGACTCTTGAAGACATGATTTGGTCCACTGGATACCAAGAATATATTTTAAAGGAAGAAGATGGCGATGAGCGAATTGAGAATATTAAAGCCCTCTTTGCTGATATCCGGCACTTCCTAAAAACTAATCCAGAATCCACATTTGACGAATATTTGCAAAATATCTCTTTATATTCCGCGCAAGATGACGTTATCGATGGTGATTTTGTGACCATGATGACCGTTCACACTGCCAAAGGATTGGAATATCCTATTGTCTTTGTGGTGCGCTTTAATGATGGAGTTTTCCCTCACTCCCGCTCCGTGGCTGAATCGGGCTATCGCGGCCTTGAAGAAGAGCGGCGCTTAGCTTATGTGGCAATGACCCGCGCAAAAGAAAAGCTCTTTTTGACCTTCTCGGCCGACTATTCTTATGTTTTGGGCGGTCGTCTTTTGCCCTCTCAATTTCTTGCTGAGTCAGGAAACAATGTTGCTCAAAGCATCGATACCTATAATCCCTTCCGCTCTAATAAAGCACCTAAAGAATATAAATTCGATGATGGTCCCAACCTTGATTTCTCGAAAGATGAACCGATTCGCCAAGATTTCTTAAAGCCAACAAACGATATAGAAAATTGGGCGGAGGGAGATATTGTTATTCACAAAACTTTTGGAAAAGGAAAAATTATTGGCCTTGAAGGAGATGGCATTATTAAAGTTCTATTTGAAGACCACGGAATTAAATCTTTGATGGGAAATCACCCTGCAATCACTAGAGGAGGCCACAAAGCATGACACCCAAAGAAAGAGCTCAAGAGATAGCTCAATTGCTTGAAAAATATAATTACGAATATTACGTCTTGGATAACCCCAGCGTCAGCGATAGTGAATACGATCGACTAATGCAAGAGTTAATCGCGTTAGAAAAAGCTTATCCAGAGTTGGCTAGCCCTCTTTCTCCAACTCAAAGAGTTGGCGGATTGGTCCAAGATCAATTTAGAAAAATTATTCATCAGCGTTCAATGCTCTCCCTTTCTAACGCTTTTAATGAAGATGATTTGCGGGACTTTGATCAAAAAGTCCGAGATGTCGTAGGCGGAGACAAAATAACATACATGACCGAAATGAAAATAGATGGTCTAGGAATGTCTTTGGTCTACAATAGAAAGCTGCTTTATGCCGCCACAAGAGGCGATGGAGTGGAAGGCGAAGATGTCACTGCCAATGTCATTACTATTAAATCAATTCCCACCCATATTTCTCTAGAAGGTGACTTTGAAGTTCGCGGTGAAGTTTTCATGCCTAAAAAATCACTTCACAAACTCAATGAGGAACGCGAGAAGAACCAAGAGGCATTATTTGCTAATGCGAGAAATGCTGCCGCGGGAAGCGTCCGCCAACTCGATAGTGCAATCGCTGCATCCAGAGGCCTCGATGCTTATTGGTATTATTTTGTTAATGCCAAAGATTTTGGCGTTCGCTATCATTCCGAAGCTTTGAACATGGTCAGCAAACTTGGCTTTAAAACTAATTCTGAAAGGCGCATTTGCCACGGGATTGACGAAGTAATTGATTATGTCAAAGAATACACCAATAAAAGATCATCGCTAGACTACGACATCGATGGTATAGTCATCAAAGTTGATGATATGGCCCTATACGATAAGCTCGGTTACACAGCCAAGACTCCAAGATGGGCTATCGCGTATAAATTCCCTCCCGAAGAAGTAATCACTAAACTCATCGATATTATCTACACCGTTGGAAGAACTGGAAAAGTTACTCCAAATGCCGTTCTCGAGCCCGTCCGAGTGGCTGGAAGCACTGTTCAAAGAGCCACTCTTCACAATGAAGATTTCATCGTGGAAAAGGATTTGATGATTGGCGATTATGTCGTCTTAAGAAAAGCTGGAGACGTCATCCCTGAGGTCGTCCGCGTTTTAATCGATAAAAGAGATGGCACCCAACATCCTTACGAGATGATCAAAAAATGTCCTGTCTGCGGTTCTGAATTAATTAAAAAAGATGCGATGCATTTTTGCTTGAACCGCTCTTGCGAAGCTCGCCAAGTGGAAGCAATTATTCACTTTGCTTCTCGCGATGCAATGGATATTGAAGGCCTAGGAGAAAAGGTTGTTGAGCAATTTTTTAATCAAGGATTTTTTCATAAAATAGACGAGATTTACGGCCTTTTTAAACACAGAGAGGAAATTATCAATCTCGATGGATGGCAATCAAAGTCTATTGACAATCTATTAAAAGCAATCGAGAAATCCAAAAATAATTCCTTTGAAAAAATCCTTTTTGGACTAGGCATTAAAGAAATTGGAGCTAAGATGGCTAAAACTTTAGCTAAGAAATTTAGCCACATCGATTCCTTAATGCAAGCTTCCGAAGAAGATTTATTAGAGATTCCTGATGTGGGTCCAATTGTTGCCCATTCTGTCGTGGAGTGGTTCGCAAACGAAGAGAACCAAAATGTTATTCAATCCTTAAAACAACATGGAGTAAATTTTGATTATCATCCGACCAACTCTCAAGCGGCAAATTCCTTTTTCTCAGGAAAGACTGTCGTGTTGACAGGAACCCTTTCTTTTGCCGGCAGGAAAGAGGCTACTGAACTGTTAGAAAATCTCGGTGCTAAAGTAACTGGTTCAGTTTCTAAAGCCACTGATGTAGTAATCGCAGGCGCTGAAGCGGGAAGCAAACTAGACAAAGCCAACTCCTTAGGCATCACTGTGCTAAGTGAAGAAGAATTCAAGGCCCTAATTAAGTAAGCCAGCACTTTAAAACATCTGCTTACTATTTTAACCTCATTCCACTCAAGTAATATTTCAATTTTTTATATATTCAGCATCTTTGTTATTGTAAAAAATGACGCATTTTTGATGAGACTTTTGTCAAGATTTAGCCTATGTTTAAACTCTTTTTCAAATCCTGCATTGCTCTTTAAATTTTGCTCAACTTTATTTAAACGTTTTTCTTAATTAAGAAATTGGTAAAAATATTTTTATCGTTATGATACAATACTTCTGTTGAAGTAGGATTTTTTATTATGAAAAAAGTTGATATTCCACTATTAAAACAGGTTGCTAATAATTTAATGTTCGACATGAAAGAAACCGAATACTCCACTCTATTGGAGGAGTTCGATGTCATAATCCGCCAGATGGAATTAATTTCGGAAATTCCAGGAGTTGATGAGGTTTCTCCAATGACGTTCCCTTTTGATGTGTCCACTGACTATTTAAGAGAAGATCTTCCTGGTGTTCCCCTTTCACAAGAAGATGCCCTGCGAAATGCGGGCAATGTTGTCGAAGGCCAGATTAGGTTGCCAAAGGTGGTGGGCTAATATGGATTACTTATCACTTGATATCTTGAGCCTTCATCAAGCGCTCATCGATCAGAAAATCACACCTCTTGAATTGGTTAAAATTGCCATCGAAAAGGCTAAAAATGATCAAAATAATGCTTTTGAGTATATTTGCGAGAAAGAAGCAATCGATTTTGTTGCTCACCTTGACCCTGCCAAAAAGAACAATCTCCTTTGGGGCATTCCCTATGTTTTAAAGGACAATTTTTCTACGAAAGATATTCCTACTTGTGCGTCTTCCAATGTTTTGAATGGCTACGTTCCTGTTTTCTCAAGCGAAGTTTTCCTTCGCTTGGCTAATCAAGGAGCCGTTCTTATTGGAAAGTGCACTCTTGACGAGCTCGCGATGGGAGGAACTGGCACAACTGGTCACAAAGGTTTGACTTATAATCCCTGGGATCCAACACATACCCATATGGTTGGCGGTTCGAGCTGCGGATCGGCCGCTTCGGTAGCCGCAGGAATTGTCCCTTTTTCTATTGGGTCAGACACAGGTGATAGCGTCAGGAAACCCGCTAGCTATGCCGGCTTGGTGGGCATGAAACCAACATGGGGTCGAATCTCCAGATTTGGCCTTTTCCCCTTCGCCACTTCCCTTGATCACGTGGCTTTTTTCACTAGAAATGTTAGCGATTCGGCCATCGTTCTCGAAGCTCTCGCTGGGAGAGATGAAAAAGACAGTTCATCCTCATTTCATCCTGTGGAAAAATACTCTCAATTAATCCGCCCAACTGTAAAGGGTAAAAGACTCGCCATTGTCAAAGAAATATATGAATCAATTAGCAACAAAAATATCATCTCGACTTTTGACCGCAGCATAAAAGCTCTCCAAGAAGAGGGAGCCATCGTTGACTTTGTTTCAATGGATATTAAGCTCTGCAAAGCAATATATCCTACATACATTGTGATTGCTTGTTCGGAAGCTACTAGCAATAACGCCAATCTCGATGGCATAAAATTTGGTCCGAGATTTGAGGGAAAAGACTATGAAGAAGTCATGACAAAAGCTCGCACTGAAGGGTTCTGTGAAATGATCAAACGACGTTTTGTCATCGGCAGTTACTCGTTGTTTAGAGAGAACCAAAATGAAGTATTTCTTCGAGCGCAAAAATGCCGAAGATTAATCGTTGAATTCGCTAATAAAATTTTAGCCAAATACGATGCGGTTTACTTACCAGCCGCTCCGACTACCGCGCCATTATTTAGAGGCGAAAAAAATGACAAATTATCCAACGAATATTTGATTTCTGATAATCACCTAGCAATTGGTAACTTTGCTGGCCTGCCTTCCATTGTTTTACCATTAGGTTTTGAAAAAGGGCTTCCATTTGGAGCCAATTTAACAAGTAAAAAATTCTCTGAGACGGAATTATTTTCTTTAGCCAAAGCCGTTGAAGATGTAACTGGCTTAAAAAATTTAGTCGCCAAGGAGGTAAAATAATATGAATTTCGAAGCAGTGATTGGATTAGAGATTCATGTTGAAATGAACACCAAGAGCAAGATGTTTTCCAATGCTCCTGTCAGTTATGGTTCTCTTCCAAATAGCCAAACCGTTGCCCTAGATTACGCCTTTCCTGGCACTCTTCCAACGGTCAATAAACAAGCGGTGGTCAATGCCATCCGCATTTGTCATGCTCTCCATATGAGCATCGATAATGAGGTTTGGTTTGATCGCAAAAACTATTTTTATAGCGACCTTCCCAAGGGATATCAAATCACGCAACAAGAGAGACCAATCGGATCAAATGGGAGCTTGCAAATAATGACTTCCTTTGGCCCAAAAACTATCAGCATTGAAAGACTCCATCTTGAAGAGGACACATGCAAGCAACTTCACTCTTGGGATTGCACATTGCTCGATTATAACCGAGCGGGCATTCCTTTGGTGGAAATTGTATCTCGCCCCGACCTCAGAAGCGGAGAAGAGGCTAGACAATATGCTGAGAAGATTCGCTCAATTGTCTCCTTCCTAAATGTCAGCACTGGAAAGATGGAAGAAGGGTCCCTCAGAGTTGATGTCAATATTTCACTTCGCCCCGTCGGCAGTGAAAAATTAGGCACGAAAGTTGAAATCAAAAATCTTAATAGCTTTGCTAATATTGAAAAAGCTGTCGACTACGAGATAAAGAGACAGGAAAAAGTTCTCTTAAGTGGGGAATCTGTAATTCAAGAAACAAGGCGCTTTGATGAAGGCCTCAAACAGACCGTTCTAATGAGGCTTAAAACCGATTCGGTCGACTATAAATATTTCACTGAACCGAATATCCCCCCCATCCATCTCAGCGAGGATTTCATAAAACAAGCAATTGAAACTTCCCCTGAATTAGCGGAAGTAAAACTAACTCGCTACGAAGCTTTGGGTCTAAACGAATATGATTCCCAGCTGCTTATTTCCGATAAAGCCACCTGCGCTTATTTTGACGAGGCGATTAAATCTGGTGCTAACGCCAAACTGTTGGCCAACTGGATTATCGTTGACATTCAAGCCATCCTTAACAAAGAGATGATTAGCATTGAACAGTTTAATGTATCGCCCAAGCATTTAGGCAAATTGGTTTTAATGATTGAGAAGCAACAAGTTTCCAACAAGCAAGGGCGCGATATTTTTCAAAAACTAATTGAAAAAGACGAAGACCCTGAAACAATCAAAAAAACCATGGGAGTTGATTTAATAAGCGACGTTGACATGATCAATCAAATTGTCATCAAGGTTATCGATGATAATCCTCAAGCGGTTGTCGACTATCATAACGGCAAAGACCGGGCAGTAGGATTTTTGGTTGGGCAAGTGATGAAGAAGACATCTGGAAAAGCCAATCCCTCTCTCGTAAGCCAAAGCGTTGTTGAAGAATTAAAAAGGAGATAAGTATGACTGTCTTAGTAACTGGCGGAACTGGATACATTGGTTCTCACACCGTTGTGGAATTGCTGAAGCATAATTACGATGTCGTCATCGTCGATAATTATTCAAATTCTAAACCAGAAGTATTGAATAGAATTTATAAAATAACCAGCAAAAAGCCAAGATTTTATGAAATTGATGTCAGAAACGAAGAAAAAATGCGCGAATTATTTTCTCGGGAAAAAATTACTGATATCATCCATTTCGCTGGCTTAAAAAGCGTTTCTGAATCAGTTGAAAAGCCCGACTTATACTATTCCAACAACATTGGCGGTAGCCAAGTTTTATTAAAATTGATGGATGAATTTTCTATTCGCAATCTTGTCTTTTCTTCTAGCGCGACTGTCTATGGCACTCCCGACCATGTGCCATTAAAAGAAGATGACAAAATTGGCGGATGCACAAATCCCTATGGCCAAAATAAACTCGACATTGAATATTTGCTAAAAGACTTTGTCGCTAGTCATCCTAACGCCAATATTGCTATTCTCCGCTACTTTAATCCCATCGGGGCCCATTCCTCTGGCCTTATCGGCGAAGATCCCAATGGCATCCCGAACAATTTAATGCCTTATATCACTCAAGTAGCGATTGGCAAACGCCCCTATTTAAATGTTTATGGCAATGATTATCGCACCGCTGATGGAACCGGAGTCCGCGACTATATTCACGTTGTTGATTTAGCAAGAGGCCATCTTTTTGCCTTAAAAAAATTGGCGGAGAAACCCGGCTTGGTTGTCTACAATCTTGGCACTGGTCGCGGCACAAGCGTGCTAGAATTGGTGCATGCCTTCGAAAAGGCTAATCATATAGAGATACCTTACCGCATTGCTCCTCGAAGACCTGGCGATGTGGATGAAAATTATGCCGACTGCAGCAAAGCCTTCCGCGAGATGGGTTTTAAGACTGAGTTTGATGTTGTCGATGCATGTCGTGATTCCTGGAACTGGCAAAAAAACAATCCAAACGGATATGATAAATAGGAGAATTCTTTTATGAAAGAACGCTATGAGTTAACACTGTCTGATGGTCAAAAGTTTTTTGGCTTGAAGTGGCTTGTCAATAAGCCAACCGCTAATGTGCTGATACTCGAAGGGATGGAAGAGCATTCTTCTCGCTATGATGGATTTGCCTCTTTCTTAAATAAGAAAGGCTTCAATGTTTTTTGCCTCGATACATTTGGACAAGGCGAAAATGTTAAGCCCGATTTATCAAACCGAGGCATATGGCCATTGGATGGTTTTAAAAAGCAAGTCGATCTAGAAAACGAAGTGGTGGAACAATTAAAACCAAATGGTTTAAAAACATACATATTTGCCCACAGCATGGGTTCCTTCATGGCCCAATCATTCATTCAAAGATATCCCTATCAAGTCGAGAAAGTGGTCCTGTGTGGATCCGGAAGCAAAAACGCCGCTGTTCCAGTTGGGTATCTGCTTGCTAAGTTGATTGCGACAAAGAAAAAAAGAAACGCAAAAGCAAAGTTCCTCAACTCATTGATGTTCGGTAACTTCAATAAAAAAATAGCAAACCCAAAAACGAATTTTGATTGGCTCTCTCATAATGAAGAGAATGTGAAAAAATATATCGCTGATCCGCTCAGTGGATTTGGACCAAACAATGGCTTTTGCTTAGAATTTTTAAAGGGCATGAGTTCTTTATATAAGAAATCGGAGCTGCGAAAGATTAATCAAACGATTAAGTTATTCATCATTTCCGGAGAAGAAGACCCTGTCACCAATTATGCTCGCTCAGTAGATGACCTTGTCAAAATGTATAGCAAATTTAATGTCAAAGGCATTGAGAGCAAAGTATATTCACATCTTCGCCACGAAGTATTAAATGAAGCCAATTCTTCCGAAGTGTACGAAGACATCGCCAATTTCTTCACAAAATAAATCGGTCCTCACATCGCTAGATGCGCCTGTAACTCAGCTGGATAGAGTACCATCCTCCTAAGATGGGAGTCGGACGTTCGAATCGTCTCAGGCGCGCCAAAATTGTCATCATTTCAACAAGCTTGAGAGCAGACTAATATCCCAAAGATTAATTGGATAATTAGAATTACTGAAAAACCAAGAAGTTGTTATTGATTTATTCGCTTGAATTGGTATAAAATCAGTTCAGTCGATTTGGGTCTGTAGCTCATCTGGGAGAGCGCCTCCATGGCATGGAGGAGGTAGCCGGTTCGATCCCGGTCAGATCCACCAAACACTCAAATTTCCCCTATTTTGTTAGTTGGTTGTGCTTCTTCAAAAAGGGGTTTTTATTTGGCTAGTAGGTACGTTCATTAAATATATGTGTCGATTTCAGAAATTGCTTGATGATTAGAAACTTATGGTTACATAAAGCACCTAGAGAATAAAAACGAAAACTCGCATAATCCTATCATTACTTGCCTTTTTTTGGTACAATAAAGGAGGTTTATGGAAAGATTCAAAGTAAATGATGAAGTGATGCACTGCCGCGATGGGCTATCGGTAATTATTGGCACCAAAGAAATGGGCGGCAAAACTTATTTTTTGGTGAGAGCAAACCGAAGCGATGCTGAAACCATTTATGTTCCCTTTGATTCCATCAACGAAATTATCCGCCCAATCATGAATATTGAAGAAGCTGATCTTCTCCTCAAAAAAATCAGCATCATCGAAAAGGAATTTAATCCAAACACTAAGCAAAGAAGAGATGCTTACAAACGCCGCCTTTGCTCAGGTGATGTTGAAGACATTGCCTATCTGTTCGCGCAATATCGCGCCTACAAACGAGATCCCGAAGGCGTGAAGCTCGGAGCGGCAGATGTCGACATGTTGGAATATGCAAACAACTTTATTCTCGATGAGTTTGCCACCTGCTATAGAGTCAAGCGCGAAAACATCTACGAGTTCATTGATGAGAGAATTAAAAAAATAAAATAGGATTAATCCTATTTTTTTTATTTCAAAAGTGAGATTAATGCCGAGCATAGTTCATCAGCAGAACTAACTGTTTTGCTATCGGGGCACAAATCCATCAGCTCTTTTTTGGTTCGATATCCGAAGTTCACTAATATATAGTCGAGTTTGGAATTGATGGCGGTTAATCGATCGATGTCAGTATCGCCGATATAAAAAGCCTGCTCTTTTGCAAAACCAAAATGATCGAGTATTTTTTGAATCATATCGGGAGATGGTTTTTTGGGTACTCCCACTTCGTCGCCTTGGACATAATCAAAGATGTTCGGGTAAAAATGGCTGATTAAATGGGCAGCAACAGCTTGAGTTTTATTTGTGCAGACAGCTAATAAAAACCCTTTTTCTTTCAATTTTAACAGCATTTCACTCATGCCCTTATAGGGCTTAGTTTCTACATCATATTTTTCCGAATAATTAGCATTAAATAAATCGAGTGTAAGCAGGTATTCTTTTCTGCTTGTCCCGACAGGAACGCTTCTCTCAATCAACTTCGCTACTCCATTTCCGATTGCCTGTCGGATTTGCTCTCTTGATCTTTTAGGGTATTCTTGCATGATTAAGGCGTGATTTACGGCGTTTTTTAAATCATCGAGCGTATCGAGCAAAGTTCCATCTAAATCAAAAATGATTAATTTTTTCATAATAATTTCTTCACCACATTTTCAATATCTTCATTGATGACCAAGTCGCACATATTGTCATAGGCAGTCTCGCTTTTATTGATTACGATAAGATATTTGCCGCGAAAGTAGCGGAGAAATCCCGCTGCTGGATAGACCATTAGAGAAGTGCCCACAACAATTAAGACATCGCAAGTCATAATCGCGGAAATGGTTCGCATAATAATATCCTCGTCTAGAGGTTCATCATAAAGGACGACATCTGGCTTAATGATGCCTCCGCAATGGTCGCAAACCGGGATTCCATCAGCATTCAGCAAGTAGTTGATGCCGAAAAGCCGATTGCATTTTTGGCAATAGTTTCGATGAACATTGCCGTGCAGCTCATAGACTGTCTTAGAGCCAGCTAACTGATGTAAGCCATCGATATTTTGGGTAATTAAAATGATATTTTTGCCCTTATTTTCGATATCAGCAAAATATTTATGGGCGAGGTTTGGCTTTGCGTTGGGATATATCATTTTTTTCCGATAAAAATCGTAGAATTCTCTCGGGTGATTGACGAAAAATGAATGGGAAATAATTCTCTCGGGATCGCATTCAATGTCATTTTTGTCCTTGAAAATACCTTTGCCGCTCCGAAAATCTGGAATGCCGCTTGGAACAGAAATTCCCGCGCCAGTAAAGACAACAATCTGTTGTCCCTCATTAATCATTTCTTTCAAAATTTCGTATTTATTCATGCCAACATTATAATGAATTTTTGATTTTATCAAAAGTGATATTAGTTAATTAACATTTTTTCTCTCCTACGCTTAAAAAACGGACCTTTTTAAGGTCCTTCCTACTGCAAAGTTTTAGACTTTTCGCGCGTTTGCTTGTATAATGCGTGTTGCTTGTATGGGACAGTTCAGGTACACATTATCTAGCCTTTGGTTTTGGATGATTATCGTCCTTTCCTGCTTTTATGTGGAAAATATTGCCTTATTATCTCAAGGCCAACCAATGGATGGTTTTTCAAATCCAGTTTTTTATCTCATCACCGCTGCAATTTTGGTGATGATGGGGATTTATTTTTTCCTCGAGCATAAGAAAAATCACATGAAAGCTAGCTGGGTTCTTCTGCCTATTTTCTCCATTGTTTTCATCTGCTTAACCATTGCTATTTGGACCAATCCCTCCTCTACTTTATTCTCAAATCCTGACGCTGGGCTCAGCGCGACCCTAACATATTCCACTGGCGAAAAAATACGCTACACCATCCAGCTCTTTATCAGCATAGTGATTTTGTACATTATGATGTTTACTTTCGTCAAAGGAAGGCTGAGATTTAAAAAGATTAAATGGCTAGCCTATGTTTTAATTGTCGTTGTCGCAATTGCCTCAATCTTTTCTTTAACTTTTGAATCTGCCACCTACTCCGCCATTTTCCAAGGAAACTTTTCTGGCGATGGCGTGGGATCATTCTTCATTAATCCCAATATTTTTGGCTTGTGTCTGATGTTTGGAATCCTCGCTTGTTTACTGGTGAACTTCCCTCATGCCAAGTGGTGGTCCTATATCATGATTTTCTTTTTCTTTGGAGTGATGATCTTCACTCTTTGCAATACTGTTCTTCTAATCTCCAGCGTAGTAATTTTCGTTTACATCGTCGCTAGGATAATTATCGGTTATATTCATCGCCACTACATTCGCTCCTCAATCTTCTCCCTTTTGATCGTCGCTTCTATTATTAGCTTTTTGATCATCTACTTGATCGGAGTAGCTAAACAGTGGGCTTTTTTAGTGGCTTTTAAATCATTTTTGGAAAGATA
>DAOPYW010000015.1:0-35160 GCA_035353055.1 Bacilli bacterium
AAATGGGCCTTATTTAAATTGAGGAAATGCTTTACTTTTCCGTCTTCCACAAACCGTGGAGATTGCAGTATTCATAAGCGGCGATTACTTCATCTCCCTCACAAAGTGAGAAGCAAGCTTCGGGCTTAGAATCCGGGGTGAGCACTTTCCTTTGATTTCCGAGTTTGGTTTCAATGGAGATCCACTGGATATAATGCTGGGGGGTCATGGGGTGAGGGACAGAGCCGACTTTTACGTGAACCTTATTCCCCTTCACTTCGATGACAGGGAGGTGCTTTTCTCCTGCTCCTTCACTGGTGTTTGGAATCAGCTCTTTCATTGGCTCGCCACAGCAGACAACCTTGACGCCACTTTCGTGAACCATCGCGATGATGTTGCCGCAATGCTCGCAGCGATAAAATTTCTGTTTCATGGTATTTCTCCTTTTGGTCGTTGACCATTTTTATTATTCACGAAATATAAATAATAGGCAAATCAGAAGCATTAAAACTAGTCGCTGGCGATATTTTCCATAAATCTATCAATGATAGGTCTTTATTTTTGCTTTTTTTTGACCTAATATAGGAAAAGTATGAACTTCGTATTTATTTCTCCCAACTTTCCCAAAATATACTCGCACTTCGTCAAATCGCTCAATCAGAGAGGTGTGACAGTATTGGGAATAGGCGATGAGCCTTACGAACAGCTCAATGATGAACTCAAAAACAATCTGACAGAATATTGCTGCGTCACTGACCTTGCTAATTTGCGTTGGATGAAGAATACGGTTTCTTATCTGACCTGGAAATACGGGCATCTCGATTTTATCGAATCCAATAATGAATGGTGGCTCTTTAGCGACTCATTCTTGCGCGAATTCGTGAGCGTCGATACCGGCTTTTTGCCAGGCGAGATGGAAAAGATCAAATACAAGAGCCAAATGAAAACCTATTTCCAAAAAGCGGGAGTCAAGGTCTCTCGATACATCATGGCGGACACCTTAGAAAAATCGAAGGAATTCGCTGCGCAGGTCGGATACCCAATCTTCGCTAAACCCGACTGCGGAGTGGGCGCTAATGAAACTTATAAGATTGACAATGAAGTTCAGCTCAAAGCTTTCCATGAGAGGCATTTCGTCGACCCGTACATAATCGAAGAATACATCGACGGATATATTATTTCTTTCGATGGCATTTGCGATATCGATGGCAATGTGGTCGTCGCTTTTCAAGAGACATTCCCCAAGCCAATCGCTGAGATAAAATTTGAGGATACCGATTTATACTATTTTGCGAACGTGGATATGCCCGATTCTTTCCGAGAAATGGGCGAGAAAGTAGTCAAAACTTTTGGCATTTCAAAGCGCTGTTTCCACATTGAATTCTTCTATCTATTAGAGGACCGACCAGGGCTGGCCAACAGAGGAGAAATTATCGCGCTTGAATGCAACATGCGCTCTCCTGGGGGCAACACTCCTGATTTATTGCAAGGTGCTCTCAATGGATCATATTATGATATCTACGCCGACGTCATCACAAAAAATCGCACTGATGTAGACTTGAATAAAGAGCATTTTATCGCTGTTGCTGCTTCGCGAAAAAATCGCTTCCTATATACTCACACCGCCCAAGAAGTGCTCGAAAAATTCGCCAGCAATATATTCGAGCATGGGTTTTATCCTAAGGACATAGCCGCCGCGATGGGCGATGAATTTTTCTATGCAAAATTTAAGAGCATTGAAGAAGTGATGTCTTTTCAAGAATTCGTCGTTGAAAAAGCAAAATAAAAGTTTCATATAAATCGTTGATTTAACCTTTATTTGGAATTATATTCTTGTATTTTCTTGATTTTATCAAGAGAAACAAGAGTTCTTTTGCCAACCAAAACATATTTTTCCTTGCACGCGCATGGGTGAAAATATAGAATATATTTGTAAAAAGGCAAAGCTACAGTAATGTAGTGACGCAAAGCTATAGGGTCTTATTGAAAAGACAGCCAGTTGCCAGTTTGAGAGGGGTGCTGGCATTTTTGTTGCTAATAAAATGATTAACTTTGCACAGAAGAAAGTCTTAAGTATTGCAGCGGGTTTAGCCTCGATTGTTTTTACTATTGTCTCTGTCTGCACCGCAACAGTCGCTTGGTTCTCTATCAATAACAACGTCGATGCGACTGGCATGAGAGTCCGCTGTGCGGATCCTGATACTCCAATAACTTTAACTTATGATGTCTTGAAGTTTGATGATAATACGAAGCTAGGCGTCAGCTATGGCCAGACTCCTGCCGCGATTGTTCTGCCTGAATACGACAGCTATATTTCCAAGAAAAACGAATACGCTAATGTAATTCTTCGCTTAGAAGCCACATTCACAGAGGGATTAAGCACTGATTCATATGTCGGTTTCGATATCGATTGCGATGCTGATCTATTTAAAACCATTAGCCAAACGACTTATATTGATGATCAAACATCAAATGTCATCCAATTTAAATCAGTAATCTATTCATATACCATCGAAAATGAAGTTGATCCTCCGAGCGAGATAATTACCGCCACTATCACCGACACTTTCTCAGAGACTCCAGCGGTTAATAATGATGCTCGCTACAAATCCGCTACCACTTTTTTTGATAGCCTTTATGTCTCTACTGTCTACGTGAGCCCTGCAGCGAGGAACTCGACCAAAATATCCAACAAGATTGTCACCTTGCTTCCTGAGATTGGAACTCGAACTCAAATTATTGAGTCAATCGTCATTTATCTTGAGTTATCTTATAACTTTGGCCTCGTCGATAATTACATTGACACGCGCTACAACTCTGGAAGCTCTACCATCAATTTAACCGGTGATATCAATGATCTATCTTTCTATACAACTCTTAGTCCTGTTACTCTCGACTCAATTACTTTATCAACAAACTCTGTTTCTCTCATCGCTGGTGATACAACGAGTGTCACTTCAACCAGCACTGGAAACATTACTTGGCGCGCTGCCGAAGATACTGGCTCAGTTTCTCTGAGCAATACGAGCAATGCAGGCGCGACTATAACTGGGGTTAATGCCGGCCATGCCATCGTCAGCGCAACAACCGGAAAGACTTCTGTTTATTTGGACGCTGCTATCGCGCGCGCAGTTGTGGCTGCAGTGCAATTAAATCGCAACACATTAAACGGAATCTCGGGAGGAACCGCTTCTTTAACTGCCACCCCTTATAATTTTTCTGGAACTGTGACTTATTCATGGTCTTCCGATAATCTCAATGTCGCAACTGTATCTGGCACTGGCAACCCTGCGACAGTGACTTTCGTTGACACTGGCACCACAACAGTAACTTGTACTGCCACCGATGGAACTAGCACAGCTTACGCTACTTGCACTGTCTCAGTCATTCACCCGACAGTATCCTTAAACCATGATACTTTGCAAGGAGAAATAAATGACATAATGTCGCTACAAGCGACACCAAACAATTTCTCAGGAACTGTGACTTATTCTTGGTCAAGTTCCAACGCATCAATTGTATCCGTCACCAACAATAATTCTATCAATGCTTCTGTTACTTGTGTCTCTGCTGGAACAGCAACCATCACCGTCACCGCGAGTGTCGAGGGTACGAGCGAAGTAGCTACTGATACCTGCGATGTCACGGTAGTTAATTTTGCTTTGGATTCAAGTGAAATGGTCGGCGAAAAGGGCGGAACTGGCACTTTGACTGCGACAGCTGCCAATCAGACTGGATTAAGCGGCACAGTGAACTATACCTGGTCAACCAGCAATTCATCAGTCGCAACTTATTCCGCATCTGCCAATAGCGCCACTATTAACTTTGTTAATTATGGGACTGCTATCATCACTGTTGAGGCTTCGAATGGCATCATTACCTTAAGCGATACCTGCGAAGTAACAGTCGGCGAACTCACTTTAGATCAATCGACAATCTATGCCATGAATGACGCTGCGGATGGAACATTAACCGCCACACTTAATGGCATATCTGGCACTGCAACTTATTCATTTAGCTCTGGAACAACCAGCACCGCCACAGTGACCAACTCTAGTAACGTCGCCACTATTAACTATCTAGCCGCTGGTTCTACGGTCATTACCTGTACCGCTACGTATTCGGGAGTTTCTTTCACTGCAACCGCAACTGTCTATGTGGCAGCAGCAAATTTAGATAACACTACTTTGTCAGGTTCAGTGAATGGCTCGGGAACCACCACAGTCACAGCTACTGGTTTTACCGGGACTATTTCTTATTCAGTTGCTTCGAGCAATTCTAGCGTTGCTACCGCTTCCATGAGTTCAAATGTCTGCACGGTGAGCTACATAAGTTCAGGAACCGCAAATATTACAATTACTGTTAGTGATAGTCACGTCAGCACCGCGTTAGTTTGCGGGGTGACAGTGATATCACAAGCAGTTGATATTACTGATGTTATCGAAATTAAATTATTTGGTGGAACCAGCGGAACATCTTATAGAACTACGCTGACGACTGACACCACACAAAAGCCGTACACCTTGGTTGCTAATAACTTTATTCCTAACACTGCACAAATACGTGGAAACTCCACAGGAACATCCAACTTCTTTATTGGAAACTCCACAACTCGTAGCGGTTATTATATTAAATCTGTGACTCTTGCTCGTTCTTCGGGAACAGGCACGCTTTCTGCAAGCACCACTAGAACATTGATAAATTGGGGAACCAGTGCGATTTCGACATCGACGACTACTGGAACGGCAGCTGATACAACTGGAACAGGGCTGACCACAGTCACATGGACAAACAGCAATACCACTTACCAATATTTCTTTGTTTGTAATATTCAGACCAGCGGCACATTCTATGCTGTCAGCGGTGTTACTGTGGTTTGGGGCGTTATTTAATCAAAAGGAGCATAGATGGTTAAGCTATTTCGAAAATCAAAACTAGCTGGATTATTGTACATCCAAGTCATGGCGATACTTACTGCCAGCGCAGTATCATGCGTCGCTTGGTTTTCGAGTGTCGAAACAAAAATAAACTCAAATATTCCAAGCTCGGTGTTAACATCTTACTTTTATGCCGGCACCGGAACTAGCTCAGATCCATATGTCATAACCAGACCAGTGCATTACTATAACCTAGTAAATCTTTGGGAAAATGACTATTCTGGCTTCGATATTGATGGCGGTCCATACTTCCAACTCGGCTATAAATTTGATGGCACAAACTATCAATTTGAATCGTTTGATGATAATGGAGCGCTTATCGAAGATACCTACTCGACTTATCTCAACATGAATTATTATTCTGGCAGCCGTGTCTTAATGCCTATCGGCAGCGGCACTAATCCGTTTACTGGGCACCTTGAGGGTTATGGTCTAACCATTGAAAATCTCTTTATCTCCGGCAACGGAAGAAGCGATATTGGTATTTTCGGCTATGTCACTGATGAAGCTAGCATCTCCAACGTTTATTACGAAGATGTCGTCATCGATTGCTCTACCCCAGATTTAAACGATACCACTGACGCTCATGAAGGCAGCCACCCCTATCACTCCTATGTCGGATACTTAGCGGGTCACACTGTCGATGCTAATTGCTGGAGCAATGTCTACATTAATAATTGCCGCTTCGTAAATAGCCAAGAAGCGGAGTTCACAAAAAAGAATAACTATGGTTATTTTGGATGTGTCGGAGAATACGAGACCGAAGAGCCTTCTTCAAACATCAATTATGAGTCCACTCTCCGAGCGAGCGATGTCTACAATTACTTTAACAATGACAATCACTACGGCGATATCTCTGGAAAAGGATTATCGACCCGCCACACTGAATATGCAGTGGGAGACGATGACAAATTTTCCGATGCCGTCACTTCTAATGGCACATCTTATACAATGGTTGGCGATACTTCATCTGGCAGCCAAACTAAAGACTATTCTCTTTCAACAGTCGGCTATCAAAGCCATTCCGTTACCTATGATTTAACATATGGGACAAACCATTTAGATTTAGATCCTTCCACAGTGGAAACTACCACTTCTCCTGAGACTCAAGCCGCCAGCGGATCAGAAGGCAAATACATGTATTGGGATTCATCGACTAGCCAATGGGTTTATTACATAACTCAGATGACTCAAGGAGGCAGCGTGGAAGTCCAATATAACGCCTATTTCCTCTCGTGGGATGATGTGGACATCAACAACAATATTCTCCATACCTATTATTTAGGCAATGTTAATGGAACAATTACTTCAACCGAGTTTGCCACCCCTCCTACCGCGACCAATAATCCCGATTATATATGGGTCCTCAAGGATAGCTCCTCATCCGTCGGTATTTCTAGTCTGTCGAGCAATGGCGGAAATAAAACGGTTCGTTTCTATTCGCCTACATACCAGACATACATGTATTGCGAAGAAGGCGGAACAGCTTCTAGTCCAAAATACCCCAGCATGGTCTCTGACTATGCTAGTGCAACGGCTTTTACTGTCGATGGTCCCAATTCTTCTATTCAGTTCGGCGGTGGCACATACTCTTTCATAAATAACGGCGGAATAGGCGGAGCAGTTCCAAACTCAAACTATCGTGCGGTTCCTTTTCATTTCTCAGGTGGTGTGACCACAAGCGAAGAAGATCCGAGCGCAAAAAAATATGATCTAGTGACCTCTGACACCCAGTTCGTGGCAGATGCTGTCTATGTTTTTGCTTATGGGACTGATGGAACTGTGAAAGCGATGAGCGCGACGCAGATGACTAACAACCGTGTGGCGATTAACGCGACCGTCAGCAACAGTCAAATGTCCTATGTCTCTGATCTGGGTGAATTCAAATTAGTGGGCGATTCCACTGGGTGGTCTTTTAAAGATATTAAAAACTCCACTGAATCCACTTCTTACTATCTCAATACTCCTCTTACTTCCAGCAACAAAATGACGCTTACATCTACTCTTGATAATAAGGCAAAGTATACTTTGATATCTCAGGGTAGCAATCAATATAGAGTTCAAAACGTTGAATACACGACTCGTTTCATCGCCTACAATACCCGAGAAGGCACTAATGGTTTCTTGTTCAGTTCCTATACTGATGCCAGCGGAGAAACTGAGCACATTCATTTCTATAAGCGCAACGAAGCAACCATGGACTATATCACCACCGCGGGAGCGTTTCAATTTTCCGCCACCACTGGGGCAGTAGAAGACGAGCTCGTCTCTTATTCTTACGATGTCTATCGCAACTTGCCAGATGACAGCAATTATCATCTTTTCGATATTGCTAGAGCAGATGTTACTTCGCTGATTTTTGACTTCCCTAATTCACAAGTGACGATTACCTGGCCGGAAGAAACTGATGGAATGTGGGAACTTGTGACAGACAGTTCGATGCTAGCTTCTGGCGACAAAGTCGTCATTGCTGCTTCAGGATATGATTACGCAATGTCCACTACGCAGGAAACAACTTATCGAGGTAGGGCAGCTATCACTAAAATTGCTGATCCGGCCAGCATTACTTTTGATGGAACCGCAGGAGTGTGCTCTTTTACCCTTGGAGGCAGCACAGGTGCTTGGACTTTCTATGATGAAAATGCGAGTGGCTATCTCTATGCCGCTTCATCAAGCAGCAACGACTTAAAAACTCAAACGACCCTTAATGATAATGGAAAATGGGCTATCACAATCAATTCGAACATCGCTTCTATCGTGGCGCAAGGCACAAACACGAGAAATGTGATGAGCTATAATGCTTCTTCTCCTCGCTTCTCATGCTATGCTGCTGTTCTTCAAACTCTTTCTCTATATCGCTGGAAAGAGGCGACAGAGTACGATGGTGTGCCAATTTATGTCGGAGACTATATCAGCGAGGATTATGATCCCAGATACATCGATGTCGTTGGCGGCACTACTTTCAGCAGCACTTCTTTCAACCTCAGCAATTACTATGAAAATATCTACTCTGCCGGCTACTATGGGGATGGGGATGGCAATGAAGAAAGCGGCATTGGCACCGAATTCTACAATACTTTCTATGCTTCAAGCGCGATTGTCGTCACCGTCAAAAAAACTGGTCTGCTAGACTTAGGAACTTTAATACTATCTTATACTGGCGGTGGCAAGCCAATGCTCACCAAAGGAAAGGACAGTTTGGCTGGAGCTACAAACGGGATTGAAGTCGGACCAAGCGGCTTTAAATGCCCTGACTTAGATCCTACTTCTACTGGCTATCAATATTCGATGAGTTTCAGCCCTCACAATATCTTAAAATCTTGCTATTGCACTCTGGATGTCGACGGGAATATCTATTCCACTCATGATGTGGATGGAAATGTAATCTTTTGTCAAGATGCGGTATTCGACAATTCCAAGGTCGATTCTTATATTTTGATGATCACTAATAACTCGGCGACAGAGATGAATGTCACAGAAGTCGAATTCACTTTCAAAACCATTCCTGGCAATACTGGCGATTTTGGCAGCGTCGGCTATCGCTCTGCATTGTATGTTGATGGCGCGAACTCCAATAGCCCCAGCACGCGCATCATCGGAACGATTCTCAACCTCTATTACCTCGTTGAACCAGAATATGGCCAACAAGTCTATTGCCGCGTGATCTATAACACTTCAGAGCAGGCTTACTATGTGACTTTCTATTCGACGGTCGCTTGTGAGCTCAACGTTTTTAACTACGATACTTCCACCTATAATCTATACGTCAATGGGGTGCAGTATTACGAAGGATCTAACATCATTCAGATATCCGCTACAGCATACAATGCTTCCACCTGGATATAGTTTTATAACTCATTAAAAATGTTCTATCCATGGCATCAGTCATGGATTTTTTATGCTTTGAAAAGCAATTCACAAAAGAAAAGGACACAACAACTAGTTATGTCCTTTGGTGAGCAGTTTTAACCTTAGTTAGTTTGCTTTTTTCTTTTTAAGAAGCAATATCCAATTGTCGCTGAGAGCAGCAACACTCCGACAGAAGCTACGAGCAGGAGATTGCTCTTATATCCTAGCGAAGTGAGATGCAAACCTTGCGAAGCGCTATAAGGATTGGCATCGCCATTTGCATTAGCCCAAGCCTGATATCTTGCGCGAGCATTAGCAATCGCTGTCTCAGTTCCACTTTGGAAATAAGATAGCGAGCCAGAAGTGAGAGAGAGCATCTGCGACTTAATGGTCGAATACTTTGTCGAGCATTCTGGGGTAGTAATCTCTCCGCCAGTATAAGCCATAATGCGATTAGCAATGCTGAAGGCTCCATTCATAGGCGTGGGCGCTGCGGTGGTAAAATCGGTGCCATTTTCATTGGTATCAATGCCAATTCCGTCGGTAATTGTTCGGTTAATCGAATTGGTGTTGGATGGGGCAGGAGCTTTAGTTGTGCCTTCATACAAACTAGCAGTAGAACCAGCGCCGACAAAGTCGACGACGTTAGCATCAGTCGCAGCAGTAGGCGCGGTGCTGGAATTTGTTAAAGCCACTTTGAAAGCTGTTCCGCTCATCGCGATACTCCCAACCACATCAGCAGTGGGAATATTTGTGGTTCCGCCTGTTCCAGCCGCTTCTTGGACTAAGAAATAACTCTTGGCTAGAATTGTCCCTGAAAGCGCTGTAGAAGAACTAAAGGTGCCAGTAGCACTCGCGTAGAACACGCGATAGCCACTGAGATTAATTGGGGAAGTGGTATTGTTGTATAATTCGACAAAATCTTGCTTATAGGTGGCCCCTGAGTTGCCGCCTCCACCATAGGCTTCGCTGATGACGATTTCGGTCCCAGAGAAGGTGTTATCGGTGACAGTGACGCTTTGAGCAAGACTGTCAGTCTTTCCACTATAGGTGGCTGTGACCGTCACGCTGGTAATGCTTGTGCTATTTGGTGAAGTGGGGCTATAAGACCACGAGGCTGAGGAAGTAACATTCTGGGTTGAACTATCGCTGAAAGTAGCGGTCACTACGAGGCCAGTTGGGTCCCAAGAATCAGTAGTATAGTAGCTCGTCTTTGTCATGGATTGAGAAATGGCAATGCTGGAAAGAGTCGGCGCCGTAACCGTCAAAGACACATCCGCTGTTAGATAGATCAAGCCATCCTCGGCGGTCGGATATTTGGCTTTAAATTGAATAGTCGTATGACTCGTAGTTGGCTTTGTGGAACCCCAAGAGATGGTAGTTCCGCTGAAGCTTTCGCCAGTGCCAGTGCCGATCTTAGCGGTGTAATCCGCTGAGGAGCCAGCAGCGCCGTTTTTAGTGATTGAGACGGCAAAATCAGCAGACTGTAAAGTGTCGGTCGTCAAATATGATTTGGAGGTAGGCGTGACAGATAGACTGGTCACGACATTGCTTACTTCAACATGTTTCTTAAATAATTCGATATCGTAATAAATAGCTGAGCCAGAAGTAGCGTTGCTAGTAGCATAGCATCCGAAGGTATTGTAGGTCTCCGCCCTAAAGATGATTCCTCGTGTTGTCTGGGTCGAACCCGTCAATCTAAAGGTGCCGTTGGTGCCAGTCGACAAAGTCCAAGAGGCGGGAGATGGCAGAGTCGTAGACACGGCAAAGGATGTGGAGCTGCTATCTTTCAGATAATTTGTGCCATCGAAAACATTAACGCTAGTTCCAGAAACTGACAAAGTCACGATAAAATTCGTGGCATCTGCGCTGGTGATTGAATCGCTCGAAACAGTGATAGCTGAACCGGTAATTCGACTAGCGGAAAAAGCTTTTGGCAAAGCATAGTAGGTGCCACTTGCATTAGCAGCAATAACATAATCGCCACTGGTAACATCACCGATGGATGTCACTTTAATATAGTCTCCAGACACCAGGGTTGAGACTGTCACTGCACAAGTGCCAGTATAGGTTTCAGATCCGACAGTAGCGCTGGCTGTGATTGTGGCTGAACCATCAGCCACAGCCGTCACCAAACCAGAAGAATCGACGGTAGCGACACCAGTCGCGTCACTTAACCAAGTGATGGTCGGCGTTGAGCTATCGGACATCGTGGCTGTTAAAGTAGAAGTCTCGCTTGGGGATAGACTTAGAGTCGCTGGCGTGACATTGAGTTGAACGCCAGTTGTTCCATCGCCCCAAATCGCATCGGCATAAGTGGAATTATCGATGAAAGGGTTGCGGTTTCCTTGATAAGTCGCACAAGCTTCATTTCTTCTATTTTCTCTAGCATCCACAGGATCAGAAGTATTCCAGCTGAGCAATAGATCCCAAGCTGCTTCTTCTGTTCCTGAAGTGGTATTTACAATGTTGGTGACGGGGAGAGTTCCATAATAGGAACTGCTGCCACTACCATTGGTGGTGCCGCCAACATTCGCATAGGTGTTGTAATGAGTGTAAACATACATTATGATTCGAGCCACGTCGCCTTTGACGGCATCCAATGGTTCAAATACATCTCCGGTCTTCCAACCGCCGAGAGCGACATTGACGTTTGAGGAATCTTCGTAATATAACTCAGTGTTAGAGTTATGCAGAGAGACAAGTCCATATGGGGAATTGTTTCGAGCACTGTTGAGTCCGCTTTCAACTGGTCGAAGGTGATGCAAGTCAGAACCGCCTCCTGTTTCGCCCCATAATTGGACTGAGTTATAGATTGTTAATGATTGGCACCAAACGTGTTCACGGTTCCAGGTTCCCTGAGCGCCAGCGCCCCATGCTGAGCCGATATTGGCTTGAGAGTAGAATTCATAATCGTAATTCGAATCGCTAGGATTGCCATCGGTCGCGTAGACATACGTTGGATTTTTACAATCGTCATAAGTGGTGAATGTCTGGTGAGTAGTAGTAATTAAATCGTGGAGTTGACCGAGCAGTTCAGTGCCGCTCGTAGCAGTGATGCCATTATAATAAGTGGAAGCGCTAGTCGAATAATTTCCGACTGCTGCCTGTGTCTCTTTGCTGTAATTATCGACAAGCAAAAGACCACTACCTCCGAAGGTAATTGCCGCTATAGCGCTAATAACGCCAATAAGTGTTGTTTTTTTCATAGTCATTCTCGATTAGAAATCATTTTAAATGATTATATCAGTAAATACAATATAAGCGCCCTGATTATTGGAAGAATTAAAAGCAGGGTTGACCTTGCTTGTTGATAAATTGACCTTATACGTTGCTCTTTCGGAGGGCTTCGAGGAATGTATCTTCATCTAAAGGCTCATAGAAATATTTGCCTTGGATAGAAGATTCGCGGCATTCATCCTTGATCAAATCGTAATTGGTCTTGTCTTCGATACCCACTAAAGTCACTCGCAAGCCAAGGAGTTTCGCGTGATGATAGATGGTCTCGACTTTGTTGAGATACGAAGCGTCTTCACCGATGTGGAGGACAATGCTTTGGGAGATTTTAACTTCGGTAAATCCTAAGTCCTTGAGCATTTGCAGGCTGACCAGTTCACCCGTGTAGCGATCGCAGATTAAATCTGTGTTGGTTTTGACAATGCTCTGAGTGATGGCAGAATAGCCTTCGAGGTGATCAGCGATATCTTTCTCGCTCATCTCGAGAGTGATGAATCCTTTAGGAATGGAATGCTTGGTGGATAAAGTACCTAATTTTTCGATGAAGCCGGCATTTTCAAAATATGAGTAGTCAGTATTGAGAGATAAGCGGAGCAATCCCATGGCTTTAAAGAAGGAATAACCATGGCGATTATAGAGCTCACCCATATAGTTAATTAGCGCATCGCTCATCACGCTGATGCGGCCATTTTGTTCGGCGACTTTTATGATTTCATTCGTGTTCAGAGTGAGGTCGCGATACTCATCGCGCAAGCGGAGGAGAAGCTCGGCTCCTGTCATGCGCCAATTGATGTTGTTGACGACAGGTTGAAGCTTGATCTGGAAGGTGCCTTGAGTAAATGAGTTATCGATGACCGATAGCAAATAGCCAGTTTTAGAAGCTCTTCTCGCATGCTCAGTCTCGGGGAAGTGAAGGAGATCCGGTTCGCTGTCCTGCACATAAGATGGGAAGATCTTTTCCATCGCGTTGTTGAAGGAGGAAACCGAATCGTAGTCCTCAGAGAAATGAGAGGCAACATAGGTGATGTTCAAGGGATAATCGCTGCCATCTAGGCTCTTGCATCGCTTGGATAGCGCATAGATTTTTTCGCATAAGTCGATGATCATGTGGCGATTAAAGTTCGGCAGAAAAAAGCATAGCATGTTATCGCGGTAGAGGAACAATGACATCTGGCCAGTGGTATCGCGAAGCTGGCGAGAGAAGTTTCTCAAAAGGTAAGAATACCCTTCATTGCCGTCTTTTTCGATGAGGGAGGCAAGATTGGTAATTGAGAGATATAAAACATATCCTTTGACTCCTCCGAGAAGGGCATTTGTCAGGTTATCGATATAAGAGAAATAGGAATTCAAAAGAGTATTCTTGTCAAAGCGATCCATCGTGAGATAGTCGCTGGCAGGTTTCATAAAAAAGTGGGCGGAATCATCCTCTTCATTTTGGAGAACGATCGAGGTCTCGTATTTATTCTTTCCGAGAGCTTGAATCATGCTGTGCTTAGTTTTTAATGGGCAATTCTCGCAGGAGGTATCGCGGCCATATAAAGCTTTGTAACAAGCTTGGTGCTTTTTAGCAGTGGAGATTTCATCCATCAGAGAGTCGCTGATGAAAGTGAGGCGGTGAGATTTCTTGGCCACGCTGTAGAGTTTGATATCGCTCAAGCGAAGGATGTCGCGGAATCTCGTTCTATTGAGGACCGAGAAATTAGCATCGCGAGCCGAGCGGAAAAAGCTCGAGAGGACATAGGCGAAAACCGACAGAGATTCTCTCGCGTAGGTGTCGAGATTAAGCTCTTTATCGTCGTTTAAGAAATAGAGGATGGCAAAAGCCTTTTCATTGTTATTTATTGTGAAGAATGATCCGGATTCAATGCAGAAGATATCGATGAAAGGAGCCACTTTATTGTTCAAGTGTTTGCGAGAAGAGAAATAATAGGAATTATCGAGGTCTTTGGCTTCATTGATGCTCTCGACAAACTCGCTGTTCACCACTACTCCTTCGGGGAAAATATGAGAATTCTTCGAGGAGTATGAGTATTTGCTTAAGAAGGAGTCGCTATCATTATCAAATTCGATAATACCAGCGCAGGAGAAGGAAAAGTAATCGGCGACTTGCCCGATCAATTTTGTGATGCGGCGGTAAGAAGACTCAAAGTGACGCGCATCAATTTTGAGCGAGGAAAGACTCTCGACAAATTTAGCAACTGTCCCAGTGTTAATATTGCTCTCAAGCCAGAGAGGATTCTGACCGAGCTGCGGATTAGGGAGATAGAAATTGATGTTTTTATTCTGGCGATTAGCAAATTTCAAATCATCCATGATGTTTTCAGCGCTGCTATAAGGATAGATGACCACAGAAGCGCGGCATAAAACCATGTCTGAGCCTTGTGGAGTGTGCTTCAATAAGGAAATGCCTTTGAGCATCTGATCGATCTCTTCTTTCAACTGCGAGATGCTGTCGATGCGGGGAACAAAAAGCAAAAAGCCTTTTTGATTGGGGTTTTCGCTGATTAGCAGGCCATTGTAATTGAGGGCTTTTCGGATATTCTTAACCACCACGTTCGCGTCCTTTTCTTTGATGGCCTCCGCGCCTAAAGCATAAGTGAGTTGAACAAATGCGTGGCGGAAGAAGCGGCTGGTTTTGAGAATGTTAGGAATATTTTCCACCAGAGAATCGTAGGAGACGATGATGCGGCTGCCTTTTTGATACTCGAGTTTCACTTCCGAATCCGCTAAGGAAGCATCTTCGAGGCAAAGTGAGGAAAAGTGATCGGTAATGCTTTGAAACAGCTCATTGACGTCGCTTGCTTCGATTAAATGTTCATCGGGAATGGGACTAAAGACTTTCTTGCGGTGGGCAAAAATCTTGATGTTGTTTTTCACTCCGAGATAGAGGGTATCGTAAAGAAGGGCTTTGCCTTTTCTGACGAATAGAAAACCACCGACGCATAGCAAGAGTGCTAAAGCAGAAAAGATAATCAATAAGATTAACTGCATGGTGTGACTATTTGGAAAAATCAGAGACAATAGAAAGCCGATGAGATCGAGAGCCAATAAAGAGAAGATAGCGATGGAAACGATCTGATAGATTTGAAATATCTGTGGAATAGAAATTTTCTTTTTTTCGTTTTTCATATAGGCCTCCTATCTCAAAACATCTTGGCGGTTGATTTCGCCAATTGAGGAGACAACCGCTTTGCCAACGGCAGCGTATTGCCTCAATATTTTTACGTAATTGTTGATATCTAATTTAACCCCGGCTTTGCCTTCCACGACTTTGACGGAAATAAAAGGGATATCCGCTAGGTAGCACGCTAAGGCGATGCCGGCGGTCTCGCCATCGACGACGATGTTATCGCGAGAGGCTAATAGCTTTTCGTCTTTAGCGATATTCTCCATCATGTGCATATCTTGGCAGTAGGCGCTAGATGAGAAAAATAGACAGTTGAAATGATTTCCATTAGCGATGCGGCTAAGGAAAGAGTTAACAGTTTCTAAAAGTTGAAGATTGGGCTGATAATCTTTAGGGAGCCCAGGAATCTGTCCGAGGACCGTGCCTTTGGAATGCTCGATTTGATTTAAATCGCCAAAGATAACGCGGTTGCTGACGGCGATGCTGCCCTCTTTGAGATTGTCAGAGATTGCTTCGCATTTGCCGACGCAAAAGATGACGCTGATAAAGAATTTTTCAATCAAGTAGGTGGCTAATGATGCTGATAGATAAGAAGTGTAGACATCTTCCAAAATCATCACTTTACTATTAAAAATAGTACCTGTCACAGCGTGATAATCGCGCATGAGATTTACTTCTTCGGGATACTTGATGATGGAATGATAGTACAAAACATCATCATGATTGCTGCCAATAATCAAAATCATTTGTCAGTTCCTCCTTCTATCTTTTCAAAGGGATTATCTTTCAAGAATTCCTGAAATTCATCGATAGGAAGCGGCTTGCTATAGTAATAGCCCTGAATAGTATCGCACTTAATCTTGCGCAAGATGTTGACTTGCTCGGCTTGGTCGACGCCTTCCGCGATTACTTCCATGCCGCTGACTTTGCATAGAGAGATGAGGAAGCGAATGATCTCTCTGGTCTTGAAATCAGGGATCATTCCATCGATGAAGGTTTTGTCGATTTTGATTGTGTCAAACGGCATTTTATTAAGGTTGCCTAAGTTGGAATAGGCCAAGCCAAAATCATCCATTAGGATGCGGAATCCGCATTCCTTCAATTTCTTCAATAGAGAGATAGCCATGAAAGCATTGACTTGTGAGGTCGATTCGGTAATCTCGATTTCAATCAAAGAAGGATTTAACTTAAACTCTTTGATGATGCTCAATATGTCGTCGACAAATGAAGGGGCGTAGAACTCATATAGAGAGAAGTTTATCGAAACAGGTAGAATGCGTTTATTTTTGATGCGGCTCTCAGAGAGATCTTGGCAGACGCGGCGAAAGACATACATATCTAATCCGTGTATTAAACCACCTAATTCGGCTTTTTCTAAAAATTTTGCGGGAGAGAGTAAACCATATTTTTTGGAATCCCATCGCACTAAGGCCTCGGAAGAGATGAAGCGCCGAGAGGCTAGATGGAATTTGGGCTGATAATAGACGACAAATTCGTTGTTCTGCAAAGCTTGCTTAATCTCATCGATTTCAGTAATCGTGGCGCTTTTTCTAAAAGCTGGAGTATAAAAGGTGATGCTTTCGAAGTTTTTCTCGCTGAGGTTGCGCGCCAAGATGGCGTTATCTAAATTGACGAGCAAGGATTCATTTGGATCGATTTCCGCCACGCCGATAAAAGGGTGGACAAATACCTTAATATCATTTTGGAAAGCGACATCATAGCTCGCTTCTTCGACGGTCAAAGAGATTTCCTGGATGTTTTTTTCGGTGCCAAAAACATAGAACAAAAATTGTCCGTGATAGAAGCAGTAAGCGTAATTATCGGCTAAATCTTTTGGAGCGAAATGCTTGCTGATAAATTCGCTGACTAAGCGGTTGAGTTCGATGACATCAGTGTTTCTTCCAGCATTGTTCATAACGGATAGGTTAGAGACAGTGAAACTAATCAAGAAGGATTTTTCATTTTTGGGATGCTTTCGCTTTAAGAATTTAACGCGGTTGGCAAAGCCAAAATAGTTGGGGAAATCAGAGGCAACCCCAAATTGATAGCGGTTTTCAATATGCAGATTTTTGCGCTTTTTCGTTTCATTAATATAGGAGAATAACACTAAAACATAGCTGGCAAAAACAATAGGCAAGCAACTTAAATAAACATATCCAAGCCAAGCTTGTTCGTCTATTGTTCCATTGATTTTTAAATACAAATAGCTGGCAAATAATCCTATCGTGACGAGGATGAGAATGATGTGACCAACCATTAATTTATTTTCTTTGTTCATTTTTTGCCGCCTCCTTTTTCGAGCAATTCGTTGAGCATTTCTTTTTTTAGTCTCTCTAAGTCTTCCGGCGAGAGACTGCTGAGAAGTTCATTGGTCTGAGGGGAATTCTCATTCGAAGAAGGGCTAGCCTTTTCCCCCCCTGACATTGACTTCACAATATCAATTACGCTGGTAATTATCAAATAGATGGCGGGGAGCAATATCAAGACGAGCAATCCCCAAACGGAAGTAAAGACGGAGTATACAAAAGTTAAAAAGGCGCTGACACCCTGAACTTTTCCAATGACTTTTGTCTCATTAAAATTTTGCAGTTGATTAGTGCAATCACCACCATTGACAGCGCACTGTTCACTATTGGTGTTAATGCCATGGGTGGTAAAAAGGAATCTGCCTTGCCCAGCTTCTAGATCTTCGTGAATCACCACTTTGCTCAAGCGGTGGGTGACAGAATATTCTTTTCCAATTCCCATGATATCGTAATTGAAAGTCAGATCAATTGTCGCCCCTTCGGTGAGGGTGATAAGCCCTGGCTGAGTGGCAACAATCGCATCATCTTCTGTATCAGATAATCCATCATCGCCAAGGCGATATTGTTCCACTAATTCATCAAAGTCCTTAACTTTGTTAATGACTAAAACATCGCCGACTTTGTATTCAGGCTCCATCGAATCGGTGAGGACCATCGGATATTGAGAGCCAAAGATAAATCCATCGCCAGAATATTTGTTGACGAGGTTGAAGACAAGAATCGTCGCGATGAGCGAGCCGAAAACAACGGTGATAACCCAATTGATGATTTTCTTCACCTTGCTTTTCTTTTTAATTTCTACTTTTTCAACGCTTTTATTCATCTTTCTTTCTCTTCAGTTTCTATCTCGTCTTTCGCGTCGTCTTCTTCTTGGGGCGCCAGAGTGGTCGTCACTTCCACGGTCTGCTCCATTTTCATCGAAGCTTCGCCGTAGATAGTTGTCTCTTCTGGCTTTTCCAAAACATCGGTTTCGCTAGAAGATTCATCCATTGGAATTTCAATGGTTTTGGTAAACACTTGTTTGCCATCGGCGGTTTCGATATCCGGTTGGCTATCTTCAATGGAGAAATCAATGTTATCTTCTTTTGCCATATCCGCTAAGATCTGACGGGCATCTTCTAATCGCTTGAGCTCGGCTTTTTGAACTTCTAATTCCGCTTGGCGCTTGGTCTCGATGGCTTCGCGCTTTTGCTTTTCTAATAATTCTTGAGTTTGTTTCAAATAGGCGCGAGCTTCGGCCTCTCTCCGCTTCTTGAGCGCTTCTATTTCTTTGGCTTTTTCGCGAATCTCTTTATTTTTATCGTATTTGTCTTTGTCATATTCAGCGATAGCTTTAGTGGGATGGGGATCGACCTCAATTGGCCGATTGATGAAGTCGAGGTATTTTTGGTCGACGCGAATGAATTCGATTGGATCATCATAATAAGGCCCAAAGATGTACACTTCATCATCGAGAGTGTTGAGGATGCGAGGAGCATAAGTCTTAATTTTTTGATTGAGTGGAGTTTTGCTAGGATCTTTTCCTTTTAAGGAAATGAAGTTAGCAAAAAACACTTCGTTGAGCTCTTTGAGATCTTTGTTGCTCAGCTGAGAGATTCTCTCTTCGACTTTGACATCAATGCCGCTTTTGACATATTTTTCTAGGAATATCCACAATTGATAGCACTTTCGATAGAGCGGGTTCTTTCGGATGATATTAGTCTGTAAAATGGGGTTGCGGACATCTCTTTCGTTGCGGAGGAGGCGCATGAATTCACTATTAGCAAAGAAGCGGAGATGTTTTCTCACCTCTTCAATGCGGGTCAAGAAGACTTTGCTCTTTTCGCTGTAGTCATCAATGGTAGGCTTTGTGACTTTAATCTTTGTCTCCATCTCGACTTCACATCCATCAACGATGGAACTGTTTTTCATGTAGAGAATTTCCGCATCTTTTAAAGGCGCGAAATTGATGATGTATTGGTAGCGCTTTTCCACGAAGGAGAGCAAGTGGCGAATCAGAGTGGCAATGAATTTATTTTCGTAAATAATGAAGTAGTCTTCGTTATAGATGTTGAGAATCTTGCTGGGAACGACTTCACCTTCCTCTTTGACTTCCTTGACATATTGAGTGTGGCTAGCGAGGTGAATGACTGATTCATTGGTCGTCTTCTTAGCCTTTTCCACGGCGACAACGTCGCTGACAGTCGCGATAACGCGGCGAGGATTGTTGACGATCTGTTCAAGTTCAGGAATGCAGTCTTCGACCTCTTTAATCCACGACAAATCCATGAACGAAGACTCGTAGCGGTCCATGCGGAGGTAAGAGTTTTTGCCTCGGCTGATAGCTGCGAGAATGTCTCGTCCGTTCTTCTCATCAAACATCGATTTGGTGCGGTTGAGATATTTGCGGTGAAGCTTCTGATACTTTGAATAAATCTTGGGCATAATTATGAGTTCATCCTAATGAGACCCTCGATATAGTTGTGCGCCATTGGGAAGGTCTCCTTTCCAAATAACTTATCGAGCATGGAATTTAATTCCTTTAATTCATTCTTCAAGAAAGCGATGTTCAAAGATTCAAATTTCTTTAAGATCTTGTTGGTGAAGATGAAGTCGAAGCCATCGAGTTCGGTACCACCACAGGCAACATAGATTGGGATGAATTTCTTTAATTGCTTCAAAATACGGTTACCAAAGGCGAGGCGGAACTTCTTGATGACGAAGTTATCGAGCTCTTCAAACTTATGGAGCGTCTCGATGTTGACGGGGTGCTTAGCCATAGCTTCGTCGTATAATCTGGCAATCTGAGAATAAGGGATTACCATCGAGTTTTGATATTCGGCATCGAAGGCGATGCCTTTATCATCAAAGAACAGGGAAATAGCACGGTCGTACACCTTATCAGAAATAGTGAAAGTACTATCGTCGTTATTGGCGGTGCCAAAGAACATGACATTTTGAGGAACTTTTAGCTTGCCCTCTTTGAATAACTTAGGATCGTGTTTATCGATGCTGCCGATCAATTCGACGTTCCATTCATTGGGGTTGGGCATTTCCAAAACTGATAAGAATTCAGCGAAATAGTATTCGACACGGGCGAGGTTCATTTCATCGAGAACGATGAGGTTTAAATCGCGGCGGTACACAGTCGTGTATAGCGCACGCAAGAATTCTGATTCGTTGAATTTCTTTGTAAATTCGTTGTAGTAACCAATTAGTTCACTGCGGTCCTTCCAGTTCGGTTGGACGGAGCAAATTTCGGCATCATGGCCTAAGAATTTACCAAGAGCATAAGGCAGAGAAGTTTTACCGGTACCAGAGATACCTTCTAGAATGACTAGTTTGGAGGCGCCGATGCCAGAGAATAATTGACGGATGACGTTGATTTTGTAATAGAGCCCTAATTGACTAGCTGCGAAGTTGCGGAAGCTGGTGCACAGCTGTTCGAGGGTTAAACCTTCCACCTCTGGAAGCTCTGAATCCTTGCCGTAGTATTCCGCGTCGACGTGAGTGAGCTTGGGGAAGCGAGAAGCCACTTCTTCAATGGTCTTCACTTCTTCTTCGTTTTGTCCTGGCACGCTGGTGGGGAGGTTTTTGCCACCTAAGGCTTTCATTTGAAGCCCGAGGATTTTGTCTTTTTCTCTCACGGAGTTATAGAGTTCAATATTCAATCTTTCGACTTGATGTCTCAGCTCATCTTTGTCGAGTTCGGTCTTAGCAAATTTGACGTATTTGCGGATCAATAAATACAAGCCAAAACCAATGGCTCCAACTAAACCCACAAATAAGATTGCGAAGACGACAAACAAGAGCCATCCTCCGAATCCAAACTTGTTGGAATAGGCGCCTAGAATTTCGCCATATTCACCAAAATTATTATCGACTTCAGCCCAAGGCGCGATAAAGGCTGTGATGAAAAAACGTCCAATATGCGCGAAGAATCGCGATAGAAACGCCCCTAAATATTGAAAATATGATGACATATGGTTACCTCCTAGTAAACCCAGCTCCGAAGAATTTTGAACTGTAGATTGACGAAAAATTTTCCAAACATTGTAATGTTGGTGCTGTCTTTATCCCACCCTTCTAAATAGATGGACAAGACAATTTTGCGGGAAATATCGGCCTTTAAAGGGATGATGAATCCCGAATCTGATTCCGGATCATCAAATGATGGGTCATCGAAATGTAAGGCTGGTTCTCTCTCGATGCTGAAGCCGTTATTTAGCGAGCGAGTTTCGCTATAGGGTCGCACTCCAGCGGCATGGCCAGAATTAAAGCAAGTTAATTGCCCTTCATAGCCCGTTGTTGTAGTCGATGGGTCATCAAAGAGGATATTCTCTTGATTATGAACCCATCCATATATAACTTCTTGACCATTTAAGTTGTCAAAAGTCTTGTTTAGATCATTGTCGAGAACTCCGCCGTAATAGGTTGGTTCCTCATAGAATGGATCGATGATGTTGAGGCGATAGAACTCGCTATCGATATTTTCACTATCGTTATTTAAGACGAGGATGGAGATTCTTAGAGATCTGACGACATTGTTCAGACCAGCAGTAATATCTTGAAGACTCATGCCCTCATACCCGAAGGTATTTAGCAGCCTTTGAGCTCTGGTTGCATTAGCGTCAGCATCGGGATAGAAAAGCGGGTTTTCTCCCTCTGCTAAATCGCTGTCTTTGACCATGGAAACGTAAACGTTTCGGTTCGACTTAAGATATATCTCTTGGGAAAAATACCCATAGCTCGCCGCTTCAAGATTGTTGGGACTAGTCATGAATTCGCTGTCGACGGTTTTATATTCATTGTAGAAAACCGGTTCAGTGCTGAGAGAGTTGCACCAATCTTGGTAAAAAATACTGCTGACTGGTTTAAAATCTTCAACTCGCATTAGATCTTCTTTACTCAGGGATTCTTTAAATTCAATATTGTCAGTAGAAATCGTCAGTTCTGGCGACTTGGTTTTGATATCGATCTGAGCGATCTGCAGATAAGAAGCTCCGATAAACCAGGCTGCGGTCAATGAGATTGACGACACTAAAGCAAGAGAGAGCAAGAGGAAACCGAGAATTGGCAATTTATTGTTCTTCATAAATTACCTCGAAAGACAAATCGAGTGAAAACAGGGCCCCAACATTGGGGTTAATGATGCTTAAATCCCATCCTTCTAAGAATATTTTTGCGTTAAGAAAAGCATAGTTCTCAAGGCTTTCATCTGGGTAAGTCAAAGGTGTGGTATGGTCAATGAACTGCCTAGTTCCCAAATACTCACATGTCTCTGGAATACTGGATGTCATGTTAAGTTTTCTAGTGCCTTCCTTGTGCTTGGCATTGAAGGAAGTTAATTCATCGCTGCTGATGATGCTATCGCTCGCTTCAGCTTCCGTATCATGGACGATGACATCATCCACAAATTCTCCATAGGCAATCTCGTTTTCGATGAAATCTCCTCCAGAGTATGTGTCAAAATAACCATCGTTGTTTAAATCAAGTGGCCCCCCAACCTCAAGAGATGAACTCTCATTTTCATTTGGATTGATTAAAAATTGGGTTTCAGTGCCCTCTTCATCGCATCCATCAAGCAAAAGACGAATTCCCTGTTTGATATCGGTGTACGAATTAGGAACGGCCGCTTCCAGATAAACGGTATAATCGGAAAGGTAAGAAGTAGAACTTATCGATGAGCGATAACGAAAAACCAAAGGTAAGTTGACATAACGAGAAGCATCGACTTCGTGAAGATAGAATGGATCTTCCTCACTTTTGCGGTGTTCGGGACCATTATATAATTTGACTTCTTCACCAGTTTGATGCTTTCCTGTCGTCACAGGGCGAAGTTGATTAGTGGCGGAATTATTTCTCGAGAGCACATATTGAAGCGTGCTGGCGGGAAAACTGTTTGTCGACCAATAAATAATCCGACCAGAAAGAGATAGGTCTTCAGTTAAACCATAATCTGCATATTCCTCAAGGCTGACGGAACTTTCAATGCCGATTTCGAGGGATCCGCCACTGCCGATAGAAGTTCCATCGTAGTATAGTGGCGCGCGTGACCCGTACGTATACCAAGCAAAAGTCCCGCAGAGGGAACCTGCGAGAGTGAAAATTAATCCAGTGGTTAGACCAAAGATTATCAAACGTTGTTTTTTTATCGTTTTATCCATTAATTATCTGTTTCTGATGCGGCTTGTTCATTCGCGCTAATGTTGACAGAAAGCGATAGTCCATTGGTTGGTGGTTCTCCAATGCAATCAGGGTCCTCTCCTTCGATCCAAAAGACAAAAGTGTACCGAATCGTTTGACCCGGGCCAAAATCAGTCTCTTTAGAAGTGAGGACTTTGTTAGCAGAGATAAAAGGTTCAGCATAATCGCTGGCGGGATTAGATATGCGCTCAGGAGCGTAGCGTGTGACACCATCTTCGGTGATTTTATTGACGTTGCTCCTCAAGGCATAGACCGCGCGATTGTGCTGAGTTAAATCGCGGTTAGAATAGAACATCACACGCAAAACGGAATTCAAGTCGAGCGACTTATTAGTCGACATCCCCACCACTTCAATATTGAGCGATAGAGAAAACTCGGCGTTAGAATTCCCGGCGTTTTTAACGTAGAACGTGTATTTAAAGAACGGGATCGTGTCCTCTTCCGAGACGGGAGTGGGTGCTGGTGTTTCCTCGCTATCTAGAATGTCAAAATCGCCATCACCCTCTTGCCAAGCTGAATAAGTGTATTCATGGAGAGGGGATATGCCATTAACTGCTAGATAAGTGGAACTGGACTCAAATCCTTCAGTGTTAGAAAGGCTCAAGCTCGCTGTCCCACGATTGAGTGAAACCGTATAAGCGCCGGCGTTATTGGCGAGCAATGCAATGATGCTCAGCACAGTCGCGCCTACCGCGCATATACATCCAACTGAGGCCACGATTTTCTTTATTTGGCGTCTGCGTACGTATTTGTTGTATACAGATGTTTTAGGTTTATCCACAAGAAAACGTTTCCAATCAATAGTTATTTCATTGATATGTATCCCAAGGAATTGAAATAAAAAACGCCGTTGCCCATTGTCCAATCAATGACGGAATTATTTCAATCCCACAAGGCAACTGGCTATCTTAATATAAGCTATATAAGACCCTTTAGTTTTGCGTCACTACATCGCTGTAGTTTTGCTTTTTACGAATAAATAATAGCAATTTGATAATAATTTGTCAATAAGCCTTATTCCTTTGGAATCAAATAAAAAATAGCCACAAAAATGGCTATCTTGTCTTTTAAAAATCTTTAATTTAGTTTTCGATCGCAGCTTTAGGCTTCTGGCGATTTGTCTTCAGGTTTTTTATTCATCTCGGCGAGAAGTTGCTTTCTGAGAGCTTCTTTTTGTTCTTCATTTAGATCGCTGAGAGCAACCTTCTTGTTCGCCACTTTCTTAACATACCAAACGAGGGCGGTGATGTTGAGGGCCAAAAGAACAAAGAGAGGAATAACACAGGATAGAAGGTAAACAGTTGGATTAGCTTGTAGATAGCCAATGAAAGTGCTGGCGTCGATTTCTGATGCTGTAGCAGGCATTGTTGCGAGCATGATAATGCTAACTACAAGTAAAAACGCAGTAATAGCAATATCCAAAACAATTCCAACAACTAGCAATATCTTTTTAGTTTTTGCATTCATATGTAAAATCTCCGTAGGATTTATCCATTAACATACTATATCAGTTATACCACGAACTACAAATGATATTTTTATTTTTACCCTTTAAATGAGTATTTTTTTATTAAAAATATGCAAATTGCTATTTTTAAATAAAAGAAAAGCTCGGCGAAGGAATCACCGAGCTAATCTACAATAATTACTTTTGAAATAATTGTTTGCTCACAGTTAAGTGGGGACAATTGAAAAGTTATTTATAGAACAATCTAGGCTCTTGTTCTTAAAGCAAATGAAACACTCATGGAGATGTCTCCATACCAGGGTTCATCAGTAAGAACGTATGCTTCAGTGGAAGATTTTTGTAAGGCACCATCGATATAAACTCTCATGGTAACTTTTAATCCAGCGGCACCACTTCCTGCTACTGGGATTGTAGGTGAATTGTTTACTTCTCCGACAAGTGGAATGCCAGTTAATAATTCGGTGCTAAATTTACTGCCGGTGGCTGCAGCAAATGCGCCATGGTTTGCACTCGCAACTGTTCCTGCTGCGTTAATTGTATCTTTAAAGTCGCCAAGACCAGCAGTGATAGTACCGAGTTCAACATGGAAGTCAATTGATGTGGCATAAGTCGTTGCTTGTGCACCAGTAAAGGTGACAGAAGCCTCAAAATATTCATTTGGTAATAGTTGTCTTGACTCTGAATCGGACGCAATAAAGACGACGTAATCTTTCCAGTGCTGGTTTTCAGAGCCAGAAGCGTAAACTAACTCCGCATATTGTGGATCGCTTACGTTAGTTCTTTGAAGCCCAGTTAATGGATCAATAGCAGAACCATTAGAGACATACTGTAATATGCCCCCAGTAATTTCACCTGTTCCATTCCAGCGTGTAGCGGCATCAAGGCCTAGGCTGCTATCAATAAATGCAATCGATGTGTTTCTGCCTTCCGTTGGAAAATCATCATCGATAACAAGAGATGCTTGCGTGTTAGCATGAACAATTAAGTTGGAGGCAGAAACAACGTTGTTTGCCGCGAACCAAGCGACGGTTCCGGTGACACTAGCTGCTGTGCTTAAGCATAAGATAGCAAGTGCTGGTGCTAAAATTTTTGACTTTTTCATAATAAATTAAGTTTTCCTTTCAAAATGAGAAAAATCACCCAATATAATTCTTTTTATACTGAATGGACGATAGGTTATGTCAATCCATAGCGGGAGAATGGGATGTCCTCCATCTACTTCATCGACAAAATTAGTTTATATCTAGGGCCAATTACTTGACAACAACATTTTCTTCTTAATATGGAGCAATCAATACTTTTTTGCATTGTTTTTCTTTCAAAATGAATTGATTTTCTTAATGATTGTTTAAAATGTGCATCTATGGAATGATAATAAAAAACCGCATCTTCTTGCGAATAAATACGGTATTTTTTATTGAATAATTTTTGTTTGATGCGTTTTAAACAATCGGTTTATTTTTAGCTTTGATATGCCGCTTGTTTTCGTACATATTAGCATCCGCGCGGCTGAATAAAGAGACGAAATCGCGATCGATGCGGGGATTGTATGCAGCGCAGCCACAGGCGATGGATGTGTCTTCATTTAGTTCGTGAGAGGCCTCGTGGATGTCGCCAACACGCTTCTGGAAATTTTTCACTATATTGTCTCGATTTTCGTAGTCTTTGCCAGTGATGAAGGCCGCGAACTCATCGCCGCCGATGCGAAAAATCTGGCTATTTGGGAAACATTCGTTGATTAGGGCAGTGGCTCTTACCAAGAGCTTATCGCCTGCTTCGTGACCATAGGTATCATTGGTGATCTTTAAACCATTGATGTCAAAGACCACAAAGGCAAATTCAAATTCAGCTTTGTTGGCTTTAGCCATCAGAGTTGAGATCATGCGATTATAGGCATTGTTATTTTTCATGCCGGTCAATGTGTCGATGTCTCTCTCTTGCTCGGCGTTATATCTAAGAACAATATCCTTGATGCGGATGTGGTTCACATAGAGAGTGATGATGATGCTGACGATTCCAAAGACGATGCCAACATATAGATCCGGGTAGAGAGGAGAGTTGGCCTTTTGAAAGAGAAGAGACATAACCACAAAAGCGACTGTCGAAAGAAAGATCAAAATGCAGAAGCGATAGGGTCGATCAATGCACAAGACAGCGGTGGCGACGATCACCGCACAATAAGTGCCGATGTTCCGGCCAGAGTCAGAAGCCACAAAGGCTTGATATAGGACAACCCCAATTAAGACCACAGAACTCACGTAGATTAATGGCTTAAAGAATACTGATTGAGAATTGACAAAAGTTAACAGGAATATCCCCACTATTACAAAGTAAGCAACCAAAATCATGTAGCCGACAACATAATCTTTATACCCTGGAATCGAAGCGGTAATAATGAAGGCGATTAAAAAGATTACTTCGAGGATAGAAGCCGCGACTTTCCATACTTTGTGGTTCTCTTCAGCGATGGAGGCTTTTACTTTGCTGAAGTCAGCTTTGGAAACTCCGCCAAAACGAAGAAAATTTATGAGATGTTCTTTTTTAGATATCATATTTGATATTGTTTAAAAAGATTATAGAATAATTCCGAAAATCATACAAATGAAATAGGCGACATATTTTAGAAAAATATAGCAAGGAACAAATGATTCGAATAAAAGCTTATCTTCAATTGGCGAGAATGAGCTTATATAATTCCACCAGCACTCCCTTTTCTTCTGAATCAATATTTGTTAAATGACCGTCTTCATCCCAAGTATTGCTCGCCAAGTGGTAGGTTCTTTGATAGACGGAAGAATAGATGCCTTCATCGGATAAAAAGGTTCCATTAAGCAGGGTATCCGCTCCATAGGTCGCTACGCGGTAGAGACTCTGTTCAAAATCGCTGATGTTAGCAAGAAGAGCCTCGCCATTAATTGCAAAGGTCGAGCAGTCATATGCTAGCTCTTCTTCAAATCCATCCACTAATAAGGAGGGGAGATAGGCATCAAGAGAAGTCACAGGCACCGTCATAGAAAAGTCGACCAAGGTATTTCCGCTATAAGCGCTAGCGCACAATTTATTATTTGTTTCATCAAAAGTCACCGATAGCAATTTATCGATAGTCTTTGATGATTTCTCTCCTATCACTTCAGTGAGATTGTCGTAAATTGTCTGAGCATCGTCCTTGTCATCGCTATTGCCATTGGTTTGGGAAGTGAGAACTAAGACGATGATCATCACAATGACAAGCAAAAGAATGACAAATTCTAAAATAATCCGAAAGGAGTCATTTCTCAAAAGTGAATCTTTTCTCATGGTCTAATGTATTATAACAAATATCGCTTAATGGCTGTGATGATGAATGTGATGGCATTCAGGGCAGACGATTTCGCCTTCCTCGTTAATGTCAGTGATGTTGCGGTAGTAGTAAGCAGCTTCAATTTTTCTCTCTTTAAACCACTTGCCATAATCAGTAGTCGCTAAAGCGCTGATGCTAGCAGGTTTAAAGTTAGCAATCTTGGTATAGAAGTATTTTTTGCCACTATCGAGACAAGTATCCTCATAGATCTCTGTGCGACAATCAGGGCAGACAAAAGCGCTCTTCTTTTCATCAAAGACTAATTCCTTTAAGCAGAACGGGCAGTCATGTCTCTCTTTATCCGCATAGATCATGCCTTTCAATAAGAGCTGTTGAATGCGGCGGAAGGAATCGATGTTTTCCATCGAGATGAAAAGCGGCTTATTCTTTTGACCATCTCCATGCAAAGGAGAAACCAAAATTAATTCATCGTATTGATAGTCTTTCTTCAGTTCAATTTCATCAAGGCTGGTTGCTGAGTCTAATGAAGGATAGAGAAGAATGCGATAGGGGTTATCCTTATTAAATGTCACTAATAAATATTTCCCTTCCACTGAGTGGAGATTGATCTTCCATTTCTTGAAGGTGAAATCCACATTCAAGCGATGCAAGTTGATCTTAGCGGTCGATTTGGTTTCAAAGCTGAAATGGCTCAAAGAGAAGATGGAGAGCATCTTGACGAACAAGAAATAGTTCTTTTGCAACTTGGCAAGGTCGACTTTTTCTTCCTTTTGGTTGTTCACAATCTTGTTGGCGATGAAATATTTATAAGTGAGATAGACGCGGCGGTAGTCCTTTTGATTGATGAAGATGTTGGTCTTTTTGAGCTTGCGGTAGGCTTTGCGCTTCTTATTTTGGCGATAGATGGGTTTATGTAAGCGCGACTCAATGGTGTTGAGAATAAAAAGACAGTCATTATAGAGGCGACGAGCAGAATCATAGTAGCGATGATAATCGCGGATGTAACCAGTATGGAGTTTGCCTAGCGCCATGTAGTAGTCGATGTGATTGACTCTTTCTAACAAGTTGAATTCCATCACTTCGCTGGCGTAGAGAAGGTTTTCGAGATAGCGCATGTTCTTTTTGCAGTAGCGGATAACTTCATCGACAAAGTTGCAGAAAATGACATTCTCATAGATTGAATAATCGTCTTCGTATATCTGGGTCAATAGTTTGCGGGGTTTGATCCTCCCATTTTTGATATTGCCCACATTATTAAAATGATTGGCTAAATGAAAGAGGGTATCTTGATTAGTCTTGCTCACTAGTTCCACTGGTGAGACTTCTGGAATATCTTTTAAAGCGATGATCGGCTTAGCGAATATGCGCTTCATGGCAGGGAGGGATTTCTTAATCAACTCTAGCGTGCTGCCGATGACATCAAAATCGATATTGGGCTCAATGAAAAACAGCGTCAAGTCATGGGCGATATAATAATCAAACTCAATGTAATTAGTGATCGGATGAGCGGCGACAAAAGAATTGATGGAATTCAGCACTGCTTGGAGATGGAGGTACTCATCAAGATGTTTCAATTCGCTTTTAGGAGCCATGATTAATCCTCATTCAAGGTCGAGATAAATTCCGCGCAGCGATAGAGTTTTAAGTTTTCAAAGTCCTTTATTAGTTCTTCACGGTTGTCGATAGTCTTCACTTCGAGCTTGCCCACCACTTTGCTGAGCAAGATGGTCTCGATAGCTTCGTTGAGGACATCTTTATCGGGGAAGCAAGCTTGATAGATATCGACAAAGTCTTCCATTTGATTGAGAATGCGGTTACCAAAGGAGATGTTGAATGGACGAAGTAGCTTTTCGACTTTTTGGATCAGGCCAGATTTCTCGGCATCAAAGGTGCCTTTGCTAATCGCGTCTTGGAATAATTTTTGGAGCATGTCATAGCTATAGAATTGCTTTTTAATGGGGGTAGTATTGTCGCTGACTTTAGGAGCGCGTTTGTTGAAGTTCATCGTATAAGCGCGGTCGTAAACCTTATCGGAAATGACGAAAGTTGACTCATCGCGGTTAGCGGTTCCGATAAACCAAACGTTTGCGGGAATGTGTAAACTATAACCATCTTTTAGCAAAGAATATGGGGTTTTTGCGCCGTTTTCGCCTTTTTCTAGCTTGATATTGAGAAGTTTAATCTCTCGCTTATCTTCTTCGTTTTCCATCAGAGAGAGGAAATCGGAGAAATAGTATTCGATGCGGGAGAGGTTCATCTCATCGAGGACGATAAATGTCGGGATGGTTGGGTTCATAGCTGCCCTATATAAGGCGATGGTGAATTTCTTAGGAGTATAGAGATTGGAGAACTCGTTATAGTAACCCAACAGTTCATTTTTATCTTTCCAAGAGGATTCAACTTCGACGAGGGAACAATTGCCGTAAACTGCTTCCATGAAAATCTTGGGAAGGCTAGTTTTGCCAGTTCCGGACATACCTTGGAGGATGGAGAGGCGGCAAGCTCCGAGTCCAGAGACGAAAGCAGCGATATCTTCCTGGCTATAGGAGAGATGGAGGCGGCTATTCTTCGCATAGTTGACTACGAAACTCACTAATTTATTTAAAGTCACAGCGGTGGCTTTTTCTTTTTCGCGGATCTCAAGTTCATTTTTAAAGAAATCGAGTTTGGAGTCTAAATCAGAGAAGGCCGGGCAGGGATCAAAAACTTCTTCGATAGATAATGGTTCAGTACCATCATTAGTGGAAGCGGGTTCGCTGCTAGACGATTCTGCTGTGGCACTGGCGGGTTCATTGCTAGAAGCACCACTGCTCATGCCGCTGAGAGCGTTCTCAAAGCCAGTCAAGGAATAAGGTTCTTTATCGAAGGCTTTGCGGATGAGCATTGTCACTAAGACGAGGACATCAGCTCCGAGCGCAAAAACCATCTGCGAGCTGAGATTGTAAGTGGTCGTATCGCTGTAAGGGATGTGATAGTAGTCGAGAATATATATCAAGGTTTCGGTGTTGAGAGCTTTGACGATTTCAAAGTAGTAGCCCATCACTCCGATGGCGAGGACCATCGCGACGTTGACATAGGCGACGACTTTCGCTACGCGATTGAAATTGCGGTACTTCGTGAAGTAGCAGCATACCGCCCATAAGAGCAAGAGAAAGGAAATGAGGAGCATGGCTACGAGATAGAAGGCTACGAACTGGTAGCCAGGACCCATGGAAGCATAGTCTCTAATAAGCACAAAACCATTGAACGATCTCTCGATGACATTCGATGGGCTATAAGTAATTTTAAGGACCACTACCTTCAAGAATAATGCACTAGCGGTAATCGCGGTGATGACAAGTAGATAGATGAGAGTCTCAACCTTGAAGAATTTGAGCTTCTTGTCTTTTTGAGTCGCCCCGACAATGCCATCGAGCTTTCCTTTGATGATGGAAAAGACAAAGAATGTCGCGCTCATGGCAATCAAAATAACATAGCCAAGAGTGAAGGAGGGCACGCCATTTAAGGAATAGACAAAGGCCGCGATAAAACCACATAAGAAGAACAGAACAGAAATGATTAAGTTGTAATTAGCGAACTGCTGTGATTTATGCAAAAAAGCCTTTTTATCGCTGAGGAATAAAGTGATGAGGAAAAGGAAGAAAAACGTATCAGCGAGAACTAGGAGAAAGAAGACAACGAAGAGAACAGTGTCGGCAATGTTGATACTGCTGCCGGATCCGCTGGAGACGAGAACATGGTAGACAGTGCTTCCCGAACTGGTCACCGCATAGAGAGGAACAAATAGCACTAATGCAGCAGCAAAGAGTTGCACCGCATCAATGACTAGCATTTTCCAAGTCTTTTTATAAGCTGCTTGTTCATTAGGCTTAGCTTTTCCTGCCACTTCTTCTTTTTCGTGAAGGCTGAAGTAGCGGCGCAGCATAGTTAAACCAAAGCATCCTAATAATATAAGAGTATTGATGATTGCAAGAGTGATAGCTCCCATCGATAATTCCAGAGTCGTTCCTTGAATGATAAAGAAAGTAATCTGAATGGCTAATTGATAGAAGATTGAAATAAAGAAGAAGAGATTATTTTTTCTAAAGATGCTAATTAGAGTAAGGACAATTGGCACTAAAGAAACAAAGAGGACAATAACAAAGACGAGAGTAACAATAGTAAATGGCTGAACAGAGAAGTTTGCTGGGAGGCAAATTTCCCATAGGCTAATCGCGCTGCTATTGATATCTAATCCGATGCTCCATATTCCTAAAGCAAAGACCAGAATTGAAAGACCAAAAAGCAAAAAGCCCGTGAAGTAATTGTTCCTAATTATTTTTTTCATTGTGATAATACCTGTCCACGCTTTTTTATTCTAACATTTTCGTCTTATCGTGGGCGAAATAATTATTAGTTTTATTAGATAAAAAGTAAAAATAGCGCGCCGGAGAGGGCCTCGAGCACGCTATTAATAAGATGGGAATATAGGTTAGCAAACTTGGATGGGGCAAACTCTCCAGGTCAAGGAGGATGCGCTTAGTTTCGCATTTTGAATGCCAAGGAGCATGGTGACTTCTTTATTTAGAAATTCATCGAGCCATCCAAATTCTGATCCATTCTTTTGGGAATAGACATTGAGGGAGTAAGTCTGAGTTGAATCTTTGACATAGTAAGTGGAATAGTATGCAGAGCTAGTCTTCGTAATCACTCCTCTGACTTCAAAGATGGTGCCACTGAGGTTGGTTGAACCTGTCGTATTATAGATTTCTTGAATGGTTTTACTTTGTGCAGATTCGAAAGGTATATCGTTGTCGCCATTATCGTTGTAGATAAGAGTAATATCCTTGATTTGGAAATCGCCAGTATAGTTATTGGCAGCAGCATTAGTTGCATCGGAGACAAAATGAGTGACTGTGCCAGACACAGCGATTAAGTTGCCTTCAGTGACTTCCGCTAAACTGCTCATGTAATCAGCGTTATTATAAATAAAGAACGAGTCAGTGCTATCCATAATGAACGCGCCCATAGGGACTTCAGTGCCGCTTTTATAGACTAAGCGAACAACAACCGCTTCAACAGTGACGACAGCGCCGTCCACTTGGCTTTTCGCTTCGTGGAGAGTGATGGCAGTGTATACCGGTTTTCCAACAATGTGAATTGTCTTTGTGGTGCTATCGCTTAAGCCGTGATAAGAGACCGCGATGGATATCGTGGCATCTCTCTCATTTTCTAAAGGATTGACGGTGATGGTAATAGAATAACTATCAGCGTTTTCCACTATCGAGATATTGGGATCCGTGGAGCTAATCGCTCTTGTCATATCGCTTAAAGCTACATCAACTTTATTAAATGTAATAGTCACTGTGTCGGCAAAGCTATCGCTGATATCAGCCTTGGCTCTCTCTAAGCCATAGGCTAGCTCTTGTGCATCAGTAATGGTAATCTCTTCTACTACAGTAGTAGGATAGATTCTCCAGGCATTGACTCCAGGTTTAGCCAAGATGACATTTATGAGAATTGAAACTGCTTTTCCATCATAGGCATCAAGGAAGGCAAAATCTTTTCCATTGCATTGAGTGTAGACAAGAAGGCTATCAACGCGATTTAAATCTTGGAGATAATAGTTGGTAAAACCAGTGCCTTCTACTCGGCTGATTCTTCCATCGATTCGATAGAGATTTCCTGTGATGTCAGTGGTCAAAGGAATATCGCTAATCGTCGAGAGAGTATTGGTCTCAGTAATTGCTGAGGAGGGGATATCGTGGGTTCCCCCATTATTTTTAAGAATAACTGGATCAATGAGTTGCAAGGCCCCTCGATAATTCATAGCGGCTGCGCTGCCAGAATCAGTTTGAGGAATATAGTAAGCTTTGCTGCCCTTAACCACCACTTCGTTATAGAGCGAGACGCTCTTAGCCTGATTTTCGCCATAAACATAGATGCATCCAGTATCATCCGCGACATACATACCAGTGATATAGGGAGTCGATTGACCTGTATAGATAAAACCAGAAACAATGCCTTCAATTATTACTTCGGTGCCCACATCAAGATTGCGGGTTGCAGAAATATCAGTTTTATCAGCATTGATATAAAGCGTGATGCTTCCTTCTATTGGCTCTTGGGCCATTGAGGTGGAAGTGGCAGTGATCGTAATGCCATCATAAGTGTATTTTACCGCAGTAACTAAGCCATTTTGGCTGATGGTTGCCACTTCTTCATCAGAACTAGACCAAGTTACATTGGGGTTGGCGTCTTCAGGTGTTGGAGTAGCAGTGAGCTGCAATGTCTCATTAATTTCTAGAGTTGTTATGCCACCTTCGCTGGTGACTTCGAGCGAATTAGGAGTCCTCCGATCGATGTATAGAGTGAACTCGCCTTTTATGTTTTCATCAGCTTCAGAAAAAGCTTTTAGCACCACTCCATCTCCAGCCGGGGAAAGAGCGGTCACTAAACCAGTTTCACTAATAGAAGCCAATTCATTGTTGTTGCTTTCCCATCTGATGGCTTTATTTTCCGCATCTTCGGGTAGGACTGAAGCGGTGAGCTGCAGTGTTTGGCCCACTTGAATTGTCGAATCAGTATCTTCGCTTGTGACCGAAATAGAAGTTGGAAGAATCTCTTGCTTTCCGCATCCAACAAGGAGTGGAACAGCCACAAAAAAACCACATATCAGAGTGGCTAAATGTCGAATTCTTTTTCTCATATCTTTACCTCCGTGTAATGAAAACACAAACCAAATTCACTTGATTAATTTTTCGCTTTTGCGGGGGGAGAATTTGTAACAA
>DAOPYW010000016.1:0-30669 GCA_035353055.1 Bacilli bacterium
ATCCGAGATTATTGATATCATCATCTGCGGCTCTTTTGCCGTCGTCTGCGGTTTGATCTTTTCGATTTTATTCCAGAACTTATATGTTTTTATTCAAGACTCAACCTCCTACCAATGGACTTGGGGCATGACATTCTATGGCGGCCTCTTCGGAGGGGTTCTCGGTTACTTGTTAATCTATCGCTTCTTCATCCGCAAACATTCGACTGGGGATGTGAGCAAAGTGCTCATCATCGCCCCCGCTTGCATCACCGTCGCTCACGCGATTGGAAGGATTGGCTGCTTCCTCGAGGGATGCTGCTACGGCTTGGAGACCAGCGAGTGGTATGGCCTGTTTTTCCCTGCTATTGGAAAGAAGGTAATACCCACCCAACTATTCGAATCAGCCTTCCTATTTATTCTCAGTGCCGTCCTCATCTTTTTGGCTTTCAAAAAGAGCTTTAAATACACTTTTATTATCTATCTTATCAGCTACGGAATTTTCCGTTTTCTCATCGAGTTTATCCGCGGCGATGACCGAGGAGCCTTTATGGGTATTTTTTCTCCCAGCCAAATCTGGTCGATGGTGATTGTAGTTTTAGCGATACCCTTATTTTTCATAATGAAAAACTATCTATTTAAAGGCAAAGAAAATGCATAAGCGCAAATTTCTCGATTGGTTAATAATCCTCTTTTTATTTATCTTCGTCAATACCTTCCCCCTGAGGGATTTTATTAAAAATACCTGGGTCTATTTCTTTTCTTACTGCGCTTCAAATATCGCCTTTCTTCTATTTGTCTATTTTTTTAGCAAGAAGAAAAGCACCCTTGAGGTTTATCCCTTCCGCCCAGTGAAGAAAAATCTCTTTTTATTCTTGCCTCTCATTCTTGTATCTGGTTCAAACTTTCTCTATCTTCTTCTTGTTCCTAGCAATATCACCGGCTCTTTAGATTGGACGCTGGCTCTCTACTTAATTCTCACTGTGTTCACAGCCTTGAAAGAGGAGATGATCTTCCGCCTGTTATTAATCCCCAATCTCGACAAAGTGACCTCTCGATTCTGGCGAGTCATCATCAGCGCCGGAATCTTCGCGATTCTCCATATCACAAACTACCTCATCACCTTTGACCCCTCATACTTTATTCAAATTGTCTATACCTTTGGCTTTGGCATCATTCTCGGCTTCATATACGAATATGGGCGGAGCATATCAATGTGCATCATATTCCATTTCCTTTTCAATGCGTTCAACGGGGACCTTTTTGAATCATTAGCTCCAGAAATAACTAACATGCCTATATACTTCATTGCCGATATTGCCATCTCGGTGATAGCGGGCATTTATCTACTGATAATTTATTTGACCATCATCAAAAAAGAAAATCCGCGAGCGGATCTTCCTTTAGTGAAAGTTGATTAGTCAACTTAAATTGATTTTTGAAATGTAAGAGTCTTCTGCGATAGAAGATTTTTTATTCTAGCTCGAAAGCTCCAGTGTAGAGCTGGTAATACATGCCTCTCGTATTGATCAAGTCGCGGTGATTACCTCTTTCGATAATTTCCCCATTGCTGAGGACCATGATAGCTTCGCTATTTTGGATGGTAGATAAGCGGTGTGCAATCACGAAAACCGTGCGCCCTTCCATCAGCTTGTCCATGCCTTGCTGAACGAGCTTTTCGGTGCGAGTATCAATCGAAGAAGTAGCCTCGTCAAGAATCATGACGGGAGCATCTGCTACCGCAGCGCGAGCAATTGAAATCAATTGCCTTTGGCCTTGAGATAGATTTGATCCATCGCCGCTTAACATGGTATTGAAACCATTTGGCAGACGAGTGATGAAATCATAAGCATTGGCGATTTTAGCGGCATTATAGACTTCTTCATCGGTGGCCTCTAATCTTCCGTAGCGGATGTTTTCCATCACTGTTCCAGTAAAAAGATTAGTATCTTGCAAGACGATGCCTAAGGATCGACGCAAATCGGCTTTTTTAATCTTGTTGATATTGATGCCATCATAGCGGATCTTGCCATCGGCGATGTCATAGAAGCGATTGATTAAATTGGTGATGGTGGTCTTTCCCGCCCCAGTGGCTCCGACGAGAGCGATCTTTTGACCAGGTCGAGCATAGACCGAGATATCTTTTAGCACTAACTTGTCCGTGGTATAGCCAAAGTCGACATGATCGAGGATGATATCGCCTTTTAATTCGCGGTATTCCAAACGGCCATCCTTGTGGAGATATTTCCACACGTAATGGTGAGTGTGCTCTTCGGTTTCTTCGAAAGTTCCATCTTCATGCTTGATCACATTGATGAGGTAGACATAGCCGTCATCGACTTCTGGCTTCTCATCCACCAGATCAAAGCAGCGAGAGGCGCCCGCCATGCCCATGACAATAAAGGTCACCTGCTGTGACAAGTTGCCGATATTATTGTTAAACATACGATTTAGCATTAAGAAGCCAACGATGGTGGAACCAAACGCTTCCACATTTAGGTGCATATTGACTAAGCCACTAGTTAAGGTGAGATTATAGAATCCCGGAATGGCGAAGATTAAGAAGCCCACTAAAGCGGTGAGAACATAGCTGAAATTGCCGATGTTGCCATTGATAGGCATGGTGATGTTGCCGGCGATGTTAGCTTCAGTGGAGAAAACACCTAGCTCATCATTTAATTTATCAAAATCTTGCGCGGATTTTTCTTCGTGCGTGAAAACTTTAATTACTTTCAAACCATTGATAGATTCTTCAATGTTGCCTTCGACAACACCGACGGCCTTTTGCTGCTTTATGAAGAACTTGCCAGCTCGCCCGCCGATGATCTTGGTATTTAGCAATACCATGATGGTGCCGATTAAAACGACAGCGGTCATCCAAACGCTGTTGATTAGCATAAGTGTAAAACTGAAAGCAACCGCTAATCCAGTGCGCAGCATTTCAGGAAGAGATTGGGAGATGAATTGGCGGATCGTATCGATGTCGTTCGTGTAGATGGACATCGTATTTCCTCTGGCGTGAGTGTCGAAATATTTGATGGGTAGATCTTGCATGTGATTGAATAATTTCTTGCGGAATTTGTTGAGGAATTCTTGGGTGACAATCGCCATCGAGCGATTCCACCACCAAGTAGCGAAGATTCCGAAGAAATAAACTCCCGCCATCGCGATGAGAAGAATGGGAATGTTAGTGGTAATAGTAAAACTATTTCCCATGACTGAAGCGGTGTAGAAGGTCTTGATATCAAATAGATTAAAAGCTCCCTGATTAACCCTGATAGCATTGGTTAAAATACCGACGATTAGCGAGCTAAAAATGGAAGAGCATAAGTTCGCGATAACGTTGAGAACAATGCAGATAGCACTGATGGTTAATCGGCCAGGATATAGCTTAAATAATTGTTTGAGTAATCGCAGCATCGTGCCCTTCTTAGCGCGACCTCTTTCTTTGATATTGATTGGTGGCATATTACTTATTACCCCCTACTCTATTTTGTGTGTAGTACACTTCTTGATAGATTTTATTGCTGGCAATTAATTGCTCGTGGGTGCCGATCGCGTCGACTTTTCCATCGTTTAAGATGACGATTTGATCAGCATCTTCAATAGAAGAAATGCGCTGTGCGATGACAATTTTTGTCATCTCAGGCAAGTCTTCTTTTAATCCTTTTCGAATCAGGCGATCAGTCTTGGTATCGACCGCGGAAGTGCTGTCATCGAGAATTAATACTTTTGGTTTTTTTAGGATTGCTCTAGCGATGCACAATCTCTGCTTTTGTCCGCCAGAGACATTAGTCCCGCCTTGTTCAATGCGAGAATTTAAACCTTCTGGCATCTGGGAGATGAATTCCTGAGCTTGAGCGATTTCGCATGCTCTTGTCATTTCTTCGATGGTCGCGTTTTGATTGCCCCATCTTAAATTGTCAGCAATTGTCCCCGAGAATAAGACGTTCTTCTGCAGAACCACAGCGACATTATCGCGGAGAGCTTTCAAGTCGTATTGGCGGACATCGCAACCGCCGACATAAACGGAGCCGCTTGAGACGTCGTAAAGGCGTGAGATGAGATTAGCCACACTCGTTTTTCCAGAGCCAGTGGAGCCTAAGATGCCGATGAATTGTCCGGACTTAATGTGAATATCGATATTTTCTAGAGTGTTTTTTTCCGCTTTGCTGGAATATTTAAAATTGACATTATCAAAGTTGATGGACCCATCTTTTACTTCTGTAATTGGATTTTCGGGATTGACAATTGTCGATTTCTCTTCGAGGACTTCTCCGATTCGGCGGACAGCCTCTAAAGACATCGCCAGCATGACTAAAATAGCGGCGATCATCAAAATTGACATCAGTATTTGAATCCCATAAGTCAGCAGGGCGGATAGTTGCCCGATGGAAACTCCATTGAAGATGGGGACATTATTAACTGTATCCCAACCAGCGGTTTTAGAAATTAAATATGAGCAGATGCCCACCACGAGAAGATTGGAAATATGGACTGTGGTATTCATCAAAGGGTTATTTAAGGATATAATTTTTTCAGCTTTTACGAAATCGTAAGTAATATTATCGCTAGCTTTGTTAAACTTCTCTTTTTCATATTCTTCGCGAACAAATGACTTAACCACTCTGATAGCGGAGATGTTTTCTTGAACTGATTCGTTGAGCTTGTCATATCTCTTGAAAACTTTGGTAAAGATTTTCATCGCTCCCCGAATAATGAAATATAAGCCCACCCCTAAGATTGGGATGAGAGAGATAAAGATCCAAGCAACTTGCCCACCAGTGACGAAAGCCATGATGGCGGAGAAAATCATCATCATCGGAGCGCGGAAGACGATGCGTATCATCATTTGAAATGATTGCTGAACACTCTGAATATCAGTTGTCATGCGAGTGACGAGAGAGGAAGTGGAGAAGCGATCGATGTTGGAGAAAGAAAATGATTCGATTTTCCGGAATAAATCGCTTCGCAAGTTTGTGGCTAAGCCCACGGAAGCTTTCGCGCCCGTGCGACCCCCAGATATTCCGAAGATCAATGAGAGAATCGCCATCAATACCATGGTGATGGTCAGCCACATCAGGCTGACTTTGAAAGGCAAATTACCGACCTCGTAAAGAGTGGCGAAATCATTGATTCCCCCAGTTTTGACCGAAATGTCGATAAATATCGACATCACGAAAGGTAGGCAGCTCTCAAGAAGCGCTTCACCCACCATGAATAACGGTGTTAAAATCGCATATTTTTTATATTGTCTGACGCTTTTTAAAATCAGCTTAATTTTATTCCACATTTTGTTTGCTACCCTCCAAATTATCAATCATCTGCCTGAGCGATTGCTTCATCTCTTCTTTCTTATCTTCTGAGAATCCTCTTAGCAAGATGTCTCTTGTCTCCTCGTTGGCCTTTTTAAAGCTGGAGATTGTCTTCTCGCCTTTTTCAGTGAGGTTTATCGCATAGTTCTGATTCGAATCACCCTTCTCGATAAAGCCGTTATTTGTCAACCTTTTTACCAGGCCGCTGATAGTTGACTTGCTCAGGCGAAAGTGGTGTTCCAAATCGCTCTGTTTTACTATTTCCTTTAATATATTGGTGTGATAATTAATGAAAAATATCACCCGGCCTTGCTGGCTGGTCAATCCATAGTTTTCCAACCTGGCATTAAAGGATAATTCCAGCTGCTTGTTTAAATACCGGAATAATCCCAATAATTCTGGCTCTCGATTAACGGAGCAACATTTTTCTTTTCTCATATGTGGAATATAGTGTAAAGTTCGCATACGAACTTGTCAATACAGAAAGCGATAAGAAATGAAATTTGCCAAAAATCCCTATATAATTTTAATGTAATTAATAAAAAATCACATTTGGATGAAAAATATCTTGATTCATTGTGGCATAATGAGTAGATTAGATACTTCATCACAAAGGAGACATTTATGAAAAAACCATTTAAATTAATTTCCATTCTGGCCCTGATGTCATTCGCGCTCTCAGCGTGTAACTTTAACTTTTTTACGACGATGGTCCAGGAAATTGAACTCGATGAAACTGAATTGAACTTATCGGTAAACGAATTTTATCAACTCACAGCCTATGTTCTTCCTGCTGACGCTAATAATAAAGCAATCGATTGGTCAACCAGCGATGACTGTGTCAGCGTGGATGATGGATTAGTCACCGGCTTAAGCGAAGGCGCTGCGACTGTCACCGCCACCGCGAAAGATGGCAGTGGTGTGACCGCCACCTGCGAAGTCACTGTCACTCAGATTGATGTCACTGGCATCTCTATTCCTGAAACTTTAGATATTTACATCGGACAAAGCAGCCAAATTACCGCGACTATTTCCCCCACAAACGCCTCAAACAAAAATGTCACTTGGTCTTCTAGCAATGAGCTCGTAGCCACTGTTAGCGGCGGAAATGTCAGTGGTCTTGCTGCCGGCAACACTACCATCACTGTGAGAACCGTGGATGGCGACTTTTCTGACGCCTGCACTGTCACGGTCACCGAAGCGCCAGAAGTGCAAAAAGTCTCGCTTCAATCCACCTACTCTACCTATATTAAAAATAACTACTACACGCTTGATAGTTGCCCAACTCTCGGGACTGGAAAGCTTTTAGTCATCCCTGTCTGGTTTTCTGATTCCAGCACTTATATTACCAGCGAGACCAAAAAAGCCAATGTGCGATCTGATTTGCAAAATACTTATTTTGGCACAACTGGCGCCACAGGTTGGCACAGCGTTAAATCCTTCTATGAAACCGAATCCAAAGGCGCTTTGACTTTGGAAGGCACCGTCAGCGAATGGTATTCCGCTGGGCAACTCTCTACCTATTTTTATAGCGAAGAGACCGGTGCTGATAGAACTTCAGCCCTCGTCGAATCAGCCACCAGTTGGTATTTCGACAATAATCCAAGTGAATCACGCAGCGATTACGATCGCGACGATAATGGCTATCTCGATGGCGTAATGCTGATCTATGCCTCTCCAGATTATCGCTCGCTAGATAACAATGAATCAATTGAAGATTCCAATATGTGGGCTTACTGCTATTGGCTACAAAAATCAATCAATAAATCAGTTGCTAATCCCGGCCCCAACGTCTTCTTCTGGGCCTCTTACGATTTCATGTACGACGGCACTTCAGCTTTTCTACGTGCAGGATCTTCCTATGGCGGTGGCGACACATCTTATTCCAATGTTGATGCCCACACTTATATCCATGAGATGGGGCATGTTCTTGGCCTCGACGATTACTATGACTACAGCGGTCAATATGAGCCTGCTGGCGGCTTCTCCATGCAAGACTACAACGTCGGCGGCCACGATCCTTACTCCGTGATGGCTAACGGCTGGGCTCAGCCATACATTCCTAGCTCTAGTTGCACTTTGACAATCAGCGATTTCCAAAGCAGCCACGATCTGATTCTTCTTACTCCTAGCTGGAATTCTTATGACTCACCTTTTGATGAATACTTCTTGCTAGAACTCTATACTCCTACTGGCCTCAATCAATTTGATTCTCTGCATCAATATAGCGGTGCTTATCCAGTTGGCCCAAGTGTGCCCGGCATTCGCTTGTGGCATGTCGACGCTCGATTAACCACCTACTCATTAAGCGGTTGGAGCACGACTTTGACGAGCAACACCAACGCCAGCCGAATCAATACTGCAATGAGCAATACCTATTACTCTAGCGAAGCCGCTGGCTATATTTCACCGCTCGGCGAAAGCTATGCGAATTACAATTTGCTTCAGTTGATTAGAAATAGCATTTCTGCGGGATATACTCCCACCGATAATCTCTCATCTAGCAGCCTCTTCAAAGCTGGCTCTTCCTTCAATATGAGCACCTATGCATCACAATTTGTGAATAGTGGAAAGCTCAATAGCAATGTTAATCTTGGCTGGTCATTCACCGTCGACAGCTGCTCATCCAGCAGCGCGACCATCACCCTTTCAAGAATTTAATTGTTTAAAAAAACTAAAAGGTTCAAGACTATCGCTTTGGACCTTTTTATTTATAAAAAACCTTTCTCCACAAGAGAAAGGCATTTGATCATTAACTAGCAATTAAGCAGAGGGTTGTTCCTCTTTCTTTTTCTTGGAGAATAAGCGGACGACCCACGCGATGATTTTATCGTAGAATTTGTTAGCTAAGAAAATGGTGAGAATTCCACAGGCAGCACCACAGATGATTCCCGCGATGACATCGGTGGGGAAATGAACGCCAAAATACAAGCGAGAGAAGGCGATGATGGTCGCGACGATAATCGCCACGACACCGGTCTTTTTATGATAGTTAAATATGATAGTCGCGCATAAAGCCGAGGAAAAAGAGTGCCCAGACATAAAGGAATACGAATTAGCATCAGGAACTTCGAAAAAACCGAGGAAAGAGGAATCAACTGGGAGCATCCAATGTTGAACGCGGCTCAAGAGCTCCGCTCCGGTTGTCCCAATATATAATGGGCGAATTCTATGGACGGCATATTTGATGATGATGTTGTTCCCCAACATCGCAAAAACGATGAGGGCAAAGCCTAAGACGATTCCGGTTTTCCGCCATTTTTTGAAAAAGAGCATCACAATTGCAGCGACGATCCAAATCAAGCCCTTGTCGCAGGAAAGCGAAAAAATATCGAGAATCCAGCTCAGCCAATTGAGCGATGGATTTTCGCTAGCTCTCGTCAGCCACTCTAAAAAATTAAGTTCCCAAGTCATAGTTATCTCCTTGCTGCTTTTTTCGCGAAGCGCGAACTAATTGATAAGATAAGATAGCACAGCCAATCAAAAGCACAATTCCAATGGGAATCTCCAAATAAATTGGAAGAGCTGGGCTGTAGATGTTCGTGATTACATTAGCCCAAGTGAGATAGTAGTCATAGATAATTTGATTGAAGAAAATAACCAAGATGCTGCCAAAGACGAAACCAGTGATGGCAAAATAAGTGCCATTATGATGCTTGCCAATGAAATATTTCATCGCTTTGGACGTGATGATGACACCGATTAAAACACCGACCGCAAAAGCGAAAAGCATCGCTAATAATTTCCAAGTGTTTGAGAAATCTCCAGCGGTGAGTATCTGTCCAATCCATGTGACTGTGCAGTTTAGTAAAGGCTTATAGAAGCCCATAATTAATAATAGCAATGATCCAGAAAGACCGGGGACAGTGAGGGCAACCGCAGCAATGATTCCTTCAGGAATCAAAACGAGAATAAACCACCAAGGCATCTCTAGGAAAACGGCATCAAGATTTAATTGCCCGCCAAAGATAACAGATATCACTCCGAGAAGAATGACAATTAACGCCCCAAAAATTAATAAGACAACATATTTTTTGGTTATCTTAACGCCCCTAATTTCATCGACGACACCAGGAAAGGAGCCAATTAAGAATCCAGCAAAGATACAAATGATGCCAAAGACAAATTGGTCGAGGGCACGATCAAAGAGCCAAACGCATGGAATGACAGCGCATATGATGCCTAAGAGAATAGGCAATAAAATCGTGAAAGATCTCACAAAATGCTTGCGAAAATTGTTGACCGCCCAAATAATCGCTTCATAGACTTTAAAAACAACTGCCACAGCAGATCCACTGACACCAGGAATGGCGGCGCCGACCCCGATTCCCATTCCAGCGAAGAAATTTTTAAACCAATTTTTTGCCTTCATTGTCATCTAGTTTAACAAGAAACGTTATCTTTGTTAAGATACCCATTTGTTTTTAAGTTTGTTATAATAGTCGGCGGGAGTTTAAATGAAACTCATTGTTGGTTTAGGAAATCCGGGGAAGAAATACGAAAAAACTCGTCATAACATGGGCTTTATGACCATTGATCTTTTGAGCGAATTATCAAAGATTGATGTCGATAAAGAAGTTTTCCATGGCCTTTTAGGCCGCGGCAATATTCTAGGAGAAGATGTCTACTTATTTAAGCCGACGACATTCATGAATTTGTCCGGACTAGCGGTAAGCGAACTTGTCAGCTATTTTAAGATTGGCTACGAGGATATTATTATCATCTTTGATGATATGGCCTTGGCTCCTGGACAAATTAGATTGCGAAAAGGCGGTTCCTCTGGTGGGCACAAGGGAATGCAAAACATTATCGATGCCCTGAAAACGGAAGATTTAAAACGCATTCGCATCGGCATCGGAGAGCCAGAGCAAAGCGACACGATTGACTATGTTCTCGGAAAGCCATTAAAAGATGAACAACCTCTTATTGCCGGAGCAATCGAATCATCTGTCGAAGCGATCAAAATGATGATTAAAAAAGGATTTGATTTCGCCATGAATAACTTTAATAGAGGAGACAAAAATTTGATTGGATCTATTTGAAAGATTAAAAAACGCTAAAGCTATACCCCCCTTTCTAGAGAAGAAAGGGCATTTTGTTGTGGATGATTCCATGGGTGTATCCCTATTAATTGCCAGCGCTTTCAAGCAGTCAAACGAACAATATCTAATAATTGTCCCCAATCTTTATCAAGCGCAAAAAATCTATAGTCTCCTCTCTTCTTTTGTCGATTCGAAAGATGTTTTTCTCTTCCCGAGCGATGAATTGATCAGAGCGGAGAACATGGTCCAATCAAAAGAGATGGTGGCTCAAAGACTATATGCCATGAGCAAGATAGTGGAGGGACAAGCTAAAATCATTATCGCTAATGTAGCCTCTGCGACGCGCTATCTTCCGCAACCTCAATTATTTAAAGAGCATATTATCAACTTGGAAGTTGGCCGATCATACGACCTAGTCTCTTTGAAAAAATCCTTAGTCAAAAATGGCTATTCTTTAGTGAATAAGATTGATCAATCCCTTCAATGTGCGGTGAGAGGAGACATCCTCGATATATTTTCAGTGAATAATGATTTGCCAGTCAGAATCGAATTTTATGGCGATGAGATTGAATCGATCCGCTATTTTGACATCGCCACACAAACATCCACAGAAAAAATACAAAAAACCATCATTTTGCCTGCCAGTGATATCATTTTAAGCGATCAAGAATTATTAAAAGGGCCAGATAAATTATTTGATATTCTTCAGAGCGATGAGAAGCATTTGATTCGCGGTGATTTCGAGCAACTTCGCGACAACTTAACTGAAGATATCGACAGGATATTGTCGTGCGAGTTCAATCAGAGAGTCTATAAGTATTATGGACAATTATTGGATAGACCTTATTCCTTGTTTGATTACTGTGGCAAATTCACCAAAATATTCGCCAACAAGGAATCAATCATTCAATCAAATGAATTGCTTTTAAATGAATCGAATAATTATTTGATGGAGCTGTTTGAAAACAGGCAAGCCATCAGCCACTTATCCTTCTATCAAGACATTCAGCGATTAACTTTATTTTCCGGCAGTAATATTATCACTACCTCGGAATTTTATAATCAGCCATCTGATAATTCTTTTGCCCTTCGAAACGTTCCGTTCCAAGCCAGCAAATCAGCGGATGCAATCTCCATCATTCAAAGCTATATCAATGAGGATTTTAAAGTGATTTTGTCCCTATCGAAAAATGAGCATATCAACGCCATTCAAGAGGGATTATCTCAGCTTGGTCTTCGATATGAAATGGTTCACGATTTTGATCTGCCAACCCAAGGAATAGGCATCACGACATTTTATCTCCCTCAGGGGTTTGTGCTTCCCGATGAAAAAATTGTCTATTTGACAAGCACTGAACTCTTTAATGATCGGGTTAAAACCGCTCGTTTCGACAACCGCTTCCGCGAAGCTACCATCTTAAAATCCTATGAAGACCTCGAACCGGGCGATTATGTCGTTCACGAATATCAAGGCATCGGCCAATTTGTTGCGCTGATTAATTTAGAGGTTGATGGGATTCATCGCGACTACCTTAAATTGGCGTATCATGGCGGTGAGTTGCTCTATGTTCCTCTCTCTCAATTTCAACTTGTCAGAAAATATCTAGGAAAAGAAGGCTCTGCTCCAAGGCTTTCTCGCCTGCACAGCAAAGATTGGGAAAATACCAAAAAGAAAATTAAACAGAGAATCAATGATCTAGCTGAGCGTTTGATGAATCTTTATATTGAACGAAGCAAAATCAAAGGATACTCCTTCGCGCAAGATGACGAGTTCCAAGAACAATTTGAAAGATCATTTCCTTATGAGCTGACCCCTGATCAAGAGACAGCGATGCAAGACATTAAAAAAGATATGGAGTCATCCACTCCGATGGATCGGCTGCTTTGCGGCGACGTTGGATATGGAAAAACCGAGCTTGCTTTCCGAGCGGCGTTTAAAGCGATTAACTCCGGCAAGCAGGTGGCTTTGCTATGTCCTACCACGTTGTTAGCGAGACAACATTACGAATTAGCAATGGAGCGATTTTCGAAATTTGACGTGAAAATTGCAGTGTTTTCGCGTTTAATTCCCGAAAAAAAGCAACAAGAATATCTGCAAGGTCTCAAAGATGGAACGATTCATTTTGCTATTGGAACTCATCGGCTTTTATCAAAAGAAATCCTCTTTCAAAACCTTGGGTTGCTCGTTATTGATGAGGAGCAAAGATTTGGCGTGGAACAAAAAGAGCGATTGAAAGAAATCAAAAGCAATGTTGATGTTTTAACTTTGACTGCTACTCCGATTCCTCGCACACTTCAAATATCTTTGCTGGGTGTTCGGCCGATGTCAATCATCAATACTGCCCCTCAATCCCGCATGCCCATTCAAACCTATGTCGCACCCTTTAACATCGACATCGCTAAAGAATTAATCCAAAGAGAATTAGGAAGAAAAGGACAAGTGTTCTACCTTCATAACAATATTTCGACTCTCTATATGTGTGCTAATAGACTTCATCGCTTAATGCCAGAGATATCCATTGGTGTCATTCATGGAAGCATGGATAAGGAAGATATTGAAGAGACGATGATGAAGTTCTATAACGGAGAGATCAACGTTCTCGTCTGCACCTCAATCATTGAAAACGGAATTGATATTCCTAATGCGAACATGATTATCGTTGAAGATAGCGAGAATTATGGTTTAGCACAACTATATCAAATTAAAGGGCGGGTAGGCCGCAGCGACCGAATTGCCTATGCTTACTTAATGTATTCTCCTCACAAGATTCTTAAAGAAAAGGCTCAGAAGAGGCTCAAAGCCATCCAAGATTTTACAGAGCTTGGATCAGGATATAAAATTGCGCAAAGAGACCTGATGATTCGAGGATCAGGAGATGTCTTAGGTCCTGAACAAGCAGGGTTTATCGATTCTATTGGTCTCGACATGTATATCAAATTGTTAAATGAAGCCGTCAAAGAAAAAATGACGGGTGAAAAAACCGAAGAAGTCGAAGTGGCGCCAACGCTCACCATTGATGCGTTTATCCCAGATTCTTTTGCCAATGATTCAGATAAAATCGAACTGTATCAAGAGATATTATCTTCTCCATCTATCGAGTCGCTAGCTTCCACGAAAATTAGAACGCGCGATATCTTTGGAAAAATTCCCCCTGAAGTCGAATTGCTTTTCAGCAAAAGAAATATCGATCTATTGGTTAAAGAAGCTAGAATTGAATTAATCAGTGAAAAGCCAAAAGGCATTGAACTTCTCCTAGGAGATGAATACTTGCGGATTAGAGGAATTGGAAATTTGCTCTTCCAATCAATCATTCCTTTTCTCCAAGTCGTTAAAATCAGTTATCTTAACAATAAATTCAAAATTTACCTCGACAAGAGAGCTAATTGGATTTCGGATTTAGAGAGCATTCTAAAGAGTTTGGTAAAAGTTCTAATAAATAATAAAATAATAGAGGAAGTATGAGAGCAGATTTAGTTTTAAAACAAACCGGAATTATTAAGCGAAGAACCGTCGCCAAAACTTTGTTAGAAAATGGTCATATCATGATTAATAACAAAGTCGCAAAGCCATCAACAGAGGTTAGAAATGACGACATTATTACCTTATCGTTAGGCCAAAGGATTTTAGTGGCGAAAATTACTTTTGTTGTGCGTGGAAAGAAGGAAATTCCAAGTTTTGAAATGCTTTCCTCAGAGAAAAAACCCAATGAATCTTAATTTAGATCATTCAAAAAAATATCTTTTAGCTTGTTCTTTCGGGCCTGATTCAATGGCTCTATTTTCCTTATTAATGAATGGAAAATATTCCTTTTCTGTTGCCCATGTTAATTACGGATTAAGAGTCGAAGCAGCGAAAGAGACGAGGGACTTAAAAGCGTTCTGTGAAGCCCATAATGTTCAACTGTTTGTTCACCAAGTCACAGAAAAGATTAACTCAAACATTGAAGAAAAATGCCGTCAAATTCGCTATGACTTTTTTGCTTCCCTTTTTGCCAAATGTCATTTCGATTACTTGTTGGTGGCACATAATCAAGACGACAACTTAGAAACATATTTGTTGCAAAAGAAGCGCAAAAACCTCGTAAACTATTATGGAATTTGCGACAATGCTAAAGTTTTTGGAATGAATGTTTTGCGGCCATTATTGTCTGTTAAAAAAATTGACCTAACGAATTATTGCTTAGAAAACAATATTCCTTTTGCTGTTGACTGTTCGAATCTTTCAAATCGTTTTGAGAGAAATATTATTCGACACGAAATTATTGAAAGCATGAGTGATCAAGAACGAGAGATGCTATTGGAAGAAATTAAGGCAAAAAATGCTGAATTGACTTTTTTGAAAGGAAAAGTTGAAGGCGAACAAGCGAAAGGCTGTGATTTTTTAAAAGCGTTGAGCGATCGCGAGCTTGCATATGCACTTACATATTTAGCAAGGCTAGTAAAAACAGATAGTGAATTATCACTTAAGTGCGTGAAGGAAATTAAAAAAATTCTAGAATCCTCTAAACCAAATATTGAAATGAGGGTTAATGAATTAGTCTTTGTGAAATCTTATGATCAATGTCGATTTTGTCTATCTCTTCCTTCCAATGACTATTCTTTTATTTTAAATTCTCCAATTGTTTTAGAAACAGACTACTTTTTTGCAGATTTTCGCGGAGATGTTTCAAATCGCCATATTCAAGCAAGCGATTTTCCTCTCACAATTCGCAATGCTCAAAAAAATGATGAGATTGCCATTAAGGGGTATTCAGTTAGCCTCCGTCGATTGTTTATTGATTGGAAAATGCCTGTTGAATTAAGAAAGCGCTGGCCCGTCATTTTAAACAAAGAAGGAAAACTACTTTATGTTCCTCGTTACCAATCTAATTTTGCAGTCACTAAAAATATAAATTTTTACGTAAAATAAGTGTTTTGCTTTTTACGCGGGCGTATAATAATGTATAATTCTTTTAATTAGCGGATAGTCGCTAATAGTTAAGGAGGTATGCTATGGCAGATCAACAAATACCCCAAAGAAAACGTTCACCGTTAAACTTTATTTTTTCCTCTGTTCTTATAATCAGTTTTATCTTTTTGATGATAATGCTTTTTTCTAATTTATTTAGTACTTCTACTCAATTGACAACCTATCAATTCGAAGAATCTTTGCTTACCAAAGATGTCCTTAGTGTCACTGAAACAACTTACGATTCCGGAATTATCAAATTAAGCGGAAATTATAAAAAGAGAAACGAAGATACCGGCGAAATCATCAAAGAAACCAGCTATTATCTCTATGTCAACCCAACCTATTATGATGAAAGGCAAGACTTTGAGCGAGATGATTTAAGCAACAGCGATCCTAATGTGAAAATTACCGAAAACGACACGACTCTCGCTCTATTAATTAGAGATCCTTCTTACGTTAATCAAAATCGCGTTTTCTCAAAACCATATACCCCCTCTTGGTGGGATGTTTGGGGACCAACTATCGTCATGTTAGGCGGCAGTGTAATTCTAGTAATTTTCTTGTTTTCAAGAATGTCTAACTCCATTTCTGGAGCGAATAATAAAGCTCTGGAATTCAATAAATCGCGAGCTCGCCGCGAAACTTCGAGCAAGGTCAGGTTTAGCGATGTAGCAGGCGCCGATGAAGAAAAAGTCGAGATGAAAGAAATCGTCGACTATCTCAAGGAGCCAAAAAAATTCTCAAAATTTGGTGCAAAATTGCCTAGAGGCATTCTTTTAGTAGGCCCTCCGGGATGTGGCAAAACCCTTTTAGCCAAAGCCGTAGCAGGCGAAGCTGGCGTTCCGTTCTACTCTATTTCTGGTTCAGATTTCGTAGAAATGTTCGTCGGTGTTGGTGCTGGACGTGTCAGAGACATGTTCCGAGTAGCAAAAGAAAACGCTCCTTGCTTAGTTTTTATTGATGAAATTGATGCTGTTGGCAGACAAAGAGGCGCTGGCTTAGGCGGTGGAAACGATGAGCGTGAACAAACCCTTAACCAACTGCTCGTTGAGATGGATGGCTTCTCTGATAATTCAGGGATTATCGTCATCGCCGCCACTAACCGAGACGATGTCTTGGACCCCGCTCTTTTAAGAGCTGGTCGTTTTGATAGAAAGATAACTGTGTCGCTTCCCGATCGCCAAGGCCGCGAAGATATCTTTAAGGTACACTCGCGCAACAAAAAGGTTTCAGCGGATGTCGACTTCCATGCTTTAGCAAAAAGAACCGTTGGCTTCTCTGGAGCTGATATTGAAAATATCATGAACGAAGCTGCTATCTTAGCAGTGAGAAAAAATGAAACTGCCATCGGAATTGATGATATTGATGAAGCCATTGATCGCCGCATCGCTGGTCCTGCCAAATCTTCTCGTTCATTGAACGCTCACGAAAGAGACATCGTGGCTTATCACGAAGCTGGACACGCGATTATCGGTTTAAAATGGCCACATAGCGATAAAGTACAAAAAATTACTATTATTCCTCGAGGAAACACGGGCGGACACGTTCGCATGACTCCTGAAGAAGACCGCTTCTTGCTAACCAAGAAAGAGCTAGAAGCCCGAATTATTGGCTATCTCGGTGGACGCTCCAGCGAAGAAGTGTTCTTTGATGACGTTTCTACTGGCGCTCAAAACGATATTGAGATGGCTACTCAAATTGCCAGAATGATGGTCACTGAACTCGGAATGTCTTCTCTTGGACCAATTCAATACGAAAGAGACACTGGTTCTGTGTTCCTCGGTCGAGATTACACCAGTTCACAAAAGAATTTCTCGCATGAAACAGCGACCAAAATTGATGCTGAAGTGCGCAAGATTATCGACTCCTCGCACTTAGAAGCGAAGAAGATTATCACTGAGAACAAAGAAGATGTTAAGCTCATCGCTCTAACTCTTCTTGAATATGAACAAATTACCGCTGAAGAGATTGATTACTTGTTAGTTCATCGCCAGTTAAAGCGAAATGGAAAAAACAATCATAATCATTCAGCAGAAGTCCCGAGCGACAGCAACCCTCAACCAGTTGTGGAAGAAGCTGCCCCGAGTGAAGCGGTAATGCCAACCAAAACTTCAGAAGAAAAGGGTGAATAAGAGAGGGTTTCCTCTCTTTTCCTTATGTGGAAATTAGGCAACTTAAATATTGAAGGAAAGGTGGTGCTTGCCCCGATGGCAGGAATTACTTCAGTAGGTTATAGGAATTTTATGGTGCCTTTTGGAGTCTCGGCATGCGTAACCGAAATGGTTTCTGACATGGGCTTAATCTATGAGAACGATGAGACCAAGGAATATTTAAACTTTTCGAATAACGCTGTTCCAACTGGTGTTCAACTATTTGGTCATGACCCCATTAACCTTGCAAAATCAGCTCAAATTGCTTTAAAACTCAACAATAATATTGCTTTCTTTGACATCAATATGGGTTGCCCCGTTCCCAAAGTAACAAAGACAGGAGCTGGTTCAACGCTGATGAACAATCCAATTTTATGCGGGGATATCATCAGAGAAATTAAGAAGGTTACCAATCTTCCAATCACTGCAAAAATCAGGCTTGGTTGGGACGATAAGTCGGTTAACTTTTTAGAGGTAATAAACGAGTTAGAAAAAGCCGGAATAGATGCTATTGCGATACATGCGAGAACTCGCTCCGAACTCTATAGTGGTTCGCCGCATTACGATCTACTAAAAGATTTACGCAAGCGAATGCATGTTCCGCTAATTGTCTCAGGGAATATTTTCTCGCTTGAAGATGCTATTGAAGCGATTTCGGTCACAGGTGCAGAAGCGGTCATGGTGGCTCGTGGAGGAATGGGAAATCCCTTTCTCATAACTCAGATTGACCATTATTTTAAAACGGGAGAGAAGCTCCCTGATCCAACGATGGCTGAACAAGTCAAGTGGTGCTTAGAACTTGGGCAATCGCTAATCAACTTTTTTGGCGAGAGTCGCGCTATGAGAATATACCGCAGCATCGCTCCCAAATTTTTTAGCGGTTTTCCAGGAGCTAAAACAATCAAAACTCGCTTGGCCACCGAACTGACTGATTTCGATTCATTGAAAGCAATTTTGCAATCAATTGTATTTTGACTATATCAATATCGGAGTTTTGCATATACTATTTAAGATAGAGTTATTGAGGTATTTATTATGGATATTAAGGAACTTAACGACCAAGAACAAGTCCGGAGAGAAAAGCTTGCCAAATATCGTGAATTAGGCATTGACCCTTTTGGTCATTCTTATAAAATTTCCCATCAAATTTCTGACATTCGCCAGATTTGTGAAAAGAAATCAGCAAAAGCCATCGAGAAACTAAGCCTCGAAGTTTCTGTCGCAGGAAGAATTAAAGCCATTCGCCGAATGGGCAAGGCATCATTCGTTAATATCACTGACAAAACCGGAAATATTCAGGCCTACATCGGAATTGATGTCATCGGAGAAAAATCCTATGAAGTTTTTCGCTTAGCTGACATCGGTGATATCATCGGCTTAAAAGGACGAATCATGACCACTCGCACTGGCGAATTGACCATTCGAGTTTCGAAATATACTCACCTCACCAAATGCCTGCATCCTCTACCGGAAAAATTTCATGGATTAACCGATATCGAAGAGAGAAGCAGACGCCGCTACCTTGATTTAATTGTCAACGACGATTCAAAGAATATCGCTTTTGCTCGCCCTCAAATTATCAGATCGATTCAGCACTTCCTCGACGGCAAAGGCTTCGTAGAAGTTGAGACGCCTGTCCTCAACCCAATTTTAGGCGGTGCAAACGCCCGCCCATTTATCACTCATCATAACACTCTTGACCGCAATTTCTATTTGAGAATTGCAACTGAATTGCCACTAAAAAGATTGCTCGTTGGCGGCATGGAAAAAGTGTATGAGATTGGCCACATGTTCCGCAATGAAGGCATGGATGCCAGCCACAATCCTGAATTCACCTCCATCGAGATTTATGAAGCATACTCTGATTTGAAAAAAATCGGCACGCTAACGGAAAAAATGATCAGAAGTGTCGCCAAAGAAATCACTGGTAGCGCTACCATTGAATATCAAGGCAAAATTATCGACTTCAAGAAGCCGTTCCGATGGGTTTCAATGAATGATTTAATCAAAGAAAAAACTGGCGTTGATTTTGCTAACGATATTAAGACATTTGAAGAGGCGAAAGCCATCGCTGACCAGCATCATATTCACCTCGATAAATTCAAAAACACCATTGGCTACGTCATGAACGAAGTTTATGAAGAGCTATGCCAAGGCGAATTAATTCAACCAACCTTTGTTTATTCATATCCTATCGAAGTCTCTCCTCTCACCAAGAAAGGAAAAGATCCTCGATTCACCGAGAGATTTGAATTGTTTGTAAATGGGAAAGAACTCGGCAATGCTTATACTGAACTTAATGACCCCATTGATCAAAAAGAGAGGTTCCTCTCTCAGCTCAAAGCCAAAGAGCTCGGCGATGACGAAGCAAATGAGATGGATGACGACTTTATCGAAGCGCTTGAATATGGAATGCCTCCTGCCGGTGGCGTGGGTCTTGGAGTCGACCGATTAGTGATGTTGCTTACTAATCAAGCCTCTATTCGCGAAGTAATTCTCTTCCCCACCATGAAGGATCGCTGAGAATAAAATAAAATAAAGGAACTTTGTTCCTTTTTTTGTTTGCTTTATTAAAAAATTATCAAAGTGAGCTCTTAATATATAGGCGATGATTTTGCCTAACACAAGCGCTTGACCTCACGCTCGCGGGACTGTATAATTAACATGCTATTTATAGCATTACTCTCTGCTGCTACTTGAGAGCAGCCAGATAGACCAAAGGGAGGTAAAAAAATGCGCAATTACGAAATTATGTACATTTTGAAGGCCGATTTAGATGAAGCCGGACGCGCAGCTGAGAAGGAAAATCTTCACAAGCTTCTCACCGATAATGGTGGTGAAGTGAAAAAGGTTGACGAATCACTCGGCTTACGCGAGTTAGCTTATCCTATCAAGGATGAAGTTAAAGGCTACTATGTTGTCATTAAAGTGTCCGCTGGCGATCAAACGTTGTATCAATTCAATCGCAAGATTCGCCACAATCCGAATGTGTTACGTCATTTAGTTGTCGTCGAGCACGAATAAGGAGGATAATCATTTATGATTAATCGTGTAGTTTTAGTGGGTCGCTTAACTCGCGATCCCGAACTCAAAAAAACCAATTCCGGCAATTCAGTCTGCTCATTCACCATCGCGGTTGACAATCGCATGAAAAATCCTGACGGAACCAAGTCAGCCAGTTTCATTCCATGCGTCACATTTAATCAATCTGCCGACAGCATGAGCAAATTCACCAGAAAAGGTTCATTGGTAGGCGTCGAAGGCCGTCTAAATCAGCGCTCATATCAACGTCAAGATGGCACCAAAGTGAGTGTCCTTGAAGTAGTGTGTGATTCCGTTCAATTTCTCGAGCCAAAATCCGCAGCAGCGGTTGAAAGCGGCGAGATGGTGAGCGATGTTGCACCTGTTGAAAATGAAGGAAAAAATCTTGATTCATTAGACTTACCAGATGACGATCTTCCATTCTAGTTTAGAAAGGAATATGAATATGGCATTCAAAAAGGTTAGACCACACAAAAAAGTATGTGTGTTTTGCAAATCTAAGAGCAAGTTCATCGATTACAAAGATGTGGAATTATTAAAAACACTAATCACTCCAAATGGAAAGATTTCTCCACGTCGTGCAACTGGCACTTGTGCGAAACATCAAAGAGAATTAGCGAGAGCAATTAAAAATGCTCGCATGATGGCTCTATTGCCCTTTGTCGAGGAATAGTTGACTCGCTTGTGACAAGAATCTCATTTTTGACGAATGAGATAATAATCCTGTCAGACAATAGCACAAAGAAAATATTAGGAAACACCTTGCAATAAACGCGGGGTGTTTTTGTTAATATACAAAGTATAAAGCTCCCTGCTTTTAATCGTTTGTGTCATAGCAAGAAGCACTCCGAACATAAAGCTGTTGTGATGCAATTCTATTCACTGCTGGCTGACAGGGAGTTTGTTTGGGAGCAAGTTAATATCCAAACAATTTTTAAATGATAGAAAAATAATGTAAAATAACAAAAATGAATTTATTTAATAGAACATTTGCGGTAATCGATAAAATTATTAGAGATTTGCGAATCATATCCCATGTTTTTCTCATCATCGTGCAGATTTCTTTTTTAGTCCTTTATGGCTTTAAAATTTTCTATAGCATAAATGATCCTGTGTATCTTTATATTTATATTGCCTTAGCGGCATTATCGCTATTTGGATTCGTTTTTTATCTCATCACATACAATAACCGAAAAAAGAAAGCAATCATCGGCACAAAAAGGGGCATTCGAATCTTTAAATATCTAGCTAATGGATTGATGATCATCATGCTAATTATCGAGTTTCTGAACAAGGATGTCTCAGACTTAGAAGTGATAGTATCCTGGATTTCCATCATTGGCTTTCTTGTTCAATTATTAATAGAATTTGCGCGAATAATGTTTGAAAGATATGCAAGCTTAATGGTCATAGCCTTAAAAAAAGATACTGAATTTATTGAAGATTTGCAGAATCCAAAGCGCGCCATCTACGAAAAAATCAATGCCCCATTAGAAAAGCTTTCTCAAAAATATACTGGCGAATCTCCTGTGGGCGTTACGCTATCCAAAAAAGAGCTTTATGTAGAATCGTTGGCAAAAGAATATCAAGAGAATAATCAGTCGAAGCGCTCTTCAAAAAAAGAAGAAAAAAAGGGCGAGGTTAAGAAAGAAAAAGACGAAATTAAGAAGAACATTAAAATTATTGCAAGTCATTTTTTTAAGCGAAAAAACAAATGATAGCGATATAAATCTTTAAGGCATCTTGAATGATTCACCAAGGTGCTTTTTATTTGATTTCCGAACTTAATTAATGAGGCTTTCGATGGGGGGTCTTCTTCTGTATTATTTAATTGTTAATTAAATATAGTCAATTGGAAAAAACAATTAGTTGCGATTTTATCGCAACCACTCCATATATTTGCATTATGAATTATTTAAGGCTTTAATGAAAATAGGTAGATGTGTTCTTACCGTTGAATAGCAGCTCGCATTGCTTGAATCATTCTTATCGATGACTTATTAAGGAGGTCAAAAAATGAATAAGAATGTGCCGAATAAAAAGACGCGCGCTTTTCTATTCTTCTTTGCAAACACCGTACTTCTTTCCTCAATACTCATATTTGTTGCTCAAAAAAACAATGCTTTTAACTATCTCGTTTGGGGGGATGAGCCTTCCTATTCGATGACCCTCGATGAGAGCAATAAACCCTCATCCCTAAACACGACCGAATTCATCGATGGGGATAGTTATTGCCGGTATGTCCTCTTCGAATATGAAGACGCCAAGTTGTCGAGCGGTAGCCACGTCGTTCTTCATGAAGGTGGAAAATTGTACAATAGCGCAACAACGCGCATCTCAGGGATGACTTCGATTGATGTTTTCTTTACTGGCGACGCCACCTTAGCTTTTGGCCCGACTTCTACCTCACAAAGCACCCCAGTTTCCTTAGTTTCAGGGGTAACGGTTGAATTAACCACCAATCCTTATTTCTTCACTATCGCAAATGCAAACTCGAGCGAACTGACAATAAATGCTGTAACAATTCTTTTCAGCTGTTATCACTCTGAATCTACGATTGAATTTGTCTCAAATGGTGGTACCACTGTCAACTGCATTACTCAAGAGCATGGCACAGCGGTCGAATCGCCAACTGATCCAGAAAATTACGGCTATGTATTTGACGGATGGTTTACCGAGCAAGCATTCACCAACGAATATACTTTCACTACTATGCCATTTGATGATGTCATTCTTTATGCCAAGTGGGCTGTTGATGAAACCATCGTTCCATTGACAATAAGCGAGTTTAAAGCCCTCTCAGGAGAAGAGCAAAGCCAGCTTCAGTTTGTCAAGGGAGTAGTAATTATTGCTAACGATAACATGGACTTAATCGTTCTAGCCGACCAAACCAATACTCTCATTCTTTTTGGCTACCAAACTGCCTCGATTGGCGACGAGGTTCGAGCGGGCGGTTATTTTTCGACTGGCGACGGATTAATAATGATGGCCTCCAAATTCGGAAGAGCCATCACAATTGATATTCATGCTTATAGCATCGGAGATATTCTTGACCCGACAATCCTTAGTGTTGCCCAATATAATGCTCTCAACCCTGATGAGCCGGCGAACTGGGTTTTATTCTCTCAAATTAATGGAACGATTAGCGTTAATATGGAGACGCATCAAGTCACTCTTGCTGATGGCGAAAATTCTATGCCAGTAGTGATACTGAGCGAGGATGACCTGGATTATACAAGCAGTTATGATGGATTCCGCGTCAACATTCGCGGAGTGATTTTGCCTAATATGGATGACCCAGAAGAGACCGTGCTAATGTTCTTATTTAATGGCAGCGGTGATTACATCGATTTGGACTATGCAGGGGAGAGTGGCTTTAACGAATTAAAGACTCTTCTCGAAGGCATGTTCCGCGATCACTACGAAGCCCCCACCTATTTCCCTGGTCAATGCCTCGACTTACCTGCCAATCACCCAGTCGCTGATGTTACTCTCTCTTATGAAACATATGGAGCTAATGCCAGCAAATACAATATCACGACCAAACGCTTCGCAAGCGATATTAGCGTGGCTACTGGAATTGATGTTCATGTCAACTCTGTAATTATTGGAACTCCCTATCAATTTGACATTGTTTTGCATGTTGATCCCGCGATCATCCTCACCATCGCCGAATTGAGGGCATTAAGCGACAGCACTTCTATTGCCCGCGTCATTCAAGGAGTGGTTACCAACATTCAAACAAGCGGTGAAAACACCGTGCTTTTAGTGGCGGATGAAACCGGTTTTGTCTATGTCAACACCAGCAACTCTGCTATCGCTGTGGGAGATGAAATAATTGCTGTGGGATACAAGATAACCCAAAATTATCTCGTCTTCCTTTATAACAACGCCGCCATTACGGTCGATCAAGTCATCAGCAGCGGTAATTCAATGCCGATGAGCCCAACCACAATCAGCCTAACAGCCTTTAAGGCTCTCGAAATTGAAAACGTTCAAAATAACATCTATTACTACGAATTAACTGGCATCTTAACATATCTAAATCCTGAGCACACAATGTTCAAAATCAGCGATGCTGGAATTGATGTCTACGTCTATCCTGTCAGCGCTGATTCACTTACTACTTTGACTAATTATGTCAATCAAGACATAGTGTTGCGAGGTATCGCTATCGTTGGTGGAGAGGCACCAAACCAGTCAATATTCCTAGCCTTCCTCCCTATTGGCGGAACGATTGCTGAAACCTGACGCAACAAGATTCGTTAGCAATTCATCTATTGACATTTTTCCATCGTTTGATGATTTTTGGAAATGCGTTTTTACTTTTTATAATAAGTTATTATATTCATCATGTTATAATGGGCTAGCAAGATTATTTAATCTCGAAGCAATTCAAGCAAAAAGCATCGATATCAACTGTCAAAACCTAGCGGATTGGAAAGTCCGTTTTTGTTTCCTTTAAATACAATTCTTCGCGATAAGCGAAATTGTATTTATTAAAAGTGATGATATTATATATAATATAGGCACAGGAGCGCTAAGCTATGGGTAAAACAATCAAGAGCATTAAAATCATATCCTTTATTTTGATTATCATTCAATTAGTCATGATTGGAACTTTTTGTGTCTTCTATTTCAATAATTTCTTTTCGATTCAGAATTATGTGACCCCTTCAGTTATCGTTTTATGTGCTGCAATCTTGGTTTTTATTGATTCTCTTTTTGTTTGGCTTTTCGCTTTAAGATTTTCTTCGCTCCGCCAAAAGACCGACCTGCATGCTGCTGAAGTTATCGGTAGCGATGTCCAGGAAGCATATAACTTTGCGATGATTGGCCTCGCCGTCACCAATGACAAAGATATTGTCATTTGGACTAACGACCTTTTTAAAGACCGCCACATCGACATCATCGATGTTAATATTTTCGCTTGGCACAACGATTTGCTGCCATTAAAAGAAAACGATAATCCTGACGCGACAGTTAAAATTGTCATCAATTCTCGAAACTATGAGGCAAAATATCTTCCTGAAGCCGGCCTTTGGATCTTCAAGGATGTCACTGATTTCGAATCAGTGTTTGCCTATTCAAAAGAGCAGGCCCCAGTGGTCGGTATTCTCGCCATCGACAACTACGATGACGTCGTGCGAGGCGAAGATGACTTCAATGATATCGTCACTAAGGTGAAAAACGTCATCTTTAACTACGCGAAAGAATATGGCATTTTGCTCCGCAGAGTAAAAGACGATAACTACTCCATGCTATGCAACTTTGATAGCTTTTCCAAGATGAAAGATGACCACTTCTCAGTCATCGATAAAGTTCGACAAGTTTCTTCAAAAGAAGACATTCCTTTGACTCTTTCCATCGGCATGGCGAGAGACTTCCCTGATGTAATCAAATTAAACGAATTAGCCACGGCGGCATTGGACATCGCTATGTCGCGCGGAGGCGATCAGGCAGTTGTCAGCGTTTTCGGCAGTGAGATGGAATTCTATGGCGGAAAAACTGAAGCTCAAGAAAAGCGCAACCGCGTCAAAGTTAGAGTCCTCGCTGACTCCCTGATCAGCTTAATCAAAAATGCTTCCAATATTCTCATCATGGGGCACACCGAAATGGACATGGATTCCTTTGGTGCCTGCCTCGGCATTAAGTCGATTTGCAATCGCTTGGAAAAGCCATCCCTCATCGTCGCAGATTTAAAGAATACTGAAACAAAAGCCCGCTCGACTATTACCACTTCTTTTGGCAAGGATGAATTGGATGATTTAATCATCAACTCCAGCGAAGCCATCTACAAAGTAGTTGCCGATACCTTGCTAATTGTCGTCGATGTTCACATTCCATCGATGGTAATGGCGCCAAAGCTACTCGATAAATGCTCCAAAGTGGTGGTCATCGACCATCATCGCCGCGCAGAGGATTACATTGAAAACCCTGTCTTTAACCATATTGATGCTGCTGCTTCTTCAACCTGTGAACTAGTGGCTGAGTTCATCCGCTTCTCTTCGATTAACCCTCGCATCGAAATACCCCCTATCTATGCGACTATCATGCTATCTGGTATCTTCTTGGACTCTTCGTTCTTTAAGAGCAAGAGCACGGGCATGAGAACTTTTGAAGCCGCTACTATTCTAAAAGAATACGGAGCGGACAATTCCTTAGCCTATGATTTTCTTAAGGACGATTATGAAGAGCACAAAGCCGTCACTGACATCATCGATAATCTCGAGCACCCATTCTATGGAGTGGTGGTGGCCGCCGGAGAAGAAGATCACGTCTACGATCAAGCTACTCTTGCTAAAGCCGCGAATGAATGCCTGACTTTTAAGGGTATTCACGCCGCCTTTATCATTGGAAAAACTGGCAATCGCGACATCCGGCTTTCAACCCGAAGTGACGGAACAATTAACGTTCAACTCATCGCCGAAAAGCTCGGTGGTGGTGGGCATTTTAGCAGCGCCGCCGTCGCCTTCGACAGCTCTTCGATCAGCGATGTGAAAACCGCTTTGCTCGGAGTGCTTGAGACGAATTTAACCGAAGCGACTAACGATGCGAAAAAATCAATAACCAACAAGGAGGATTAATCAGATGAAAGTTATTCTCTTAAAAGATGTCAAAAAGGTCGGCAAAAAAGACCAAACAATCGAAGTGAGCGATGGCTATGCCACCAATTATTTAATCCCCAATAAACTCGCTGTTCAAGTGACTAAAAAGAGCCTCGAAGTGCTCGATTCCCAAAAGCAATTAGTCATCGATAATGAAGCTAAAGCCAAAGAGAATGCCATGAAGATTGCAAAGCAACTAGAAAGCATAACTTTGACGATTCCCATGAAATGTGGCAAAGACGGAAAGCTGTTTGGCAATGTTTCCCTCAAGAGAGTGGAAGAAGAATTGACCAATACTTTTCATGTCGAGATCGACAAGAGAAAATTCCTCGATAAAGGTTCGCTAGATAACTTGGGCTTTTTCAAGCTCTCTATCGAACTTCATAAAGGAGTGGTCGGCTATGTCAACGTTCACGTGGTGGAGGAGGGCAAATAGATGGCAGTAACTAACAAAAATAACACGAACTTTTTGCCGGCTAACCCCCAGGCAGAACAAGCTTGCCTTGGCTCAGCGTTCCTCAGCCGCGATGCTCTTTTTACCGTGATCAGCGAACTAGATGTCGATGATTTTTCCGAAGCGAGAAATCAGACTTTATTTCGCATTGTCAAAACTCTTGCCGAAAGAAAGGTGACAGTGGACGTTCTTACTGTCACTGAAGAATTAGTCAATCTCAAAGCTCTCGAAGAGATTGGCGGAGTGGAATATCTCAAAGAATGCTCAGACTCAATGGTGGCGATCTCCAGCCTCGATTTCTATATTTCCATCGTCAAAGATCAATCCGTTTTGCGGCACATGCTGACCACGATTCGCGACATCGATTATGCATATCTTCATTCGGAAATTGACAACGTCAATGACTTCATCGCTAGCAGCGAACAAAAGTTCAAAGACTCAACCGAAAAGCGCCGAGTCTCAACTTTCAAGAACATGGAAGAAATCACTAAAGTAGTCCAGATGAATATCAACACTCAACACGGATCCTTTGAAGATGGCGTAACCGGATTAACTACTGGCTACACCAACATCAATAAATTCACCGCTGGCTTCCAAAAAGGTGAGCTGACTGTCATCGCTGCTCGTCCATCTGTGGGAAAGACCGCTTTAGCCTTAAACTTTGCCTATAAAGCCGCTACTCGAGCCAATGTTCCGGTCGCGATTTTCTCTTTGGAAATGTCGAGCGAATTGCTCGTCAAACGTCTCGTCGCCTCCGCGGCGAGCATTCCTTTGGACAAGATTAATACTGGCACTTTAAACGCTGTTGACCGAGCGGAGCTCTCTAATGCGATTCGCGAAGTCTCAACCGTTCCAATTTTCATCGATGATTCCTCTGGCATTCGCCTGATGGATATCGTCGCCAAATCCCGTCAATTGCAAGCAAAATATCCCAATCTTGGCTTAATCATCGTCGATTATCTCGGCTTGGTGACCACCGGTGAAAAATCAAGAAACCCCGATTCCAGACAAGAAGAAGTCCGCAAGATTTCCCTCACTTTAAAGGCTCTCGCTAAAGACTTAAAAATACCGGTTGTTGCTGTTTCACAGCTCTCTCGTGAAGTGGAGAAGCGCGATAATAAGCGCCCGATGATTTCTGATTTGCGCGATTCTGGTTCTATTGAACAAGATGCTGACGTCGTCATGCTTTTGTATCGCGAAGACTACTATAGTCTCTACAAAAAAGAGGGCACTCGCACTGGCAATAAGCAGATGAAAGATTTGACTCCTTCGGAAAAATTTGAAGCCGCTAAAACCGCCCAGCTCAAGCAGATGAACGAGTCTATTCCGGGCAACGCTTCCTACGTTGAAGTCAACGTCGCTAAAAACCGCAATGGTCAAACTGGCGTAGCGGGTTTGTTCTTCTTCAAAAGTTTTGGCCGGTTCGAAGCGCCAACTCCCGAGTGGGAAACTCAGATGCGCAATTTGAGCAGCAGTGATATCGATTAATCCTTATGTACTTTAATATCATTTCTAGCGGTTCGAAAGGAAACGCCACTCTTGTCATTCATCGCGATACAGTAATCCTCATCGATATGGGGATTTCTTTAACGAGGCTGAATGAGGGGCTCGATGAAGTCAACCTGACTCTCAAAGATATTACGGGAGCCATTTTCACGCATGACCACACCGATCACATCAAAGGCATTCAATTCCTTTCGCCAAAGATTATGTACGCTCTCGAGGGAACCTTGCCGTCTTCCTTGAGCAATACCGTGCATCTTTTTGAACCTTTCCAAATCGGCGAGATTACTATCACCCCCATCAAAGTCAGCCACGATGCGACTAATCCCTGCGGTTTTGTGTTAGAGACCGATGGGGAAAAACTAGTCTACATGACCGATACGGGAATATTCTGCGAAGAATCGCTCGAATATGTCAAAAACCCAACCTATCTAATCATTGAAGCCAATCATGATATCAAGATGCTTTTGCACACTGACCGAACCTATGAGCTAAAAGCTCGCATTCTCTCCAGCCAAGGCCATCTCTGCAATGAGGATTCCGCGATTGCGACTTGCGAGATTATTGGGCCGGAAACTAAGCAAATTATCCTCGCTCATTTATCGGAGGAAGCTAATACCCCCGAACTCGCGATGGCTGCCTATGTTTCCATCTTCCGCCACTTTGGCTTTGATATCGATAAGTATCAGCTGTCTTGCGCTAATCAAAACCACAGCTTCTTAGGAGGCCGAAAAGCATGAGAATAAGAATACTTACGGTAGGAAAAATAAAAGAGGCCTATCTCAAAGAAGGCATCGCTGAATACGTCAAGAGATTGAAGCCATATGCCAGCATCGAAATAATCGAAGTCGCCGATGAAGCAGTCAGCGAAAAAGCCTCCAATCAAGAGATTGAAATCGCCAAGCAAAAAGAAGGCGAAAAACTCCTGAAGATTATCAAAGATAATGAATTCGTTATCAGCCTCGATTTAAATCAGAGGCAATATACTAGCCCTGAATTCGCCCAGTATTTATCAAAAGCATTTCAAGACGGAGGGGCTTCCGTGACATTTGTCATCGGTGGCTCATATGGATTGAGCGGCGAATTAAAAAAGCGCGCTAATCAGGCGATCTCGCTGTCGAATATGACTTTCCTTCATCAGATGACTAGATTGATCTTGCTCGAGCAAATCTATCGAGCGTTTAAAATCAATAGAAACGAGGTCTATCACAAATGATTCGCTATCCCGAATTCGAACATTTGAAGCGCATTGAAGATAGTCACAATCCTTTCTCTGCGCTCTACGAATATCCCGATGGATCATGCTTTTATATTGAGCCAATTTTTTATACCCACCTCAAAGGTTTTAAACAGCATTATCCCAATGAGTTTTCTCTCATTTTAAAAGAGATGGAAAAGGTCACTAAAAAGAATAAAAAGGTCATCTTCACTGGAGATTATGATTTCCCTCACACGGTGGCTAGCGATTTCATCTTTCTTGAGATAACTGATATAACTAATCCTCTGCATTTGTTTGTCGAAGATAAATCGAGAGGAAGCGATTACGGAGATTAAAAAAAGACCCTCACTTTGAAGTGCTAGTGTAAAAGTGGACAAAGGAAAAAGACCCCAGTCCACTTTTTCTT
>DAOPYW010000017.1:0-27348 GCA_035353055.1 Bacilli bacterium
TTCATAGCGAGAGGCTTTTATTAATAATTATTCGCCTTTATTTAGCAAATTTTTCGGCTGTTGCAATTGCGACTTCGATCATGCGGCCGAGGCCGTATGCTCTTTGATCGCTTGTGGCTCTTACATCTTTCTTGGTAAAGCTGTCAGTCACGGTCAGCAAGCACAGAGCTCTTTTGCCGAGTCTAGCGGCGTTGCAGTACAAAGAGTATGATTCCATCTCCACGCCTAGCACGCCTAACTTCGCCCATTTTTTCCAAGTGTCGGGGTCATCATCATAGAAGACATCAGCGGATAGTATATTGCCACCGTGATAAGGTATTTTTGCCAATTGGCATTGGCGGTGAGCCTCGATCGCTAGTTCAAAGTCGCATCCAGCTGAGAACGTACCGTTGATACCATACTGGCCTTGCCAGTTGCTGTCGGTAGAAGCGGTGGTGGAAATTAAGACATCAAATAGATTAATGTTTGGTTGATAGGAACCACAGGTTCCCACTCGAATTATTGCTTCGACATCATAACCCGTGTAAAGCTCGTAGGAATAGATACCGATGGATGGCTGTCCCATTCCTGAAGCCATCACTGATATTCTTTTGCCATTTTTGGTAAAGCCGGTGTAACCAAGAATTCCTCGAACATTAGTCACTTCTTCGCAATCGTGAAGATAAGTCTCTGCGATCCATTTCGCGCGGAGAGGATCGCCGGGCATGAGAACGATGTTCGCGAACGCGCCTGCCTTAGCGTTAATATGAGGTGTTGCCATATTTTCTCCTTTTGACAAGTAATTATGCCACGATTATTTTAACGCATCTCGTTATCTCCCACAAATAAAGTTTATTCTTTGACCTTTTATTATGCTCTCGCTAAACTATGCTTATGAAAGATTTACGCCTCTCGATCACTCATTTCAAAATCATCCACACCGTTTTATCTCTCAATGAACTGTCTCTTTATCCCAATCAAGAGGGAGTTTATAAAATTTTGAGCGGACAGGATGAAAACGAGACGAAAAATCTGCAAAATTTGCCGACTTATGGAACTTTAATATCCTATTCAAGCAAAAAGATTTGCCATTATGTTTTAGCGCTTCTTCGCCACGGTTTTTTAAAGTATATTTTTGATTCAAAAAGCGAAAACTTATATCTGGAAGTGACTGGCAAAGGCAAGTACAACTTAGATATATTTTTAGCCAAAAGAAAATCTCCATATTCTCGCACTTTCAAAGCATCCAAACCGAGCATAGTAAAAATAATTAAATAATTTATATATCGAAATAGTGGCCTTTTGCGACCATTTCAATTCGATATGCGCGTTTTTCGTTTCTTGTGCGTAGATGCGCGTGTTGAAATTGAATATCTTAATTGGTAGAATACTTAACATAAAGAAATAAGTTCTTTAAATTTATTGATTAAGGAGCCCTGCCTATGGAATTTATATGGACCGCTGACAATGTCGGATTAGTAAATTGGATTTTAACCATCTCATTGATTTTAGTTCTTTATGCTCTGCTATTTGTCGTCATTTTTAAGGTTGTTAAACGCAACGCTGGTTTTGTCGTTTGGACCTTCTCATTGATCTTTGTTCTTCTCTCCTATATTTTCTGCCTTTATGGCTTTTTAATTATCGTTTCCATGCTCAGCGCAGTGGCTTTTACTCTCACCCTTTTTGCCAACCTCGGAGACTTGCGCTCTTTCTTGGCCAACCCTTTCCGAAGAGCTAGCGGCAAAAACGTTAATTTCGGAGTCGAAAAAATTTATGATCGCAACGCGTTGTATAAAAACATTGAGACTGCCGTCATCGCTCTTTCGAAAAGTCGCATTGGAGCATTGATTACCTTTGAAAAGAATACTTCTCTTAGAGATATCATGAAAAATGGAGTACCAATCATGGCTCCTGTCTCCCCCGAACTCTTGACCACAATCTTTTATCCCGGAACTCGCCTCCATGATGGCGCGGTAGTCATTCATGGTAATGACATCATCGCCGCCAGCGTATTTTTTACTCCTACCACCAAACCTTTTGCTTACAAATATGGCTCTCGTCACAGAGCAGCCATCGGCATTTCCGAAGTCACTGATTCGGTAACCGTAGTAGTGAGCGAAGAGACTGGTCGCATTTCCTTCGCGGTTAATGGCGAATTAGAAACCGTCAGCCCCGATTCATTCTTGAGAGCCTTCGAAACCTATATGGCCGACGGAGGCAGCGAAGAATAATGGGGAAATATTTTGGCACCGATGGAGTACGAGGGCCAGCAAACGTTAAATTAACTGCTGTAATGGCCTACCGAATCGGCCGATATATTGCCCAATATCCTAACGGAAAGAAAAATAAGATTCTCATCGGAAGGGATACCCGCCTATCTGGCACGATGCTGGATTCGGCCTTGATTGCCGGCATCACTTCCGGCGGTGGAGATGTCTATGAATTAGGGGTGACGACAACACCCTCTATTTCTTATCTAGTCGAACGCCATAATTTCGATTTCGGCGTCATGATATCCGCGAGCCATAATCCTTTCTATGATAATGGCATTAAAGTATTTGCTCCTAATGGAGAAAAGCTGAGCAATGATATCGAATTAGAAATCGAGCGATACATGGATTCTCCCATTGATTATTTGCCGCTGTTAGCCAACAACAAAATCGGCAGACTAATCATCGCAAAAAAACTGACGACTGATTATTTAGAATATCTGGCCAGCAAGGCCGAGGGCGATATGTCGCACATTCGCTTAGCAATTGACTGTGCTCATGGCTCAGCGGCTGTAACTGCTCATGAACTGTTTGTCAAAAAGCTCCATCTCAATGCTGATATTTTTAATGATAGTTTTGATGGAATCGATATCAATGATAACTGCGGCTCCACTCACTTAAAATTTTTAAGAGAAAAAGTCGTCGAAGGCCACTATGATCTCGGCATTGCTTTTGATGGGGATGCTGACCGTTGCCTTTTCGTCGATAGTGATGGCCAAATCATCGATGGCGATGCGACGATGTTTATGAACGCGATGCATCTAAAAAAGAATCATCATTTGAATAACGATACCCTAGTAATAACGGTCATGTCCAATTTTGGATTGAAGAAAGTTCTAAAAGAAAAAGGGTTAAAATATGAAGAGGTTTCCGTCGGAGATAAATATGTGCAGTCTTGCCTAAGAGAGAAGCACTTATCTCTTGGAGGAGAGCAATCTGGACACATTATTTTTAATGATGATTTAAACACTGGAGATGGCCAGCTCACCGCCATTCATCTCTTGAACATCTTGGCCTCTACAAAAAAGAGCATCAAAGAGCTTCTAAAGGACTTTGTGGTATTCCCGCAAACCTTAGTGAATATCCCTGTGTCCAACAAAGATGCGATTATGGAACACCAAGGAGTATTGAAATATATTAAAGAACAGGAAAAAACTTTGAATGGGGATGGGAGAATTCTCGTCCGCAGCAGTGGGACTGAACCATTAATTCGCGTCATGGTTGAAGCTGTCGACCTCAACATATGCCAAGAAATCAGCAACAAAATATGTTCCTACATCAAAGACTTAAACTATTAAACTATGATTGATTCAAAAGAAATTTACGATTATATTATCAAAATACAATCGATTGCCAAAATTGGGCTTACCTATAGTAAAGATCCTTACGCGATTACGAACTATCAAGAAATCAATGATTTATCCAAAGCATTTTTGGAGAATTTTGTGGATGTGAAATTTAACCGCCCTAATTATTTTGAAAAGGATGTTTACCCAACTCCCAACATTTCTGTTCGCACAATTATTTTCAATAATAAACGCGACAAAATTTTAATGGTCCGCGAAGTGAAAACTCAGAATTACTCACTGCCAGGAGGATGGGCTGAATTATACGATTCCCCAAGCCAAACCGCCATTAATGAATGCCGACAAGAAGCGGGCGCAGATCTAAAATCTGTGCGCTTAGTAGGCATTACCAATCGCACGCCTTTTAAAAGCAATACATCAGTTCCTGAATATGTCATTATTTTTGAAGGACTGCTTTCTGGAAATTTGCATGAACACGAATATGAAACCGATGATGTAGGTTGGTTCCCTATCGACAATCTTCCAGAGATATCTCGAAAACTTTCGATGGAAGAGCTTCAGCGAATTATCAAAGCCGCTCGCGACGGCAACGTCGTTTTCGATTAAATAGGAGGAGGGAAAGTGGTGATTAAAACCAAGATGACCTTAATATTTAAGGACATTTTTGCTATAATTATTAATAATCAATAACATGTCAAACCAATATTTAACGCTTCTAAATTTAACGCCGTTGCAAATTTCTTTCGTGATCGTTGCTGCTGTAGTGCTAGCACTCGGCGCTTTCTGTGGCATTTTCTTCCCGCTGAGACATCTTTTTATAAAAAAGAAGTTCCGCCAATACTATTATCAAAAAATCTATCGCGTCGCTTTCAACCAAGACTATTACCTAATCAACGATTTTTTATTCCGCATCGATGACTCCACGGTAATGGGCATTGACCATATCCTATTTGCTGATCGCTATATCTTTATTATTAATGACTATTATTATGATGGTGACTTGCTGGGTAATGCTGATGACAAATCTTTGATTTTTGTCAACAAAAAAGGCAATAAGCAATATACCGATAACCCCTTCATCACTAGCGAAAAAATTGTCTCTCGTCTCTCGATGATTACTGGCATCGATTCCTCGCTGATGATCGGTGTCGTCTTAGTCAACAACAGTTGCAAATGCTTCGTGAAATCGGAATCAAAGCAATTCTATATCGTCCAGCGCAAGTATTTTAAAATGCTTGTCAAAAACATTGAATCCCGAACGGTCGGAAGAATTAACCCAGTTCAACTCGATAGCGCTGTTAAGGCGATTTATCGCCTTAATCGCAGGAAACGTAAATGAAAATTAAAGAGGCATTTTCCCAGTCAAAAAAATCTTATCTTTCGCATCCTTTGAATTCTTGGGTTTTAGGAATTGTATGCGCTCTTTTCATCGCTGCTCTATGCGGGTTTGACTTCATTATTCCCGGGCTTTATTACATCATTATTCCCCTAATTGGCATTCCATTTTTTTTCGCTGTCATCATCTCGCATTATCAACTTAAAACGAACAACGAGATTAGGACTCGCTCATTCATCCAATTCTTTGCAGTTTATTTCACCAAACCATTTCGCTCATCCTTTCGAGTGATTTTTTCCTTTTTCAAATCTCTTTTAATTGAAACGGGCTTGACGATTATTCTCTTCATTGGCTTATATCTATTTTTCACTAATGCTTATGGCAGTTCTTTCAATAGCAACTTTGCAGGCTTCTTTGAGACAATTGGCGATGCGAGTTTGAGCGCTACAGCTTATAACGAAGCGATTCAGGGCTACCTGTCTGCCAACAATAACATGCTCTATGTCTTCTTTAATCTGATATTCATTCCCGCCAATTTTGCGGGTGGAATAGCTTTCATCTACTTCATTTCTCTCGAGTCGTTTAGCATTATGGCTCGGCTTGCTTTTCCTCAAAATCCTCCCACCTTTATCAGAATGGCCGTTAAAGGGGCGATTAAAAAGCAGGGAAAGAGCTTCTATGGCACCTACCTCGGTCTCAATTGGCCTCTTTATCTTCTGCTGCTCATCGGAGTAGTCTCTGGAATCGTTATTACTTTACAATTCACTAGTGACATGACGTTAGCCTCGACTATTGGCATGATATCCGGGCTAGGCTTAACCAGCTTTTTCCTTCCCTTTTATCTAAATAACATGGAAGCGATATACTCTTTATTAGCCAGCGATGTCCGCTCTGCCTCTCAACATTTGATGAAGCAGATGATACAGGATATTCAAATGCAGAAGCATTTGAACGAGCAGGAAAAGGAACTCTTAAACAAAACGCTCGAAGATTTAAAAGACTCTGAGAGCGGTTACCAGCCTGATCAAGATAATCAAGTCGGAGATGAAAATGATGATTCAGGCAAAGAAAAAGACCCATTCAATGGGTCTGATAAGTAACTGGAGCAAGTGACGGGAATCGGACCCGCATAACTACCTTGGCAAGGTAGTGTTCTACCACTGAACTACACCTGCATGGAAACTTGGTTAACCAAATTTGCTTAATTATTATAACAAAAGATAACGAAGATGCAATATAATTTCTAAACGAGAAGGAGAGACAAAATGATTAACAATAAAGAACTAGCTAATATTATATTTCCCGATGTCGCAACAACCATTGATGACTTGGAGAAAAAATTCCCCAAAAGAATGCTTCCTGAAGGCGCGGAAGTAACCCGATTTGCTCCTAGCCCAACAGGGTTTTTGCATACCGGTTCACTATTTACCAGCATGATCTGCCGCAAAGTAGCCACACAAAGTGGTGGCGTATTCTACGTCCGCCTGGAAGATACCGATACCAAAAGAGAAATTGAAGGCTCCGGACAAGAGCTACTTGAACAATTGAGTTTATTTAATGTCACTCCGGATGAAGGATATCTCGGAAACAAACAAAAAGGTGCTTATGGACCCTACATTCAATCCGAGAGAGCCGACATCTACCGCGTCGTCATTAAATATCTTTTAGAGATGGGCAAGGCTTATCCTTGCTTTTGCACACCTGAAGAATTAAACGAGATTCGCACCAAGCAAGAAGCCGCGAAACTAGTGCCAGGATACTATGGCCAATTTGCAAAATGCCGCTTCCTCACCAACGATGAAAGAGCGACTCGACTTCTAGCTGGAGAGCCTTTCGTGATCCGCTTTAAATCTAGCGGCAATCACATCCGCAAAATCAGAGTCAGCGATTTGATTCGCGGAACCTTTGAAATCGCTCAGAATGATCAAGACATCGTCATCTACAAGAGCGATGGGCTTCCAACTTATCACTTCGCTCACGTTGTCGACGATCACTTTATGCGCACAACGACCGTAATTCGCGGAGAGGAATGGATTGCTTCTCTCCCAATTCACATTGAATTATTTGAAGCTCTCGGCTGGCCAGCTCCTTTATATGCGCACTTACCAGTCATCATGAAATTGGATGAGAATGGCAATAAGCGAAAGCTATCTAAACGATTGGACAGCGAAGCTGCCGTCAGCTATTTCCTTAAAGATGGCTATCCCACTGAAGCCTTGATTATGTATCTGATGACCATCGCCAACTCCAACTTCGAAGAGTGGATCTTCCAGCACAAATTTGAGCACATGGAAGAATTCACTTTCTCCTTTGGCAAAATGTCTCTCGATGGAGCGCTCTTTGACATTGGCAAGCTAAATTTCTTCGCTCGCGAAATACTAGCGAAAAAGAACAAAGATGAAATATATGATATGGTCGTCGATTATGCTTCAAAATATCAGCCAAAGCTCTTGGAGGTGGTCAACAGAAGCCCCGCTTATTTTAAAGAGATTATGAATATCGAAAGAGAAAAGGAAAACCCTCGCAAAGATTACGAGAAGTTTGGTGATTTGTTGAACTCTATTGGCTTCTTCTATGACGATTTCTATGATGCTATTCTTAAAGAGGCTTTGCCTTTCAATGAAAAATTATCTTCTTCCTTAATTAGCAAAGTATTAGTCGCCATTAAAGATGATTTATCACTCGATCAAGACGAGCAATCATGGTTCAGCCAAATGAAGCAAATTGGAGAGTCTTTAGGGTTTGCTCCAAATGGAAAACTTTTTAAGAATAATCCAGGCTTATATGTTGGCTCAGTTGCTGATGTTGCCGAGATATTAAGAATTACCTTAACCGGAAAGAAAAATAGCCCAAACCTTTACTACGTGATGAAGGTCTTGAACAAGGGCCGCTGCGATGCGAGAATTAAAAGGGTTATTTCTTCATTTTAATTTTTAATGAGAGTGTTATATAATACTCTCACTGGTCCCATGGTCAAGAGGTTAAGACGAGACCCTCTCAAGGTCTAATCCCGAGTTCGATTCTCGGTGGGATCACCAAAAAAATGAAAATTAGTCAGCGATGGCTAATTTTTTATTAGGCATAGAAAAGAAAAATGATAGCGGCTGTTATGCTCGTGTCAGCCAATACTTTTGATGCTGATTTTGCTATAATAAAACAAATGAAGATTCTGTTTATATATAATCCCTACAGCGGCAAAGGTCTCATGCCTCGGCAAATCGATTACGTGAAATGCGAGCTATCAAAGATGTCATCCAGCCTCGATTATCGCTTTTGCGGGAATCTCCAAGAACTATATCAAATAATTTCCCAACCCTTATATTCTTATGATGTTTTAATTTTCGCTGGCGGGGATGGAACCTTCCATCATGTGGTAAACGCTATATCTGCTCATGAATATCGCCCGATTCTTGGCATTATCCCCTGTGGCACATTAAATGATGCCGCGAAAAACTTTGGCTATAACCGCCAGCTTTCTCGCTCGATGAAAATTATTCGCCAGCAAGCCATTCAATCGGTGGATGTTTTCAAAGTAAATCAGCAGTATGGAATTTTTAGCATTTCTGCGGGAACTTTCTCGGATATCCCGTATGCTGTTAAATCGTATAAAAAGAAGCGCTTCCTAGCCTTATCATATTACGCTGCTGCTTTTAAAAGACTCTTAAAGAAAGAAGCGATCAGCGGAGTGATTTCTGTAGACAAACAAAATGAGTTTTCTTTTTCCGCTCCATTTCTTTTAGTTTTGAATAGCCAGTACATGGGGGGCTTTAAAATCAACTCTACTGCCAAGCTCGATGATGGAATCGCTGACTTGCTCTATACCGAAAAAGGATGGTTCAATGGGTTGTTCCGCTTCTTTTTTCGCCGTCATAAAGTCCATCGGTATTCTTTTCAAGAAGCGACCATTCGCCTTCCCCACACATACTCATGGGATGTCGACGGGGAAGAAGTAAAAACTGATGTGGCTGATATAAAAGTCCTCAGCAATCATCTTCGCATTATCGCAAAAAAGTAGAGTTTTAACGAAAAATAGCCGAGATTTGCAATTATTTTAAACAAAAATAAGTGTTGTATTTTTGCGCACGCCCGTTAATAATATAAATATCTGGAGGATTCTTTATGAAAAAAAGTTTCAAAATTTTATTTACTGTTTTAAGTGTCCTTGCCGCCTTGCTGTTCCTCGGTTCAGTCGGCATGGTTATTACTCAAGTCAGCATCATTATCCCAACCGCTTGGCCGTTAATCTTTTCTCAATATTTGCTCGATGCTGCCATGTTTGGAAACTTTGCTCACGTGACGGTTTCTCCTTTTAGTGGCATCCTCTTGTATGCTTCTCTGGTCATTGGCATTGCTTTATTGGTCTTAAGCCTTATTTTCATCAAAAAGAAACTGAGCTTAAAACTGATTTGCACTTTTGCTTCTGCTGGCATAGTTTTGCTGGGAATGCTGATTTCTAGCATCTTGATTTTAGGGCCTAATTTCATCTTATTTTTTGCCAGCACAGACATCACGAGAGTCATTGGCACCTATGCTATCGTGGCATTAGCAGCTCTATATGTTCTCTCGGTGATCGCTTTGGATATTATCACTATTATCCTTTCAAGAAAAATTACTTCCGAACCCGATGCCTTCCTCTCTACTGAATCTGAGAAAGCTGAAGAAGATGTAAAGGAAGAAGCGAAAATCGAAGCTGCTGAAGCTCCTGCTGATCCGGTCGAATATGAAGATCTCACTGCGGAACCTATCCCAGTATTCATTCCTGAACCAGAGCCCGAGCCGGAACCAGAGCCCGAGCCAGTTGCTCCCGCACCAGCCCCAGCTCCTGCTCCAATTGATCCAAAAGAATTCGCCGCAATGATTCGCGACATCGTGCGCGATGAAATCGCTCGCAATAATGCTCAGCAGCCAAAGCCTGAGTCTCGCCCAACTACTGATAATCACAGCATCGTGGGTGCGACTTTTGGTGGGCCCTTAATTGTTCAATACTTTGGCAGTGGTGTTGCTCCGATTCAGCAAACAGCTGCGCCTGCCCCCGCTCCAGCGATTGCTCCAGCACCAGCCCCCGTTCCCGCTCCAGCGATTGCGGAACCAGCCAAGCCAGAACCTGTGGTTGAAGAAAAAGTCGCTGCTGCTCCTGCACCAGCACCGGTGCTCCAACCCGTCGGCCTTGTTCCTCTTCCACCGGAACCAGCGGTTGAAAAGCCAGCGGAACCAAAAGCTCCAATTATTCGCATTCCTTTTGAAGATCGCATGATCAAAGCCGAAAAGGATATGCAAGAAAACTACAATACAATCAAAAACGAAATTCTCTCCTATGGAGTCAAATCCCGAGTCTCTTCTTCTGGCGATACTTTCCGCCTCCACCGTCAAACCTTTGTTAAATTGACCATCGCGGGAAAGAGCTTGAAACTTTACTTTGCTCTCAACCCCGATGATTACAAGGATTCGACAATCCCTGTTCAAGACGCGAGCAACAAAGCGATCTATGCTGAGATTCCTCTTGTCTTTAAAGTCAAATCCGCTCTATCGATGAAACGATGCAAAGAATTGATTCAGACCGTCATGGAGAATAACAGCTTAGAACAAGGTGAAATTGGCACTGTCAATTGGGTGAAAGAATTAAAGATTGCCGCGAAGGACAAAACCAAAAAAGAAAAAGAAGAAGCTGAATAAACTTCTTAATACTATTAAATTAGCCGCTTTTTAAGCGGCTTTTTTCATTGCTTTGAATATTAAAAATAATATTTGACACATAATACTATGCGTAATATAGTATTTGCAGGAGGACATATGGATATTCAATTAAAACGCGGTCTTCTCGAAGTGTGCGTTCTCGCAGAATTAGTCAAAGCAGATTCCTATGGATACCAGATTGTCAAAGATCTTTCGACAGTCGTGGATATATCGGAATCGACCCTTTATCCAATTCTAAAACGCTTGGAAGCGAGCGAATGCCTGCGTGTCTTCTCAGTCGAGCATAATGGCAGACTGCGACGATACTACCGCATTACCGAAGTCGGCCGCAAACGCATCAAAGAATTTCTCAATGAATGGGAAGAAGTAACAAGTGTCTATAACTACATCAATGCCATAAACAAGGGAGGAGAAACAAGATGACAAAAAATGAATTTTTTGAAAAACTGCGCTTGGAGATTAGAAATCTTCCGTACGATGAAGTCGAAAAGACCATCACCTATTACGAAGAGATGATTTCTGATCGCATGGAAGATGGGGCAACCGAAGAGGAAGCTGTTGCTTCGCTAGGTACTCCCGAAGCAATTGCCCGCGATTTGCAGGCTAATCAGCCTTTCTCAACGATTATCAAGAAGAAAGTGGAGGGTTACAAATCTAAACGAAACCCAGAGAACACCGCCTTGCTAATTGTCTTGCTAATCGTATCATTTCCGATCTGGTTCCCAATTCTGATGAGCGCCATCGGAGTCATCATTGGCTTCTTCGCCGCCATCGGAGCGATTATCGTTGCCTTATGGGCCGTCAGCGTTTCCTTTGGTATCGCTGGCGTCGGAATGATAGTCGCCTCATTCTTTGGCTTTGCCAGCGTCTACATTCCCACCGGATTCTTCTCAATCGGCGGGGGAATCGCTCTCATCGGATTATCAATTATATCCATCATCGGAGCGATATATGCTACGAAAGGCATCATCAAATTAATCAATCTGTTAATTCATGAAATTAAAAAATTATTCTTTAGGAGGTCACAAGCATGATTAAGAAAGCAGTTATCATCCCCCTTATTGTGGGTGGATCATTAATCTTATTCGGAGGAATTGTCGCTGCCATCAGCGTGGCTGCCGCTGGCGGTTTTGCCGCTTTGTCCACCGCCGAACCTTATGTATCGCGAGTTATCGACGCACCAGCTGATTTGAACATCAATGTCGAAGAGCAAAACAATCAAATTGTTATTATCACTTCTGCGACAGCGACGAGTGTTTCGATCACCGTCCAAGAAAACAACTACGAAACTTACACTTCGACTGCTGATGGAACCGACTTTACCCTTGTCTATCAAAATAATATCCCATGGATGAAACATCTATTCTACATTCCACTTAGCTTGAGAACGATGACTATCACTGTTCCCGCCAGCTATGTCGCTTCACTTGATATCAGCAATACCAACGGAGTCATCGATGCGGATGACATTTCCTTAGCGGGCAAGTTGACCCTCGAGACTGCTAATGGAGTCATCAGCGTCAATAAAGTGACTGCCACCGGCAATATCGATGTCAGAACGACCAATTCAAAAATTGAGGTCGTCGATTCAACATCGGCCGGCAACATCACCGCTCACTCGATGAATGGCTATATTCTCCTGCATGGGCTCAATGGCGCCGATATCACCGGTCAAACCACCAATGGCAAAATCGTCGCTCAAGAAATCGTCGCTCAAAACTTAAAAGTGGTGACGACGAATGGTGGAGTCGTTACTTCGGATATTGATGTCGATGTCAAAATCCACTTAGAGACGACCAATGGTGGCATTGTTGGCAATGTCAAAGGTCCGTCAAGCGATTACGATGTCGATAGCCGGACCACTAATGGCTCGAACAATCTCTCCGGATATAACAGTCAGACGCCAACCACTGATAACAAAATACTCTATGCTCGCTGCTACAACGGTGATATTAGCATCACCTTTAAATAACAGTGAGATAATGCGAAAAGAGGGACGCTCAAATGCGCTCCTCTTTTTTTATGTTCTTATGCGCGCGAAACCACCTAATACTTACTATATATTTATTTGCGCACGCTTGTAAGATATGGTAATATGCATTGCTGAACAATTTGTTCGGAAGGGATGTGGTCATCTAATGGATGTGCCTCTGTCGTGGCTGATAATTGGAATATGTGTTCTTGGTAGCTTCTTCTTTTCTGCTAGTGAAACCGCGTTGTCTTGCTGTAACCGTTTCAAGATTCAAATCAAAGCAGATGATGGAAGCAAAACTGCTAAGTTGCTCTTAAAGGTTTGCGACCGATTTGATCGAGCATTAACTGTCGTTCTTATCGGTAATAATATTGTCGCTATCGCTGCTTCTGCTGTTTCGACAGTCCTTTTTGTCAATCATATTTTGCCACCGACAGCATTTAATATTGACCAGACCGTGGTCTCTTTAATCTCATCCGTCTGCATGACGTTTCTCTTCTATGTTCTCGGCGATACTTTTCCTAAGACGATCGCCAGAGCTATACCGGACACAATATCTTACATCGTTGTTTATCCTGTTTATCTTTTGATGATTATCTTTTTCCCGATCACCTTTTTGTTTGAGCTATTGTCAAAATCAATTGAAAAAATATTCAAAGCCAAAGTCGATGATAAATTTACCGAAGAAGACTTTGAGAGCGCGATAGAAAAAACTACCAGCGAAGGAATACTGGAACAGGAGCAGACGGAGATCATCCAATCCGCTCTTGAATTTGTCGACACCAACGTCCGAGAAGTCCTCACCCCTCGCAGGGATGTTTTTGCGCTGGATATCAATACATTGACTCATGAAAAACTTAAAGAAATCCTTCTAAATACCAACTATTCTCGCATTCCGGTCTACGATCGCGAACCTGATAACATCATTGGCATTCTGCTCGTTAAAACCTATTTTAAAGAGATTATTCAGAACCCCAACGTCTCGATTCGAAAGATATTAGCTAAGCCCTATTTTGTCACCAACTCAATCATGATCGATGATCTTTTTAATGGATTTAAAAAGAACCACAGCCATCTCGCTATCGTGAGAGACAAAGATCACAAGATGGTGGGAATGGTGACGATGGAAGACGTCTTGGAAGAATTAGTGAGCGACATCAGCGAGCCTTCTGCTCCAAAGGAGAAGAAGTAATATGCAGTGGTACTATTATTTAATCGTCGGTATTCTCTGCTTATTCAGCGCCTTCTTTTCCAGCGCCGATATCGTCTATGGAATGGTCGACAAAGACCGCTTGCAAAGAACGATTGATAAAGGCGTTAGAGTCAGGACCGCAAAGCTCGCTTTGAAGACGGCTTCTCGATATGAATTTACTATCGCTTCTATTTTATTTGGCAATAACATCGTCAACATTTTAGCTTCTTCAATTGTCACTTTAATTGGAGTGAGCCTCGCTGGCCCTGCCAATAGTGACATGGGAGCGACTATCGCGCCAATTGTCTACACGGCTTTCATGATTCTCTTTTGCGAATTCTTGCCTAAAGCCATTGGCAAGCGCTTTAACTTTTCACTTGCTTTATTCTACGCCTATCCCCTCTCGTTTTTTATGTATTCAACTTTCATCTTTGTGTGGCCCATCTCCAAATTTTTCATTCTTTTTGGCAAATTATTCCGCAAAAAAGCCAAGGAAGAAGATGTGATCGATGAAGAAGTGCTGACCGAAATGGTGGACACGATCGAGGAGTCCGGCGGCTTAGAAAAAGAAGAGGCGGAATTAGTCCGCTCTGCGATTGATTTAAACGATATCGAAGCTTTTGAAATAATGACTCCTCGCGTCGATGTTTTTTCCATCGATGTTGAAGATGATATCGGCGAAATTCTCAGAGAAGGAGAAATATTCAAGCATTCTCGCGTCCCTGTCTATCAAGATACGATTGATAACATCATTGGCATTTTACCAATTAAATCGCTTCTCAAAGCTTATTTAAAGGGCACTCCAATTGAAATAAGGAAATTGTGCTACCAGCCGCTTTTTATCCCCCGAAATCACCAGGTCATGGATTTATTAGGCGAGTTTAAAACCTCGAAGGTTCATATCGCCGTCATCAAAGATGAATACGGTGGCACGGAAGGAATCGTCACAATGGAAGACATTCTCGAAGAGATTGTCGGAGATATTTTTGATGAGACTGATCCCATTGAAGAAGAATATATCGTTGAAGAGAAGGGCAAATATATTGTCGATGGAGCGATGAATATCGATGACTTTTTTGACCTGATTGATTTCAGCGAAGATTATGAGACTGACTATTCGACCGTCTCCGGATTATGCCAAGATATTCTTGATCGCTTTGCTAAAGTTGGTGATACATACGATTTCTTCCACTATACTTTTATTGTCCTCGAAGCGGATCAATACATCGCGAGAAAAATCATGGTTATCGATAACGATATTGTCGAAAAGGAAAAAAATAACAGGGACATAATTGATGAAAAAGCTTAATCGTTACATCAAAAATAATTTATTTGATGTGCGCGGCAAAAAAGTGATTGTCACTGGCGCGAATAGCGGTATCGGATTTTCTATTTGCGATGTCCTGCTATTTAAAGGCGCTCATATCGTGATGGCTTGCCGCAATGTTCAAAGAGCTCAAGAAGCCCGCGATGTCCTGCTCGATAGGCATCCCAATGGAAAAGTTGATATTTTGGTCTTTGACCAATCATCGCTTTCTTCAATTTCATCTTTTGCTGATGTTCTGCGAAATGAGCACCGGGACTTCTACGCTTTAATTCTCAATGCTGGAGTATTTTTTCCAAACAAAACATCTCAGTTTGAAAATATAGCTCCCTTAACAATCGGGACGAACTTTCTTGGTCCATTGCGCCTGGTTTCTTTGCTGCAAGATTTTCTCGGCTCAGCCAAAGATGAAAAGCGCATCATTTTCCAGGGTTCATTAGCTTATCACCTGAATCATTACATCAATAAAAATGCCTCATTGCTCAACGGCAAGAAGGGCTTAATGAAACAATACAATATATCTAAACTCGGCGTCGCTCAAATGTTCTACTTTTATTCCGCCAGCAACAATAATCCTTATGTTAAATACTTGCTAGCGGAACCTGGAATCAGCAACACTCAAATTATTCGAAATTATCAAAAGTGGTTTAAAATTATCGCCAGCGGATTCCTCTCTGTTTTTCTACATAATAATGTTAAAGCTTCCCTATCAGCCTGCTATTTAACCTGCCAAAAAGTCGCGAACGGAGATTACTATCGCCCAAGAGGATTATTGACTGTCAGCGGCTATCCCCACCAAAGCCATTTAAATAAAAAGAGCATTGACTACCGCCCCGTTATCGATGGTTTAGAAATTTTGGAGGCCAGCCATGAATAATATGCTTAAGGCCGCGGTTTTCTACATTTCTAAGCCGGATGAAAATCATTACTATCTAAAAGAATTTATCGATTTGGCGCGCAATGCTGGATATCAGACGGCAACCATCTTTAATCAGAGTCTTGAAAAGCCTTCTCCCCACTCTTATTTTGGATCAGGAAAGCTTTTAGAAATCAAAGAAATAATTGAAAATAATCGTCATAATCCAAATGAATCAACAATATTTGATTACATCTTAGTGAATGATGATTTATCTCCTCTACAGAAAAAAACCATCGAAGAAATATTGGGCTTGCCAGTCGTGGATCGCACATCAGTTATCTTGCAAATATTTGAGCAGAACGCCAAGAGCAAAGAAGCAAAGCTTCAAGTGGAAATTGCTGCACTTCGATACACCAGCAACCGCCTCATCAACGCCTTAGCTTCTTATTCCCAAGTCACTTCCGGAAAAGGAAAGAACAAAGGCGAAGGAGAAAAGGCTCTCGAATTGAGCAAGCGACAGATCGAAAACAAAATTCTTTTCAAAAACAAACAGTTAGAAGAAATTAAGTTATCTAGAAGGACCTCTAGAAAAAAGCGGAACGATTCACCTATTCCAAAAGTGGCGGTAGTAGGTTACACAAATGCTGGCAAATCATCGTTGATCAATGGTTTGCTTAACTATCAGCATAGCCATCCTAGCAAGAGCGTATTAGTGAAAGATGATGTGTTCGCAACTCTGGAGACATCTACACGCCTAATCAACTGCTTTGGCTTTCCAGCTTTTTATGTTACTGACACCGTCGGCTTTATCTCAAATCTCCCCATCTACCTTATCGATGCTTTCCGGTCCACTCTAGAGGAAATTGGAGAAGCTGATCTAATTGTTGAAGTGATTGATTTCTCCGATGCCTATTATCGGGAACATATTAAAACCACTGCCGAAGTCCTCGCTCAACTTGGAGTGGAAGACATACCTATTATTTACTTATTCAATAAATATGATCAAATTACATCCATTCCTACTTCGCTGCCAAAATCAAACGAGCTCTACAGCACTTTATTACCCGATGAAAACAATATTTCTGAAGTTTTGAACTTTATCGCTCTAAGCTTGGCAAATAAATGGGAAAAGAAAAATGTTGTCTTTCCTTTCGAGAATGATTTTTATCGCTTTATGACTGATAACTATGTTATCTCCTACGAACAAAAAGAAGACGGATATCATTGCTCCGTCTACTTGAATCCAAAAACTCTGTTTAAATACGCTTATTTATTTAAGCCGCGCGACTGAATCACGCGCTCATAAATCTTTTTAATCTCGTCAGCCACCTGCTCTACAGTCTGCGTCTCAGAATTGATGTGAAAATCAACTTCTGGGATGTTTTTTTCTGCGAAAGCAGTCCGATCATGATGCAATCTCTTTTTTGCAGTGTCATCAGGATCTCCTCTAGCAATCATTCTCTTATAGCGAGTGGGTTCCGTGGAATCTAAGAAAAAAGTCACGATCGCGGGATCATTCAAAGCGATGTAAGCTCTGAGACCAGCGGGGTCAATGACGATGCAGCGATTGGGTGCGATTTGATCTTTTGTTGAGCCATAAAAATTGTCGTTATAAATCGTATGCTCAATAAAGCGATCATCGCGGAGCATTTGCTCAAAGATTTTTTTGTCGACGAAAAAGTAATCACGTCCGTTTACTTCTCCCACTCTCATTGAGCGAGTGGTGGTAGTAATCATCTTGGTGATGCCATATTTTTTGGCTAATGCTTTGGCGACTTCGGTCTTTCCACTGGCGCTCGCGCCTGCTAAAACAATCATGGAATTATTATATAAGTTTGGTTATTCAAAAAACATCAAAAAGCGAAAAAATTCGATTATTTCTAATTACTTTTCCAATTTTTTTCTTTTTTGAGGATAACAAAGTTAATTAGGAGAAGTCATGAAACAATCGCCCCATGCCTCTTTTAAGCTTTTGTCTCAAGAAGTAGAGAAAATCGCTTCGATGTATTTTGCGAGTAAAAAGCAAGTCAAAAAGATGAAGCTGTATTCGTTTTCAAGCGGAGATTCTGATTTTGATGACCCATTTGTCTTGATGATTTCTCGGGTAGAAAAAGCTTTCTCTCGCTTGGATAATCTCGACAAGATTTTCATCAATAATGATTTCTTTCATGAAAACTATCCTTTTTGGTGGGAAAACATTTATCCCAAATGCACTTATTATCGCTATAAGAGAAAGGCCATGGTTAATTTTCTAAAAGCTTATGATATTTAAACGAAAACGCCTCTTGTTCTTAATTTTTATTCTCGCTCCTTCTTTTCTTGCTGCGCTCCCGGTGACAAAATATCAGTTTTCCTCCACTGTTTATGGGCCCTTTTCTCTCTATCACGAAAATCAAAATCTCGTTATCAGCGTCAGCAGCACTTCTTTACTCAACCAAGAAGTCTACGGTCAAATAACCATCTTAAACGAAAATAATCAAAGCATCTCTCAATCAAAAAGCAACAATGTTGTTATCTCTAAATATCAGACAAAAACCATGATTATTTCCTTATTGACCCAGTTCTTTTTGGGAAGCGATGGGATGAAAGTGGTTTTCAATTTGATCGATGCCAATAATTCAAATGTATTAGTGACATCCAAGTTTGACATCTATCCAACAAAAGTTGAAACCTTTGATCCAACCGATTATTCTCAGAGCGAAATTTCTCTATTTTCCACTTGCTTTGAGTTTGTGAACAGCGGAGTTGTCGCCCATCAAGAACAGTTCATATTTGATGATTTTTTGGATTACTTTTTGATCGACACCTATTATCGCCTATTGATTAGTCAGTACCGCTTTCGCTATCAATTCTTTAGCGAGTTGATATATGAAAACGCTTACTTAATTTTGCCTGATATATTCGCCACCTTTTCGAATATTAGTCCAAATGATTTAGGACAGATTATCATCCCTCTTTTCCTTTCAAAAGAAGAACAAAATTATGTTATTAAATTCCCAGAAAACATGTTTGTCAATCCGAAAACTTTGGAAATGTCTTTAACGCCAAAAGATGAATATCTTAACACCAAATATTTCTATCTTCCTCCCAACCATTTAAAAGACTTGCACGGCACCGAATTCACTTTTGTAATCAAGGGCCTCGGTGCGAATCAATTGACGTTTCTCTGGACTACATCTTTTCTTGCATATCAAGGGTTAATTGGGTCTTGCGCCGATAGCGATTACTGTGTCATTGGAGGAATCGTCTCGTGACCAATGCTTTTCTCAGCCTTTTATTGGCGTTGTTAAGCCTGCAATTATTTGCTATCACGATGAGGTTGAACACCATAAATCGCATCGTTATTTCAACCCCAATCTCTTTGCTAGAAATCTCCATTCCTTTGGTAAATGAGCAGAATGAAGAGCCCCTCTATTTTGATCAAGAACTTTTGAAAGATAATTTTTATCGATATTACGAGAATACTTTGAGCAAATATACATATCAAATCTCTTTAGAGTTTTATTATTACAACCAATTGGATCATTCCTATTGCCTAGGAGATAAATGCGATGCAGTCGAGGTGAAAATAACTGCTCGTGTAATCTTCAATTTTGATTACCATCGCACTATGTTTTATGAAATAAAGGATACGAATTATGGACATTAATAAAGCGCTATCCTATATCGAAAATTCATTTCTTTCTTCATTGCTTCAAGATGAAGATATTACCGATATTTCTTTTAATGGTGAGAAGATTTTTTATCTTCACAACCACTTTGGACGAAAATTGGCTTTTATCGATGTCGAAATGACTGAGATCAAAGATTTTATTCGCCAAATTGCTAATCTCACAGACCAGCAGTTTTCTTATCAGATTCCTATTCTTGATGTATCGGTTGGCAAGTATCGCCTTAATGCGGTTCATCAATCAATTGGTCGCATTGGCAAAGAGAGCTCACTCACTTTTTCTTTGCGCATTGCTTCATCCATGCCGCGCATTACCGATAACACATCTTTTCTCAGCTTAGAATTAATAGATCTTTTTGAAGTGCTCATCAAATCTAAAGTATCGATAGTGATAGGCGGGCTGACTGGTAGTGGTAAGACAGAGTTTCAAAAATATCTCCTTAGAAAAATTCCCAACCACATGCGCATCATTTTAATTGATAACGTTCTCGAGCTTGAACAGGTCCGCGAGCAAACAAACCTGGACATCAATACTTGGCAAGTCGATGAGCGCAATAGCAACTCCTCTATTCAAGAATTAGTCCGAAATGCTTTGAGAAGCAATCCTGATTGGCTTATCGTCGGGGAATCTCGAGGCTCTGAGATGATCGAAGTTCTAAATTCTGCCATGACTGGTCATCCGATTATTACGACCATCCATTCAATAGATGCTTTGAGCATGCCCTCACGAATGGTACGAATGGTATTAATGAATGATAAGAAAATGAGCTATGAGGATACATTAAAGGATGTTCTATATCACTTTCGTTTCTATGTTTTTCTCGCCAAGGAAGAAAATGCTAATAACGAAATCATACGCCGAATTCAATCTATACATTTTCGCGATGAAGATGGCGAGATATCCTTTCTATACCAATGGACTAAAAACCGTCAGAAATACAATAAAATCCCGCAAAAAGCCGCTGAATTATTGCATTACGATGATAATAACCAACTATTTTTTAAAACTTTTATCAAGGGAGAAAACCCGTGAATAAGAGCATTTTAATCGGTGCTTTGCTAAGCAGTATTTTTGCCTTTGTTTGCCATTTTGCCACCGAAAACTTATGGATTTCTTTGCTTACCTTTTTATTAACTTTTCTCTATTTTTCTTTGATTATCAATATGCGATTTAAAAAATTTAATCAAATGGTTAAAAGATTTCACGACTGCTATTACTTTATTAATAACTTTATTGTCTCTTTGAGCGTCAAAGAATCTATTAGCGGAGCATTTTTGACTGCTGCAGAATCATTAGGCGAGGATTTTCTAGAAGAGCAAGAAGGAATTACAGATTTAACGGAAAATGAAAAAGTTGTTTATCTGAGGCGATATTTTCCTTTTCATCTTTATGTCCTTTTTTCTGATATCGTTCTTCTCTGGTGTGAACAAGGAGGAGATATTCTCGCCATGTCCAACCATTTGAACAACGAATCTAGAGAGACTGAGGAGTACATTCTTTTTTGTCAAAGCGAGAATCGAAAAATCATTATTGAATTCTCACTTTTGTGGTCTTTTTCTCTAGCTATCTTGTCAATTCTCCGCTTGGTTTTAACGGATTTTTATCGCTCCATCGTCCATCAAGTTTTCTATCCCTATGCAATATTTTGCATCTTTCTAATCTTGCTCTTCTCAATTGAAATATTGACCAAACGGATGACAAAAATTGATATCAGAGGTTGGCGTTATGGCGAAAAATAAATGGAAAAAATTAATTGAAGGTCTCGGATATTCTTTTAAGAAAGAAATTTTTAAGATTGCTTTTATTAATTTGGTGACAATTGCCTCGCTATTACTTTTAAACATATTTGTTAAGGAAATCGTATTGCTTGTTCTTAGTATTCTCTCAACCTTGCTCATCAATTACCTATTGTTTTCTTTCTATAATGGCAAGAAAGAGCAAATGGAAAAAATGCATGGCGAAGAGCTGATCGCCCTTCTCTCTTATCTTCGGACCTTTATTGACAATCACAACAATATCTATCAGTCTTTCCAAAAGTTAGTGGATTTCGCATCTCCGTGGATGAAAGAAAAGATTGGAGAGTTTCTATTGGACGTTGATTCCGACAAAAGTGTCAAACCATTCATTGATTTTGCCGCCAATTTCTCCAGCAGCATAAGTAAAAATCTCATGCTATCAATCTACCAAATGATTGATCAAGGCGAGAATTCCTCACAGCTATCACAGTTTACTTTTTTGTTCCAAAATATCTCAAATAACTACAACAGCGAATTGCGATCAAAAAAGCAAAAATCTCTCGGGCAAATGGCAGTTTATCCTTTGGTAGGAGCGGGTGCCATTGTTTTAGTCTTATCATTTAGCATTATTTCGGTAGTGGGGGATATGGTCAATGTCTTATAAAATTGGCATCATTTTATCGATGATTTTTGTCGCTTTGTTCTTCGCTTTCGGCATTGATTTAATCTCTATCCAATTTGTGTTCAGCAACTTGGATGCTCAATCAGTTGCGATAACATATCGCATTAGTCAATATGGCACCATTGATGAGCATTTAATTCAAGAGATAGAGTCTCGCTATTCTCTCGAATTCGAATGCTTGAGTTATTGCCACCCTCAATTAGGGGATATTCTCGACTATAAAATCTCTCGCCAGATCACTCCAATCGTTATTTCAAAGGAACCCATGACAATAGCGATTAAACGATCGGCAGTCATTGGTTACTATTCATAGAAAGGAGGAGAAAATGTCAGAGCTTAAAGGATCATTGCTTGGCGTCATTTTAGTTTTAATCTTATTTGGGACACTTAGCGTTTGTCTCAACGCCGCTTTCACTTCATTGACAACGGCGGCTTCTAATCAAGTCGCAGAAGTCGTCAACGACGCCACCATTTAACAAAAAGGCGATTCCTTGGCCAGGGATCGTTTTTTTATTTGGGGTATTTTTTTGTTTCGCATATAATAACAAAGAGGTAAATAAAATGGCCGTTATTGATACAGTAAAATCTATTTTAGGAAAACGCGTTGACGTTTCTTCGTTGCAAGAGGGCGATAAATTAGTGGACTTAGGTCTTGATTCTCTCGATTTAGTAGAAGTGATGATTGAAATCGAAGAGGATTTAGGAGTCGAGTTTTCCAGCGAAGAAATCGCTCGTCTAGTTACATTAAAAGACGTTGTTGATTTGATTAATTCGAAAAGCAAATAACTACTTGTCTTTAATAGTGCCCCGTGCTATTATCTTTTTTGCGTTTTACTAGTAAGTGTCATCAATTGACCCTTTCACGTACACGCTGCCTACCTAGCTCAGTCGGTAGAGCTATCGGCTGTTAACCGATCGGTCGTGGGTTCGAGTCCCTCGGTAGGCGCCACTTGGCCATATGGAGAAGCGGCTTAACTCACTACCCTTTCACGGTAGCATTCTCGGGTTCGAATCCCGATATGGTCACCATCTAAAAAAACACTCGCTAATGTCTTCCTTGAGTTCAAGGAGAAGATAAGAGATAGCGGGTTTTTTTGTGCAAAAATAATTCCCAATATTTAATCAGGGATATCATAGCGTGAGCAAGGAAAAATTTTTAGATACAATCAAGAATTCCTGTAACCTTTGGCCTATTACTTTCTTTGGTTTATTTGATATAAAGTGATAACATGTTAATGACACAAGCACATGTTTTCATAAGCAAAGGAGTCTTTTGATATGGTTTTTGATGAATATAGCAAGAAAACAATTGGCTATTACCTCAAATCTGTGGAATATGAACCGATCTACCCTAGAATATTAGCTGGCATTGGCATAATTCTTTTTGCATTGACTTATTTAATTGATGGGATTAATGCGTCCTCTATCATATCTCAATTGAGGGGCACTCAAATCATCTTTGCATTTGCAATTATTTTGCAAATCGCTTGTGCGCTCTCATTTGTAGTTTTCGGAATCTTAGCGTTGGCAAATCGCTTTGATAAGCGTCTATTTTTTGGCTGCTTTTTTGTGGCAAATAGCGTTATGCATCTTCTTTTGTTGATTCTTTATGCCTATGCTGGCGACACGACTAATACCATTGTAAGAGCTTCCATTTTATGCATATCTATCGCCGGTGCGATATGGACTTTTTTGCAAGGCGGTTACAAAAAAGGGCCATTTATCTATTCCCTTGTCTACGTGTTTCTTTTGTTGATTTCCTCTGTTGTCTGCACCGCGACCGAATCCTGGATCTATTCATTTAGCCTTGCTGGATGCTCGCTGCTGATTTTTCCTTTATTCATCATCGTCAGCGAACCGCACCACAAGGTTTCTAAATTCTTTGTCAAAGAGGGCGAAATCATCCCCCTCGGTGTGAAATTTGTTAAGACTGCATCTGATGCTGATGATCCTGTTTTTGCCAAAGCAGAACAACCCATCTCACCCTCAAATGCTGTGCTTTCGGCAACTAGTGTATCTTCTGCTTCATCTGAACTCCCAAAAAGCAAGAACAATTTCGAATTGATTGAAGAAATAAAAAAACTAAAGGAATTATTAGATTTAGGCGCAATTAGTCAAGAAGAATTTGACGAGCGAAAAAAGCTAATCATGCAAAAAATGGACCGATATTGAATCTTGCTTATCATTGCTTTTTTATCTAAACTTAACTCGTGGATATAATACTTCGCAATCGAAAGCTTTATCGAGCTGGTGGAATCCTATTTAAAATTGGAATGTGGTCCGCTTTCCTGCTGTTATTTGGGCTCCTTTCCTATGGCTTAATTATTATCTTTGTTGCTCTTGCGGTGGTGCTCTTTTTGGTGCTGGTTACAATTACCCTTGGGGCAATTTTGGCTGATCCTGAATATAAGGCATTTTTTGATTCCTTATTTGGTTCACCCACCAATTTGATTGGTGTGATAAACACTTTTTTTCTCCAAGCAGCGATACCAATATGCGTTGTTTCATGCGTGTGCCTAACCAGTTCTTTAGTTTTCTTTTTCATCGCTCCTAAAAATTCTTCCACAATAACTAAAATTGTTTTCTGCTTTATCGGCATTGCTATTGCTGTTATCTCAGCATTTTTGCACCTAAACATGGGGATATTTGCTGGTTAATCGAGGAAATCAAATGAAAAAAATAACTATTTTTCTATTACCAAGCAAAGTTCAATCAATATTCACTGTTGATGGTCAGACACTTTCCTTTAAGAAAAACGAAAAGGGACATTTGGTCGCGACTTTTGAAAGCGAAAAAGAGGAAGTTGACTTTAATGTTAGAACCATACCAAGCGAATTGGTGGAGCCAAAATGGGGCTTGTATTTCATCATCTTTTTCTTCATCAGCATTTTAAATATTTTCAATCCTGCCTATCCGAAAAAGGACATCTATGAACTCAATTACGAAGGAAAACTAAAGATATCTGAAAGCCCTGTCATTGCCTTCTCTTTTAACAATCAGAGCAAGAACATGAAAGCTATTGTTAGTCGCAATGAAAAAACACACTTGTGTTTTGATGATAATCAGAGCAATATTTATTTTGTCAATAAAAGAGCCAAGATTAGAAGAATTCTTGTCAATTTATTGAAAGCTCTGACTATTATTGCGCTAATCATTTGCTTGGGTGCATTAATTATTTGGGGATTAGTGGAAAGCGCCTAACGCGACCTTTCTGGGGATTTATTAATGTCAGAAACAATACTAGAAGTATGCAATTTAAACAAGCAATACACAAATTTCGCGCTCAAAAATGTTTCTTTTGATTTAAAAGAAGGAACAATCTATGGTTTCATCGGCAGAAATGGAGCTGGAAAAACCACAACGCTAAAATGCATCTACAATCTCGTCCATAGCGATTCAGGAGAAATCCTGTATCAAGGTGAAAAATTTCAAAGTGTGGAAGTCAAAGCCAAAAATGAAATTGGCCTGCTCTTTGGAGGAGTGGATTTCTATCCGAATCAGAAAGCCAAAACCATCGCGAAAGTGACCGCGACCTTTTATGATAGTTGGGATCAGGAACTATATCTCAAATTGTTGAAATTCTTTGATCTCAACCAAGAGAAGAAAATCAAACAGCTCTCTAATGGTATGAAAGTCAAATTTGGTTTGACCCTCGCTCTTTCTCATGGGGCAAAAGTTCTTTTGCTCGATGAGCCAACCAGCGGTTTGGATCCCGTTTCTCGCGATGAAGTGCTCGACTGCTTCATGAAAATATGCGAGTTAAAGAAAACGACAATCTTGTTCTCTACTCACGTGATTTCGGACCTCGACAAATGCGCGGATGAAATCATCTACATTAAACAAGGCGAGATTTATCAGAATTCAACCGTTAGCAAGTTCAAGAGCGATTATCTCCACATCGAAGGATCAGCTGATTCTCTGAATGGAATCAATAAAGACAACATTGGCAGATTATTTATCCATCAAGGTAAATTTTCTGGCATCATCTTAAAAAAACAGCAAAATGACTTTGCTCAGTTTGCGCTCAGAGAGCCAACTTTGGAAGAATTAATGCTCTACATTGAAAGGGGACACGAAAATGAAGAAACTCCTTTTTAAAGAATTGCGCTTGTGCCTGACTCCGCAAGTCATCATCTTTCTCTGCATGTCCTGTCTAATCGTCATTCCCTCCTGGCCATCGCTCACATCTTTCGTCTATACCTTCATGGCGTTTATCATCGTTTTTCCTGTCGCAATAGCTAATCATGATATCGAGTACACCGCCCTTTTACCTATCCGCAAAATTGACATTGTCAAAGGAAAGGTTCTCTTAGCTTCTTTTATCGAAATTGTTTCGATATTAATTTCGATTCCTTTTGCTCTAGCTAAAGTTTTATTAATTAACCCGCTGATGGGCCCAGAGGGGATTTATGCCGAATTGGGTATTAACTTAGTGCTATATGGCATCGTGCTATTCTTATGCGGCTTCTTCAATTTGCTCTTTATTCCTTGGTATTATAAAAATCCTTATAAAACCGCAAAATCGCAGATATTCCCCACTCTCATCATCATCTTTTTAACCATGGTGGTGATGTTTGTGTTCATGATTTTCCCTCAAGCAAGCGCTTTCGTTAATTCTTATACTGGAATTGCATTGATTGTTCAATTTGTCTCACTGGGTCTTGGCATCGCCTTTTTTGTCCTGTTTAATTTCCTTGCTTTCCGCTTGGGAGCCAAGAAAATCAATTCTATTGACCTTTAATCTTCTCTTTTCCGTTGATTATCTCATTTACTATGGTCAAAAATTGCCAAACAATGATATAGTGAATTGACGACAGATAGCTTAATTTGTCTTAAATACTTATTTGGGAGATTTATATATGAATGCAGTAGTTTTAGCAACACCAATAGTGACCATCGATCAGCTGATTGCTGAATGGTTTAACGGCCTTAGTTATAAAGGCTGGGCCTGGGGTAATCTACTTCTATCAGCAATTGCTATTTTTGTTTGTGTAATTTTGTGTGGCCTCGTTGGCCTTGAACGCGAGAAGCGCGGTCGCAGCGCAGGTCTAAGAACTCACTTATTGGTCGGTGTTGGCTCTTGCATTATCATGATTGTTTCCATTTATGGATTTCCGCTGTATGGAGATGGAACGACAGTTACTCGCGATGTCGCTCGTTTAGCTGCTCAAGTAGTAGCTGGTGTCGGCTTCCTTGGTGCTGGTGCAATCATTCACAACAATGGTGGCATCAAAGGCTTAACTACTGCTTCCACTATTTGGCTCGTAATGGCCATCGGCTTAGCTTGTGGTTCAATGAACTTTATCCTGGCAATCATTGGCACGGT
>DAOPYW010000017.1:27448-29963 GCA_035353055.1 Bacilli bacterium
ATCAGCGTGCAAGTTCTCAACCATCATTAATAGTAAAAAAACTACTAGAGAGGTTTTCTATGGATAAGGAAAAGATAATGATTCATATTCGAGAAGCCTCTTTTTCTTTGCTCCATCATGGCGTCATTGCCTTTCCAACCGAGACTGTGATGGGATTAGGCGTCGTTTTTAACGACAAAGAAGCCTACGACCGCTTAAATCTCATCAAGCATCGCCCAGATGATCATCCCTATACCATGATGCTCTCAGGTCCAGAACAAGTGGAAAAATACGCGGTTGTGGATGCGCGGACCCAAAAGATTATCAAGGCTTTTATGCCTGGTTCAATCACTCTATTGCTTCCGGTTAAAGATAATGTTCCTGGCTGGGTCACTCACGATACAGGAGTGATTGGGGTGAGAGTCCCCGCTAATCAGGAAGCTCTTCTCTTGCTCAAAGAAGTGGGCTTGCCTCTGCTCGTGCCTTCCGCAAATCGCTCTGGTGAAAAGCCAGCGCTATCCAGCGAAGAAGTGAAAAAAATATTCGGCGATGAATTAGATTGTATTATCGAAGGGAAAAGCATCTCTTCTGTTCCTTCAACCATAGTGGATTTAACCAAAGATAATCTCAGAATAGTTCGCCAAGGGACAATTACAGCCGAGCAAATCCTAGCGGTTATTAACGATGACAAATAAAAAGCGCAGCATCATCTCTTTAATTATAAAGGCCGTTCTCTCGATGGCGGCTTTCAATGGCATTTTGCTGTCTTTTCTTCAAAGCGGAGACCTTAAAACTCGCGTCTTTTTGTTTTTTACCATCCAATCAAATCTTTGGATTGGCGCTTTAGCCGTCCTGTGTTTTATTTTGCTAACCATCGATATGGCCCTGAGAAAACCTACCAATAGGAGATGGCTCAATGTTTTAAGCCTCATCCTGACGGTTTCCATCTTGATTACTGGTTTTGTTTTCGTTTTCGTATTAGTTCCAACAATGGATTCTGGTGCCTGGTCAATCGCCAACATTCTCACCCATGTTGTCACCCCGCTAGTGGCCCTGGTGGATTTCTTTTTTAGCCAGCGAAAAATCAAATTCCAAAAGTGGGATTTCCTCTTTTCAAACACTCCCTTAGCCTATTATCTGGTTTTTTCCATCTGTGGTTTTTTCTTAAAATGGAATTATGGCAATGGGAACCATTACCCTTATTTCTTCTTAAATTTTGCTTCCCCGATTGGCCTTTTTGGCTTTTCGATGGACTATCCTTTTGAAATGGGATCTTTTTATTGGATACTGGTGATTCTTCTCTTTGCTTCTGGGCTTTCTCTACTGCTCCAATGGCTAGCAAACAAGATTATCAAGAGAGAAGGCAATAATGGTTGAGACAGTTTTATGCTATCTGGAAAGAGATGATCATTTTTTATTGTTGCTGCGCAATAAAAGGAAAAATGACATCAATCACGGAAAATGGATTGGCGTAGGCGGGCACATCGAAAAAGGTGAAACCCCCGAAGAAGCCATCAAGCGGGAAGTTAAAGAGGAGACGAATCTCGATTTACTAAACTATCAAAAAAGAGGAGTGATTCTCTTTAAAAACGAAGATAAGATTGAAAAAATGCACGTCTATTCCAGCAAAGATTTCGCTGGTGAGCTCAGCGACTGCGATGAGGGAGAACTCAAGTGGATTAAAAAAGAAGAGATTGTTAATCTCTCGCTTTGGGAAGGCGATCGCATCTTTCTTCCTCTATTGATCAATGGTGATCCTTTCTTCTCTTTTGAGCTCAATTATTGCCAAGATCGATTGGTAAGCTACAAGATAAAAAATGATTTTTAATTTATTAATCATCCTTCAAAGCGTATAATATTTCGCAGGAAGTAACAGTATGATTATTGAAAAAATACATGATGATAATATCCAAGCGATGAAAGATCGCGACTCGGTTGCTCGCGGCATTTTATCGATCATTTTAACCAAAGCCAAGTTATTAGAAGTCGAATTGAGAAGCCAGGGAAAAGCATTGGAAGAGAAAGATGTCTTTGAGATCATTCAAAAGACCATCAAGGAACTCCACGACGAGAGAGATGGCTACCTGCAAGTCCATAACCAAGAGAGAGTAGCGGCAATTGAAAAGCAAGAGAGCATTCTCAATGGCTATTTACCGAAGCAATTATCAAAAGAAGAAATCCTCGCTATTATCAATGCTCTCGAAGATTGCTCTGTGCCATCAATTATGAAGCATTTCAAGACTAATTATGCCGGCAAAGTCAACATGTCTCTTGTCAGCGAAATAGCTCGTAGTTTATAGTATTAAAGTGCTCTGTCACTTAGGGGTGTAGCACAATGGCAGTGCAACGGTCTCCAAAACCGCTGATGCGAGTTCGATTCTTGTCACCCCTGCCAAAATTGTCTTTAATTACTCGCTGAAAAGTAGCGAAAAACGAACAAAAACGACCTAAATTGGTCGTTTTTTGTTAATTTTGATTATGAGCTCGATTAGCTAATTCTCAATTCGAAGGCTTTTGCCAAAATCGATTATTTTTC
>DAOPYW010000018.1:0-25597 GCA_035353055.1 Bacilli bacterium
CACGCATCAGAAAAACGTTATTATCTCGAAGCTAAAAGCATTAGAGGTTAATAAATAATAAGAAAAGGAGATTTCTACATGAAAGAAAACAGAATCTACAATTTCTCTGCCGGACCCGCTATGTTGCCCGAAGAAGTTCTCGAGCAAGTAGCTGCTGAAATGCTTGATAAAGATAAATCAGGTATGTCAGTAATGGAGATGTCACATCGCTCCAAAGTTTATCAAAACATTATCGACACCGCTGAAGCAGACCTTCGAAAGTTAATTGGGATCCCCGATAACTACAAAGTTTTATTCCTCCAAGGTGGAGCAACTCTCGGCTTTGGCATGATTCCAATGAATTTTGCCACAACTGGAAAAGTTGACATCATCAACACTGGCGTCTGGACAAAGAAGGCCATCAACGATGCCAAATTATTTGCTGAAGTTAACGTAATTGCATCAAGCGAAAAAGAAGGCTTCAAACACATCCCGAGTTTAAAAGGCTTAAAGTTTGATAAAGACGCAGATTATGTCTACATTTGCGACAACAACACCATTTATGGTAGCAAGTACAAAGAATATCCTGATACTGGCGATATTCCCCTCGTTGCTGATATGTCATCTTGTTTTTTAAGCGAACCAATCGATGTTAAGAAATTTGGATTGATTTACGCGGGAGCTCAAAAGAACGTCGGCCCTGCTGGAGTTACCATTTACATCATTCGCGATGACTTGCTCGCGAGAGTTCCAAAGCATCCACTTCCTGCTTACTTAGATTTCCGCATCCATGTGTCAGAAGGCTCCATGTACAATACTCCTCCGACATTTGCCATTTATGTCTGTGGTCTAGTCTTCAAGTGGTTGCTAAAGACCGGCGGACTCGAAGCTCGCAAAGCTTTAAACGAAGCGAAAGCCAAAGTCCTCTATGATTATTTAGATCACAGCAAATTCTATATTCCATATGTCGACAAGGAATATCGTTCATTGATGAACGTGACATTCCGTTGCGCGACTGAAGAATTAGATAATGCTTTCCTCGAAGGAGCCAAGAAATACCGCTTCACCAACCTTAAAGGTCACCGCTCAACTGGTGGCTTGAGAGCATCTCTCTACAACGCTATGCCAATTGAAGGCGTAAAGGCTCTCGTCGCTTATATGAAAGAGTTTGAAGACGCTCACAAATAGGTAAAAGACATGAAAAAAGTATTTTGCTTAAATAAAATTTCTCCCATTGGATTAAAAGTCCTTCCCAAAAGTTATGAAGTCAGCACGGAAAGCATTGATTCTGCCGATGCAGTAATGGTGAGAAGTGCGGCAATGCACGAAATGAAGTTGCCAGAATCAGTTCTCTGCGTCGCAAGAGCAGGAGCTGGTGTCAACAACATCCCTTTACAAGACTATGCCAAAGTTGGCGTTGTTGTTTTCAACACTCCTGGAGCCAATGCTAATGCTGTTAAGGAGCTTACCATTGCAGGCATGCTTTTATGCGCGAGAGATTTGCCAGGATCGATGGATTGGGTAAAGCAAAACAGCGGTGATGCCGAGATCAACAAAAACATGGAAAAAGCCAAAGCAGCGTTTGCTGGCACTGAAATTCTTGGAAAAACATTAGGAATTATCGGATGCGGAGCAATTGGCGCTCTTGTTTCCGAATCTGCCGCTGCTCTTGGAATGCATGTTCTCGGAGTTGAACCCAGCAAGGCAACAATCGAAAGATACAAAGATAAATATCCACGCGATATGGAATTTGTTACCGCTGATGAACTATACGAAAGATCTGATTATATCAGCGTCCACGTCCCTCTCTTAGATTCTACTAAAGAAATGATTAATTCAAAGACCATGGCCAAAATGAAGAATGGCGTCGTCATTCTCAATTGCTCCCGCGATGCTTTAGTCAATGATGATGACATGAGAGAAGCTTTAGCTTCTGGAAAAGTTCGCCGCTATGTCACGGATTTCCCGAACTTCAAAACTGCCAATATGTCAGGCGTCGTCGCATTCTCCCATCTTGGCGCTTCAACTGAAGAAGCTGAAGATAACTGCGCCGCGATGGCAGCTAGTGAAATCGTCGATTTCGTTGAGAATGGAAATATTGTCAATTCAGTGAACTATCCTAATCTCAGCTTAGGCAAATCCGAGGGCGTTAGAGTCGTCGCTCTCCACAGCTCCTCATTAGAAGGCAGCAAAATTATTGCCGATGTTGCTAATTGCTGCAAAATTATCAAGAGTGCTACAGCTGTCAAAGGTGATTTTGCCGCCACAATAGTTGATTTGACATGCAAAGAAGACAAACAAAATTGTTTGAAGAACACCGTGGCCTTATTGCCTGGAATGCTCAGATTTAGAGTTATTAAGTAAACAGCTTTATCAAAGCAAAAGGAGCGCTGATTGATGCGCTCCTTTTTTAATATAAATCGAATTTCAGAACTGATATTCAACCGATTATTTTTGCAAAATGTCGTTAGATATGCCGTTATTGCAAAGTTTTTAATGTTTTTTGAACTATTTGATGATTGTTCCTGCTTTTTCACTAAAAGCTAATTCAGCGATTTCGAGAGAGGCAATAATTGCAGTTTTTCCAGGTTTCTCTTTCAAGAATTTTAAGCATGCATTAACTTTGGGGTACATGCTACCTTTTGCGAAGTAATCGCCCTTTAATAACTCTCCGATTTCTGCGGCTGAGATTTCTTTGATCTTTCTCTCGTCGGGCTTCTTGTAATTGATGCAAACATTGTCAACAGCAGTAAGAATTACTAAATAATCAGCATTGACTAAACTTGCAACTTTTGCAGAAGCATAGTCTTTGTCGATTACCGCAGCGATACCTTCGATTGTTCCATCCTCTTTGCGGATGACAGGGATTCCACCTCCGCCGGCGCAGATTACCACGTGGCCAGAGCCAACAAGATTAAGAATGCTGTTCTTTTCGATGATATCAATTGGGAGAGGAGAGGCTACCACTCGTCGCCAGCCGCGGCCAGCATCTTCTTTCATGGTATAGCCCTTTTCCTTGGCTATTGCTTCAGCTTCCTCCTCGCTGTAAAAGGTTCCGATTGGCTTAGAAGGAGATTGGAATAATGGATCGTTCTTATCAACGACAACTTGAGAGACAAGGGTAACGACGTCGCGTTTAATCCCTTGAGCTCGCATCTCGTTATCGATAGCGTTTTGAATATGGAATCCAATATATCCTTGGCTCATTGCCCCGCATTCTGGGAATGGCATATCTGGAACACTTGGAGCTTCAGTGAAAGCTAAATTGATCATTCCAACTTGTGGTCCATTACCATGGACAATAATTATTTCATCGCCTCGTTTGATTAGCGAAACGATTGGTTTTGCGACTTTCTTGAGCAGTTCTTTTTGCTCTTCAGCATTATTCCCGAGAGCGTTTCCGCCAAGAGAAACAACGTATCTTTTCATGTGTGTATACTTCCTTAAATCCTAAATAGTATATCACGAGTTTGTCAGAAAAAAAGAGGACGACTACTTGTCATCCTCATCATCTTTTTCGTCTTCATTGTCGAAGGCATCAGCATCAACGGTAATTTTGATATCGCTTTGGCATCTCTTGTGCTCGAGCGCCGCATCGATGGGACCAAAAATAATGTAATAGATTGGAATTGCTAGGAAGACTGTCCACATTGGGTGCCATAGCATGGCTGAGGTTCCCGGAATTACCAAGCACACGAAGAAAAATACAAACACTGAAACAAAAGATATATTGAATTTGCAGAATTTTCTTGAGGCAATCGCTCTGATTAAAGAAGCGATGATTTCAGGGATGAAGAACACGATCCATGCGTTAAACCACATATTGGCTAATGAGCCTAACAAAATATAAGCCACGACAGCTAAGAGCATTAAAACGGAAAGAACAATGCCGCTAATTTTGCCACCCTTATCTTTCAAAAAGTGTTCTGCTTCGCAGCAATGATGTTTTTTCTCGGTTTTGCAGCCGGTATCAGTAATGTGGATTCCTCCGCAACCGACATGGATTTCGCTTCCATCTTCATCGATGACGTGAATGCCGCTGGGTCCGATATCGATTTTATCTCCCTTTGGTTTGTCTTTTTTCGATTCATCAGAGCTCTCTTTTTCTGGATTGGGATTCTCAGCTTCTTTTTCCTCTTCTTTTGGCTCTTCAGCTTTTACTTGTTCATCGACAATTGTTTCAACGTCTTCTTCTGTCTTCAACAAGTCATCGATAGAAACATTGTATAGTTTAGCCAAGCAGATGAGGTTATCTGTGTCTGGGGAAGCTTCCGCGCGTTCCCATTTAGATACCGCTTGACGCGATAGGCCTAACCTATCCGCCAACTCTTCTTGCGAGTACCCGTTTTTCTTTCTTAATTTTACTAAGCGATCAGCGATTTCAATATTCATATTCTTTTCTCCTTAACTGACGAGACTAATGTATCAATTATTTCGCAGTTGCCACAACCAACTCTGCTTTTCATTTCCGCAACTATTGGTTGCATTTTCATTTTACACTTAAATTATTAAATCGTTAACTTGAAGCGATAATAAATAACTTATAGAATAAGTATATTCATTAATATGATTGAAGGAATTATTCTTGCGGGAGGTTACTCCTCAAGAGCCCAGACCAATAAAATGTTATTGAGGTTCAATGATTTACCTCTGATTTTGCATACCGTTTTGAGCCTTTTTCCACATGTTGATCACATGAAAGTAGTGACAGGCTTTTACGATTCCGATATTCGCGAAGTTTTTAAAGATTTTTCTAATGTGGAAATAACCAATAATCCATATTATGACAAGGGTATGTTTTCCAGCATTCTTTGGGGTATCGACAATGTTGATTGCGACATCTTCATTCTCCCTGGAGATTGCCCATTTGTGAAAAGCGAAACCATCGTGGCATTGAAGAATGGCAAAGGTAGTATCAGGGTCCCTGCTTATGAAGGAAAAACTGGCCATCCGATTTTTATCGATCGCCAATTGGTGGCAAAATTGAAGAAAGAATCAGTAGATTACAATCTAAAAGCATTTCGCAATCGCTATAATTATGAAATAATAAATACAGACGACACGAATATACTTAATGACATTGATACGATAAACGATTATCGAGATTTGAATAAAAATCTGGAAGGGAAATAGTATGCGTGCAAAAAACTTTTATCGGGCCTCATCACTAGACGATGCTTATCGAAAGTTGCTCGAAAGCCCAAAAAACTCAATTATTGCTGGCGGTCTTTGGATTAAAAAGCTAGGTCAAAGTTACGATACTTTGATTGATCTGTCACTTTTAGGCCTCGACCAAATTGTCGATTCTGGACCATTTATCAAAGTTGGATCAATGGTTTCTTTGAGGTCTTTTGAGACTTCGCCACTCATCAAGCACATCTGCGGAGGAATCGCTTCTACCGCTGCTGGCGAAATCATGGGTGTGAACTTCAGGAACCTCGCCACTATCGGCGGATCAATCTTCGGTCGCTATCCATTTTCTGATGTCATCACTGCGCTTTTAACGCTTGATGTCACACTCGAATTTTATCCGGAACAAAAAATGTCGTTGGAAGAGTATTTAAACTACCGAGGAAAAGTGCAAGGCATTCTCACCTCGATTGATATCAAGAAAGAGGAAGGCACATGCTTCTATAAAAAAGTCAAAACCACAGCCCTGGATTTCCCGCTTGTGAATATTGCCGTTTCTTTAAGAAACAATCATCACTATATCGCCGTTGGCTCTCGCCCGATGATTGCATCATTAGCTAAACAAGCTATGAAGGACGCTGATTTAGGTAAAGATAGCAAGCAAGTCGCTAAGCAAGCGATCAGCGAATATCTTTTTGCTGACAGCATTTCAATCGGAAAAGATTATCGAAGAGAAATCGCTGAAGTCTATGTTCGCCGCGGACTTGAGGAGGTAAGCAAGTAATGGAAGTAAAATTTGTTTTAAATCGGTCGGAAATTGTCTTAAACGTTCGCCCTGATGAATATTTAGCCGAGACGTTGAGGGGGCAAGGCATTCTTTCAGTTCGCGTTGGCTGTGATGAAAGCAATTGCGGATCATGCACAGTCTTAATTGATGGAAAGCCATCGATGTCCTGCAGCGTTTTAACCGCTCAAGTTGAAGGAAAACATGTCACGACTGTTGAAGATATTCAAAAAGAAGCCAATTTAATCGCTGATTTCTTTGGCGATGAAGGAGCTGACCAGTGCGGTTTCTGCCTCGTTGGCTTTGCCCTAGTCGTCCATGCCCTTTCACTAGAATATGAAAATCCCACTGATGAGGAAATAAAGAACTACCTGGTAGGAAACCTTTGTCGATGCAGTGGCTACAACTCTCAAATGCTCGCTGTTAAAAGGTATTTAGCGGAGGTCAAAAAACATGCCAAAAAGTAAACTAAAAGTCGTCAACAAGAAAACACCCTCGGTTGATGGGCATGCCGAGATGATGGGTCGTCCGGTTTATACTGACGATTATGCACCGCACGGAGCCTTGGTATGCAAAATGCTGAGAAGCCCCCACGCTTTTGCTCATATTAAAAACATCGATACCAGCAAAGCTGAGTCTTTGAATGGTGTCAAATGTGTCTTGACCTATAAGAATGTGCCGCATGTTGCTATGTCGAGAGCGGGCCAAGGAGCCCCTGCTCCATCCCCAATCGATAAATTCATTCTCGATGAATATGTTCGTTATGTGGGAGACGAAGTGGCTTGCGTCGCCGCGATCAACGAGAGAACCGCTGAAGATGCTTTGAAGTTAATTGAGGTCGAATACGAAGTATTGGAGCCAGTGCTCGACTATAAGACCGCCTATCGAAATAAAAACATTATTCACCCTGAGGATGGAATCTCTCAAGCCTTTGAGATGGGCTTTAGACCAAAAGAAAATGTCGCCGCCACATATGAGATGGAAATTGGAGACACGGAAAAAGTGCTCAGCCAATGCGATGTAGTGATTGAGCATACTGCTGAATCGCAAGCTCAAGCTCACTCGATGATGGAACCTCATTGTTCTAATGCTCGGTTAGACGACCACAATCGCTTAGTTATTTATTCTTGCACTCAAACCCCTTTCCACATGCGCCGCATTCTTACTAAGACCCTTGGCTTACCATTAAACCAAGTGAGAATAGTGAAGCCTCGTGTCGGTGGTGGCTTTGGTGGCAAGCAAGCTTTCCACTGTGAATTTTTCGTCGCCTTAGTAACACTAAGAACTGGTTTGCCATCTCGCATGGTTTATACCAGAGAAGAAGTTTTCAGTTCTTCTTATACCCGCCACCCAATGATGATTACCATGAAAATAGGCGCTAGCAAGGATGGTATTATCAAAGCCATTGATTGTCGCGCGTTGAGCGACACAGGCGCTTATGGTGAGCACGCGTTGACTGTCTTTATGATTGTCGGAAGCAAAGTATTGCCTCTCTACAACAAGGTTGAAGCTGTCAAGTTTGGCGGAAGAGTCGTCTATACCAATCACGTCTCTTCTGGAGCCTTCCGCGGATATGGAGCCATCCAAGGCAACTATGTCTTAGAAACTGCTATTGATGTATTGGCAGAAAAACTGCATATGTCTCCCATTGAGTTGCGTTTGAAAAACTCTATGAAAGAAGGAGAAACTTCACCAATCTTCGAAGTAATGGGCGAAGGAACCAAAGGAACCCCAATGATTATGGAGTCCTGCAAATTACCTTACTGCATCGAAAGAGGCGCGGAACTAATTGGCTGGGATAAAAAATATCCTCGCGTTCAAGTCGGGCCTCATACCATTCGCTCTGTTGGAATGGCGATAGCTATGCAAGGAAGCGGTATTCCATTTATGGATATGGGCTCATCCTCAATCAAACTAAATGATGATGGATCATATGTTGTCACATCTGGCGCCACCGATATCGGACAAGGTTCTGATACTGTTATCACGCAAATTGTCGCTGAAGAATTAATGACCACCGTCGATAAAGTGACCATTTATTCCTCAGACACTGATTTAACTCCTTTCGATGTTGGAGCTTACGCTTCATCCACTACATATGTTTCTGGGAACGCTGCCTTAAAAGCTGCTCAACAGATGAAAGATCGACTGATTAAAGAAGCAGCTAGAATACTTGAAGTCGAAGAAGAAGATATCGATTTTAATGGCTCGGTATTCAAAGCCAAAAAGAAAGAGCTTACTCTTCCTGAATTAGCGAGACAAATCACCTACTCAAAAGATATGAAACAGGTGTCAGTCACCGAGAGCTATTTTGGGCATGTCTCTCCTCCTCCGTTCATGGCTGGCTATGCTGAAATTGAAATCGATACAGAAACTTACGAATATAAGCTCTTGAACTATGTATCAGTTGTTGATTGCGGCACAACAATCAACCCAATGCTGGCGAGAGGTCAAGTTGAAGGTGGAATTGTTCAAGGTTATGGAATGGCATCCTGCGAAGCAGTCCTCTACAATAGCCAAGGCAAATTATTGAGTAATAGCTTCTCAACTTACCATATTCCCACACATAAAGAAATTGATAAATTAACCACTGAATTCGCTGATTCATATGATCCAACTGGACCATTCGGTGCGAAATCAGTCGGCGAAATTGGCATCGATACTCCTCCTGCAGTAATCTGCAATGCTATTTACAACGCAGTTGGTGTAAGAATCAATGATTTGCCAATCACGCCCGAAAAAATCATGCGCGCTCTTAAAGAAAAGAAAAGATAAAAGTCATGGCAAAATGGTTTTAGAAAGCAAATAAAACGTATGAACGATTTGTTGATCAAAAATGGCATTATTTACATTGATGGAGCTTGGAAAAAAAGCAACATTGGTGTCAAAGATGAAAAGATTGTTTACGTTGGAACGGAAGAACCTTCTGCTAAAGAGTGTTTTGATGCTCAAGGGCTAAAGGTAATTCCTGGACTGATTGATCCCCATGTTCATTTCTCTTTGGATTGTGGGACAATTGTATCTGTCGATGACTTTTCATCTGGAACCCGTTCAGCTGCTTATGGTGGTGTAACAACCATCATTGACTTTCTCGATCCGGCTAGAAATGCAAAGACGCTGGAGAAACTTTTCTACGAGCGTTTGCAATTGGCAAAGTACTCACATGTTGATTACCACCTTCACGGATGCGTTAAGGAACCAGATGGCGATTTAGAGGAATTCGTCTTGAAGATGAAGAGCTTAGGCATGAACACTATCAAGCTTTTCACCACTTATTCCGAGACAAGAAGAAGAACCTATGACAGAGATATCTATAACCTACTGAAATTATCAAAGAAACATGACTTTCTTGTTGAATGCCACATTGAAAAAGATGACTTAATCAAGCATGATAACGCGTTTTTATGCACGGATATTGCCAAAGCGCGTCCTAGCGAATGCGAATTGATTGAAACTCTTAAACTCGCTGGGTTTGTTAGAGAGACTGGCGGCTTCTTATACATGGTCCACTGCAGCAGCGGCAAGACTTTGCAAGCTCTAATTGACCAATACTCTGATATTTTAGGCAAAAACTTTTTTGTCGAAAGCTGCCCTCAGTATTTTCTATTCAATTCATCTGCTCTCTCCCAGCCTGATGGATGTTTGTTCACTTTTGCCCCTCCCCTAAGAAGCAAATCTGAGCAAGAATTGCTGATCAAAAACATATCTCACATCGACACCATCGGCACCGATCATTGCTCATTTAATGTCGCCGATAAAAAAAGCCACCCTCTTCTCGCTGGCCATCCTTTTGGCATCGGAGGAATCGAAACTTCATTTTTGCTACTTCATAAATTATTTGGAGACCAGATAATCGATAAAATGAGCAAAAATACCGCAAAAATTCAACATTTGTCCCAAAAAGGCATTATTTCTTTAGGGAAAGATGCTGACTTAGTTTTTCTCAAAGAGGTGCCTCCATACAAAATTGGAAAGCCTCACGGAAATGCGGACTATTCCATTTATGAAAATTTGGAAGTCAGTGAAATAGTGCACGCAACTATGCTTAGAGGGCGCTTTATTTTAAAAGATGGCGTCTTTATTCCTGCCAAAGGTGAATTGATTAATTGCGATTAAGGAGATTTTATGAAAAGAACCATTACCAATGTACGGATCTATGATTATCAAAACTATATCGATAGTGGTTTTGTTATTTTTGACGACAAAATAATCAATGTTGGACCGATGAGCGAGTTCCAAGACGATGGAACTGAGATTATCGACGGCCATGGCCAACTGCTCCTGCCAAATTTCGTCTGTGCACACACACATATATACTCGATTTTTGCTCGCGGGATGATCTTGCCATTCCATCCCAAAAATTTCCAAGATATCCTCGACCAAATGTGGTGGAAGATGGATGCAAAAATTAACAATGAGACAACCTACTACTCTGGAATATGTGCAGCTTCGGAGTTCATGAAAAATGGAGTGACAACCCTTATTGATCACCACGCGTCAGGAAAAGAAATTATAGGCTCTCTCGCTTCCTTGAAATCTGCTTTGGCTGATATCGCCTCTATTCGCAGCATTTTATGCTTTGAGACTAGCGATCGTTATCCAGTCGATGATTGTATTAAAGAAAATCACGATTTCTGTCTGTCAAATCATGACTCGATGTGCGCTGGATTATTTGGCATGCATGCTTCAATGTCTATTTCCGATTCGACTTTATCAAAAATTTCGAAAGTTATTGGTAATACTCCCATCCATATTCACGTTGCAGAAAGCGACATGGACGAAAAAGACTGCCGAGAAAAATACGGCAAGACAATCATCGAGAGACTTGATGAATATCACCTCATTAAACCTGATAGTTTAATTGTGCATGGAGTCCATATCGGCGATTCTGAATTGGACATCATTGCCAAGAACAAAGCATTTTTGGTGGTTAACACCACTTCAAACATGAATAATGCTGTCGGCTTGCCAGATGTGATGAATTTTAAACGCCATGGTGTTAAAGTATTACTTGGTAATGACGGGTTAAGCACCTCGATGGCAACCGAATATTTAAATCTTTTCTATACAACTCGCTTGAAAAATGGAACGCCAAATGCCATGAATTTAGGGCATGTTTTAGATGTGATCAATGATTCATATGACTATGTCAGCCAAGCATTAGGAGTCAAAATTGGGAAAATAATCCCCGGTTACGAAGCCGATTTCCTCCTGCTGCCTTATTCCCCGTTCACTCCTATTGATCAGACGAACATATTTGGTCATATTTTCTTTGGTTTATATTCTGGCTTTGCTCCTCGCGATGTTTATCGAGGCGGCCAATGCTTAGTGAAAAATGGCAAACTACTAAATTCTAAACTCGAAAGAGGATTGAATAAATCGGTTGAAATTTCAACAAATTTATGGAAAACCATTAAGGAGAACAAATAAGTATGGATTTAACAACAAAGTTTGACGGGCTGGTTTTGAAAAACCCCTTGATGCCTGCTGCCGGACCACTCGTGGGAGATGCTGAAAAAATGCTCTGGCTCAACCATGTGGCGGGATTGGGCGCTGTTGTCGCTAAGACCATTTCTACTAAGATGGCCCACATCCCCCATCCATGCATCGTCGGAGATAACAATGCTATTTATAATTGCGAACTCTGGACTGAGTATTCCAAAGAAAAATGGATCAATGAGTTCCTTCCTGAATACTGCAAGCAAAAAGGCGATACTCCTCTGATCATTTCTGTCGGATATACCAAGAGCGATATGGAAGAGTTAATTCCTCAGTTAGATAAATTTGCTGATGCCTTTGAAGTCAGCACCCACTATGTGGGAAGCGACTTAGCGGTTTTAGGCGAGACTGTTCGCACCATTCGCTCATTGACTAAAAAACCCATATACATGAAGATTAGTCCTCATATGCCTGACCCACACGGATTTGCAAAAACCATCAAGGAAAATGGCGCCAATGGAGTGGTGGCGATTAACTCGCTAGGGCCAACCATGGTCATCGATGTAGAAAAGCGGTCCATGCTCGCTGCTAACGATAAAGGATTTGTCTGGATGAGCGGTCCAGCTATTAAGCCAGTTGCTTTAGCAACAGTCTACACCATCAAACAAGCGGAACCCTCTCTCACTGTCATTGGTGTCGGAGGAATTTCTTCCGCTAAAGATGTGATTGAATTCCTGCTAGCTGGCGCTTCTGCTTGCGGCATGCTTTCCGCTCCAATGCTAAAAGGAAAAGAACTATATGCCAAGATTCTTGCAGACTTACCTAAAGAGCTGGAAAAGTATGGTTTTAAATCTGTGCAAGATGTTATTAATACTCAACTAGTAAAAGATGTAAAATATGAAGCTGAGCTTCCTGTGGTGAATGCTGAAAAATGCAGCCATTGCCGACTCTGCGAGCGAAACTGCCCATATTTCGCCATCAAAATGAATGAAAGCATCGTCCCTGTTTTCAACGATGACAAGTGCTTCAAATGCGGATTATGCGCTTCGCGCTGCCCAACCAAAGCAATAAGCATCAAAAAGAAATAAAGAGAGTCTATGAAACGATTTTTCCCCAACTCAACTGTCAAGATCGATAACGAAGAAAAAATGGCCGGCAAAGCCATTTTTACCGATGACATCCTCTGTGAGGAAGCGCTCTCGGTTTCTTTCGTTCGCTCGACTATTTCCAAAGGAAAAATCTTAAAAATTGAAGTCCCCACTCTACCAGAAGGATATTTCTATGTAGATGCGAGAGACATCGTCAAAGAAAATGTTGTCAGCATCATCTTCTCTGATTGGCCAGTCTTTGCTGATAAACAAGTGAATTATTATGGTGAAACCATCGGTTTAATTATCGGTCCAAGCAAAGAAGTGGCTTTGGATTTAGCCAAAAAAGTCGCCATCACCTATCAAGAAGAAACACCTGTTTTCGAGATGACAAATTCTGTTATCCACAAGCATTTTGCGAAAGGCGATTTAGCCAAAGCGAAAAAGGAAGCGGATTTTACTTATACGGAAACTTTCCGCACTGGCTTGCAGGAGCATATCTATCTCGAGACTCAAACCATGCTGATGTGGCTCGATGGAGATAAGATTACTGTCAAAGCCTCTATGCAATGCCCTTTCTATGTCAAAAAAGCTATCGTGAGAACGCTAGGATGCGATCCTGACAGCGTGAGAGTTATCCAACCAGCGGTGGGAGGAGCTTTTGGAGGGAAGGAACACTACCCATCCATCTTAGCTGCCCAACTAGCGACCGCTATTGTCAAAGTGAAAAAACCTCTTCGTTTCGTTTTTGATCGAAATGACGATATAGCTTTCACAACAAAACGGCACCCAAGCGAGACAACATACACCGCCTTTGTCAAAGACAATCGCATCACTGGTGTCGAAGCCTCCGTCAAATTGAATGGTGGCGCTTACATCGGTTGCTCGGGAGTTGTTTTATCCCGAGGTTTGATTGCCTCCGTTGATTGCTATACGATTCCTAATCTCGATGTAAATGGCAATGTTTATTTAACTAATATCGTGCCAACCGCGGCTTTCCGCGGATTTGGTTCACCGCAGACCATCTTTGCTTTTGAGATGTTCATCAATCACGTCGCGAAAGCTCTCAAAGTCGATCCATTAAAGTTCCGCCTTGCTCATCTCGCAAAGAAAGGCGATATCACCGCGGTTAACGGCCACTTCCATGACGAAATCATCATGCCCCAGCTAATTGAAAAAGCGATGCAGATGAGCGATTACAAGCGAAAAGTTAAGGAATACGACAAACCTAATTCAAATAGAGGAATAGGCATGTCTTGGTTCCTCCATGGCTGCGGATTCACCGGCTCGGGAGAATCGACAATCATCAATGCTCAAGTGAAACTTGTCAAAGAAGAAGATGACACCGTGCATCTCTATACTTCGCAAGTTGATTTTGGGCAAGGAAATCGCACAACTTTAAAAAAGATTGTCTCCGATACTCTCAAATATCCCGAGAATCTCGTTTTCCATGAAGCTCCAGACACTGATCACACTTTGAGCACTGGCCCTACTGCAGCGAGCCGGACTGTCATCATCGTTGGCTATCTCTGCGAAAAAGCTGCCAAGCACTTAAAAGAGCAATGGGTCAGCGGTAAAAGAATTGAAGTTATCGAACCCTACGTCGGACCTTCTTATATCCGATGGGATGAAGATACCATGCAAGGAGATGCCTATCCCGGATATGCCTGGGGCGTCAATATCGTGGAAGTCTCTTATGATCCGATTACCTATCAAGTTCGTGTCGAGGGTATCTGGTCGACTTATGATGTCGGCCACGCTATCGACGAGCGCATCGTCGCTGGTCAATCCGATGGTGGTCTCGCCCAAGGTATCGGCTATGGCATGCTGGAATGCATGGATGTTAAAGATGGAAGATTCTATCAGAAAACCATCTCTGACTATGCCATCCCCACCAGCATGGATTTACCATTTATGGAAACCGCTTTAATCGACAATCCTTTCGCTTACGGCGCTTCGGGAGCAAAGGGTGCTGGCGAGCTTACTTTCGTCGGCGTTGCCCCAGCAGTGTGCTTAGCTATCGAGCAAGCAATTAAGCGAAAAATCAATAAAATACCTGCAAATCCTGAATATATTATGGAGTTAGTGGAACATGGCAAAAATTAAATTTGTGATAAATCATCAGCCAGTGGAAGTTGACGTTGATCCCAGCGCGAGACTTTTAGATGTCTTGAGAAATAACTTGCACATGATGGGCACGAAGGAAGGCTGTGGCGAAGGATCATGCGGAGCTTGCACTGTCTTAGTCAATGGTGTTTCTTACTCTTCTTGTTTAACTCCTATGGCCAATGTGATTGGCAAAGAAGTCCTGACGATTGATGGCTTCAATCAGACCAAGCAATATCGCATCATCGCTGATGCTTTTAGCGAACTAGGCGCTAGCCAATGCGGGTTCTGCACTCCCGGTATGATCATGAGCACCTATGCTCTATTTTTAAGTAACCCTCGCCCCACGGAAGAGGAAGTTCGATTAGCATTATCCGGTAACCTTTGCCGCTGCACTGGCTACAATGCCATTATCAAAGCTGTCTTATTAGCCGCCGAAGAAGGAGAAGAAAGGGGCATCAAATGGTAAATAAATTTATTCCGAAATCTTTGCAAGAAGCCCTTCTCATTCTCAGCCAACACGACTGCTATATCATGGCGGGAGGCACTGATTTGATGGTGATGAAACACCGCAGCAGCGGTCTTTTGCCCAGTTTTGATAAAGACATTATCTATATTGCAAACCTACAGGAACTTAACTTCATCAAAGATGTTAGCGGCAGCCTGACCATTGGAGCCACCGCCACCTACAGCGACATTTTGAAGAGTCCAATTGTTCCTCAGCTACTCAAAGACATTATCATCGAGATCGCTTCGCCAAGCTTAAGAAATATGGCGACTCTCATCGGAAATATTGGCAATGCTTCTCCCGCTGGCGACTCCCTCGTCGGCCTCTATCTCTTAGATGCTCAAGTTGAGCTGATAAGCCTCCGCGGCACGAGAACGATGCCCATCAGCGAGTTCATCTACGGGGTGAGAAGAATTCACCGCGAAAAAGATGAGCTGATTAAATCGGTCATCATTCCCGCCCATCATTTCACCCAAGTTAAATGGAAGAAAGTCGGCTCTAGAAAAGCGGAGACTATCTCTAAGATTACTTTCGCCGGTGCCTATACATTAGAAAAAGGTATCGTCAGAGATTTCCGCCTCGCTTTTGGCTCAGTCAGCATCACCGTCGTTCGCCGGCCAGAGTTAGAAGCCAAATACATCGGTCTATCAGTCAAACAGTTTAAAGATAAAATATCGGACATCTTGTCAGATTATGGCCAGTACATCACTCCCATCTCTGATCAGAGATCCACTAAAGATTATCGCTACAAAGTCGCGATGAATATCGCTCGCGATTTTATTAGTCATATCGGATGAGGAGGTAATATGGCAAAGAACAAATTTTTCGTAGGCTATCGATGCACACTATGCGGTCATTTTTTCACTCCTGAGGAAGCGAGTTTCACTTGCCCTCACTGCGGAGAAAAAGGCATTCTAGATGTCGTCTACGACTACGAGAAGATGAAGAAGGAAGTCAATCTTAAATATTTCAACAATAATAGGGATTATTCGATGTGGCGCTACGCTCCGATGATCTCTATCGAAACCGACCACATCAAAGACATGCTAAGAATTGGTTGGACACCTCTCATTCGGTCCCACAACTTAGCAAAACAATTAGGGTTAAGAACTCTATACATCAAAGATGATGGCCTCAATCCCAGCGGCTCCAGCAAAGACCGAGCCTCGGGAATTGGCGTCCTTAAAGCGCTGGAAGCCGGCGCGGATACCATCGCGACGAGCTCAACCGGCAATGCGGCTAGTTCACTAGCCTGCCAGGCTGCCCACATCGGTCTCAAAGCCGTCATCTTCGTTCCTAAGCGAGCCCCGATTGGAAAAGTCACTCAGATATCTCTATATGGAGCGACATTAGTCAAAGTCGATGGCGACTACAAAGACACCTTTGCTTTCTCAAAGGAAGCAATTAAGAAGTATGGATGGTATAATAGAAACTGCGCTATTAATCCTCACTTAGTTGAAGGAAAGAAAACCGTTTCGCTAGAAATCGCGGAACAATTGAACTTCAAACCCACCGATTGGGTGGCCGTCTCGGTCGGAGATGGATGCACCGTCGCTGGTGTCTACAAAGGATTTTTTGAACTGAAAGAGTTGGGATTAATTGCCAAAGTTCCTCGCATTCTGGCTGTCCAGAGCGAAGGCTGCGAACCATTCGTGATCGCTAGCCACGCTCATCAGCCATTAAAAGAAGCCGAAGAGAATACTATCGCTGATAGCATCTCCGTCGGCATACCCCGCAATCCTGTCAAAGCCATCAACGCTGTGAAGAACTCTAATGGAGTGTGGATCAGCATCTCAGATGAGGAAATTCTTCAAGCTGAAGCTTTGCTTGGCCGAACCGAAGGCATCTTCGCAGAGCCAGCCGCTGCCGCTTCCTTAGCGGGAGTCATCAAAGCCGTTAAAGAGGGCATTATTCCTAAGGAGGAATCAGTGACCTTCATAGTGACCGGGAACGGATTAAAAGATCCGGCGAATGCTCAAAAGGTCATCATTCCCCCCGAACCAATGAAACCAAACTTAGAGACCTTAGACAAATTTTTGAAAGAAAAAAAGGAGAAATAAAGTATGTCAAAAATTCCATTTGGTCCAACCTATGATGAAATGCTTCATCCAGAGCACCAAGATCCAAAAGTGAGAAAGTTAGCGGAGAAGGCTCTTAAAGAAAATGAGCTCGACCCCATCAACTTATTCAATATCGGATGGAAAAATGGCGGCAATGGAGAAGTGAGGAAAATCGTTCTTCCTAAAGCACTGACGGGCGTGGATGCCAATATCGTCGTGATGCTCGGAAAATATTTCCCTTCTGGATCTCATAAAGTTGGCCCTGCCTATGCCACATTGATTGAGGGATGTGTCGACGGAGCAATCTTGCCCGGCAAACACACGATTTTAGGTCCATCAACCGGCAACTTCGGTATCGGTGTCTCCTACATCACTAATTTAATGAAATATGATGCTATCGTCATCATGCCTGACAACATGTCTAAGGAAAGATACGAGCGCATCCGCAAATATGGAGCCAAGCTCGACTTAACTCCTGGTTCAGAATCAGATGTCATTTTGACTCTTGAAAGAACCTATGAACTCAAAAAGAATCCAATGAATGCTACCTTAGCACAATTTGAATTGTTGCCAAACTATCGTTTCCACCGCTATGTGACAGGCAACAGTGCTATCGAAGCCGTCAAAGGTATTGGCAATGGCCGTATCGCCTGTTTTACCAGCGCGCCTGGTTCGGCCGGAACTCTCGCTGCCGGAGATGAGATGAAAAAAGCTTTCCCCGAATGCAAGATTGCCGCTCTTGAACCACACGAATGCTCCACCCTCACCGATGATGGTTTAGGCCAGCATCGTATCGAAGGTATCGGAGATAAAATGATAACTTTAATTCACAACGTCCTGACCACTGACTTCATCGTCCAAATTCACGATGATGACTGTGTCCGTGGCCTTGAAGTTGTTCACTCTGGAACCGATGTCCTCGTCAAACATGGCATCGACCGCAAAGTCGCTGAAGGAATGAGAGAACTCTTCGGAGTTTCTGGCATATGCAACATCATTGGAGCGATTAAGATGGCCAAGTATCTCAAACTCGGACCAGACGACAACGTCGTCACCATCGCTACAGATGGATTTGACCGCTATGATTCCGTTGTGGAAAACCTCCATGAACGCGAACTCGAAGTCACTGATCACGTTTTAGACCGCTGGTTTAAGGATGTCTTCCTTGGAGCCTCTACCTGCCGCATTCTCGACACTCGCGGACAAGAGGAAAAAGAAAGACTCTTCAAGAGAAAAGAATACGATTGGCTCAAGTTCGGATATAAACAAGAATATCTCGACAGCATGAGACATCCAGAATTTTGGGAAGAAGAATACGGCAAGATCAAAGCCTATGATGAAAAGATCAAAGCCAAGAGAGGAAAGGAAATCTAACATGAAAATTAAATTTGAAGAAGTATTAAAAAGAGCGGAGTCCTACAAGGCGGACATGACCAAGTTCCTCCGCGATATGATCAGGATTCCCAGCGAATCATGCGATGAAAAGAAAGTCATCCTCCGCATCAAAGAAGAGATGGAAAAAGTCGGATTTGATAAAGTGGTGATTGACCCGATGGGCAATATCCTCGGATACATCGGACATGGCTCGCACCTCATCGCTCTCGATGCCCACATTGATACCGTCGGTATCGGAGAAATTAAGAACTGGACATTTGACCCATACAAAGGATACGAAGACGACGTCCACATCGGTGGTCGTGGTGCTTCCGACCAAGAAGGCGGCATGGCCTCGATGGTCTACGCGGGAAAAATCATCAAAGATTTACATCTCGAAGATGACTACACCCTCGTCATCACTGGAACCGTTCAGGAAGAGGACTGCGATGGATTATGCTGGCAGTACATTATCAAAGAAGATAAGTTAAAACCAGAATTCGTCGTCTCCACTGAACCGACCAGCTGCCGCATCTACCGCGGACACCGCGGTCGTATGGAAATCAAAGTGAATGTTCGCGGCGTTTCCTGCCATGGCAGCGCTCCTGAAAGAGGAGACAACGCAATCTACAAGATGGCTCCCATCATCGAGCAAATTGAAAAGCTCAATAAGGAAGGATTAGCTTATGATCCATTCCTCGGAAAAGGCACAGTCACTATTTCGGAAATCTTCCACAAGTCCCCAAGCCGCTGCGCCGTCGCTGACGGATGCTGGATTAGCTTGGACCGCCGCTTGACCGTCGGAGAGAACGATAAGACTTCCATCGCGGAAATCCAAAACCTCCCCGCTGTCAAAGCCGCTAGAGCGGAAGTCAGCATGTATCAATATGAGAGACCCTCTTATACTGGACTGCTCTATCCAACAGAGTGCTACTTCCCCACTTGGGTCATCCCTGAAGAATCCATCTACGTTCAATCCCTCAAAGAAGGATATCAAAAGCTCTTTAAGAAAGATCCCGTCATCGATAAGTGGACTTTCTCGACGAATGGAGTGAGCATCATGGGTCGCTACGGTATCCCTTGCTTAGGCTTCGGACCTGGCGATGAAAAAGAAGCTCACGCTCCAAACGAAAAGACGAGAAAAGAAGATCTCGTCATCTGCGCAGCGCTGTACGCTACCATTCCCGGATTATATCTCGAACACCTCAAAAACAAAAAATAAGTAAAGGATTCACTATTTATGGAAAAAATTGCTCCAAAATTTGCCGGTCGTCACTTGATTACTCTCGAAGAGTTCACCAAGCCTGAAATCGATTTAATGCTCAAAGTCTCCGAAGATTTAAAAGCAGCTTTCTACCGCAACGAACCAACTCAATGGTTAGTGGGAAAAACTGGCTTCTTGATGTTCTTTGAACAATCAACCAGAACCAGAAACTCCTTTGAAAGTGGCATGGCTCAATTAGGTGGCCACGCGACTTTCCTCGATACTTCGATGATGCAGATTTCCCACGGGGAATCCGCGAAAGATACCGCGACCATCCTCTCTTCCTTTGGACACATGATCGCCTGCCGTTACTGCAACTGGGGTCTCGGCAACAAATACCTCCGCGAAATGGCGAAGTATTCCTCCGTCCCAATCATCAACTTACAGTGTGATCTTTATCACCCAATGCAGGCTTTGGCTGACTTGATGACCATGCAGGAATTATTCCCTACCACCAAGCACTTAAAGGTCTCCATTATCTGGGCTTTTGCTACTACTCATAAAAAGCCAATCTCCGTCCCACTTTCCCAAATCCTATTATTCCCTCGCTACGCGATGGATGTCACCTTAGCCTATCCAGAAGGATATGACATGCCAGACTGGGCAGTGGAAAAAGCGAAGAAGAACGCTTTAGAGAACGGCGGTAGCTTCCGCATCACCCACGACATGGAAGAAGCCTTCAAAGGCGCTGATGTTGTGTTCCCCAAGAACTGGGGTTCATGGGTCAAGAACCAATCTACAACCGTCGTCGATGATTACATCAAGACCTTGACTGGTTGGAAGTGCACCGAAGAGATGATGAAGCTCGCTGGTCCACAATGCAAATACATGCACGCTTTGCCAGCTGACCGCGGCAACGAAGTCGAAGACTCCGTCATCGATGGCCCACAATCAGTGGTCTATCAAGAAGCGGAAAACCGCATCCATACTGCAAAGGCAGTGATGGCCCTATTCGTCCACGATAAATAACCTATTTTGATTAACAGAATTAAGAATTTCGTGAAGAAAATGGATCCCGCTTAGTTCACAAAATTATAAAAGACCTCCCGAGATATAATCAAACCAAAGGGGGGTCTTTCTTATGAAGAACAAAAAATACAAAAGTTAAAACCTACATGTCTGAACTCAAAAATAAAAACTTCTATAGTATCTGATGGCGAAGAAAAGTCTATACGATATGGAACAATACGGAGCTCACTAATTAACGATTATCGACTTAAATAATCAGCGTGTTCTAGCGCATCAAATCAGTAAGTTTAATGGCATTTTCTAAGCAGTTTATGCATTAAACAAAGCTCTTGAAAATTAAAAAATAGATATAAGCCCGTCTTGCGAAGCAACAAAAAAAAGCCCTTTATCCCCAAACAGCAAAATGTTAAAATTAAAGTAAAGAAAACAAGGTAACATCATGAAATTTTTTTGTTGTGTGCTTTCGGAATAACATTGTGCTTGTCTTTTAGCCCATCTACCAATGGTGTTGATAATCGCATTGACTTACCCAAAAATTCAGAAACTATTTCACATGCGGGTTTGCATGATGGAAATGTGTCATCTCTTTTTAATTCGTTGTCATCAGGAACAGTCAATGATGTCCTCATTGATGATTATTATGAAGGTGTTTATTTCTCTAATCTGACTTCTAATTTTGGAAACAATAGATATGGAAGTTGCTCATATGTCGCCATGGGTATGCTTCTCTCCTTTTATGATTCATATTGGAATGATCTAATTATTCCAGAAGCTTACGATAATGTCGGCGTTTCGACATTTGTTACAAATACAGTTTCAAATTTTGCATTTCCTTCTTTCTATGCCGAATCTCCTGGCGTGGCTTTTGAACCAGAACCATCAGTCGAAGGTCTTTCGATGAATGAATATCTTTCATATTCTGCTTCACATTCTGGAGAATACTTCCAATGTAAGCTTATTTCGTTGAGCCAGTCCTATTTCGGATCTGCCCGCTTTGAGAGTGAAGAAAGTCCTTTTGGCATGATGTTTTCAGAAATTGTTGCTTTTATGAGTTACTACTTGTATAACTACCTAGATTTTACAACCAGTCAAATTGTCATAAATTCATGCAACTCATCAGCACAAGCAAGGGCTTATACCGTAAACAAGATATTGCATGGGACGCCAGTAATTTTGCGAGCCAGCTCTCCTACGCTGGGCAGTCATGCCTTCATCGCTTATGATTATGATGTGCTCTCCGATGAGATATATGTGCACACTGGCTGGAAAGACGATGCATCTGGCAAATGTCTCTCTCACGTATCGCTTTCTTCGACTGGTTTTACAACAATTGGTGATGCAATTTCGCTCAATCTCTTGATGGAAGCCAGCCATTCATGGAATTATGTTTCAGCATCTGGTGACACAGGTTGCGCATGCAATTTTATTTTTCCACAAGAAATTGAATTAGTTTCTGGTGATTACCGCGACATGACGCCAAGATTCGACTGGAAATCACTTTTTAAAGAAAAATGGTTTTCATCCTACAATCCATATTTCAAAGTATCATTTTTAAATTCTTCGAGTGCTCAGGTTTTCCAAGATAATGCAGTAGTCTCGAAAAGTTACACACTAAATATAGAGCAATGGGATCAGATACTCTATTCCGACCATTCACGAAGCTATTATACTTGTGTTGAATTATCTTCTGATGTTTACCCATATTGGGATGAATACTACGCAAAAGAGCCATTTACCAAGCCGCTTGAGTATGAAGCGCTACCAGTTATGAAACCGGAAAATTACGGATTTACCGATGCCTATCCGGTCGACAATGACACCAAAAACAATTTTACCCATCACAATGCTGGCGGGGGTTTCATTTTCGAAACAAGGAGATTTAGGACAGGATATATCCATGACGAGTACATAGTCATGTCACCAAAAAGAAGCGGGGTTACCGAAGCCTATATAGAGTATCGTTTTAACACTGCCGTCACCAGAATTGATGTGGAACTTGCCCACTGGAGGGAAACATCATTTGAACTTTTGACATCAGATACGGGTGAGGCCGCAGTGCAGTACTATTGGGAGAATAGATGGGTTGATAAACTAGATTTGCTTTCGATAGAAACTGCAATGACAACAAACAGGAATGATCATGTCTTTTACAAGATTATCTTTGAAACCCCAATTTATAGAATCAGGTTTCATGCCAATACTTTTTCAGCAAACACAAACAATAGCAACCGAGGAAGAATTTGCATTGGAGATATGGCTTTTTATCCTTCAGAGTATAGCCTTCCGTTGTCTGGCTATGAACTCAATTATGAACCGAATATATGGAATAGTACGGTTGTTGGCCAATTTCTTTGGATTGACGAGTATCTCAAGAGTTATACAAACTGTTATTCGTATGCGGTTAATGCGCAGATTAACCCTAATACCAATTCTTTGTATGCCATGCAACCTGGACAAAGCATTTCTCATTCTTTGACCCAAGATGATCTCAATAATCCGAACTCCCTTTTAAGTTTAATTGAATCTGATGCGGAAAATTTGGGTTTTGGTTTTTATTCCATTTCTAAATATACAGTATGTCCTGTTGGGACATATAAAGTTGCGTTAGTTTTTGATCCAGGCACAGATTATCATTGGTATCGGCAAAATTCTGATGGAACATGGTCCCATAAGCCAGGACCAGAGAATGTGACCAAGTATGATGGTGCTGGTCATATCATTATGGATCCAGAAACATGCGACAGGACTTCAAATGGCCTCAATTATAGCTTATTCCTTGGATATTATGCTATTATGCCACTGAACACCCAGTATGGAGTCTAAATAGTATGGAATTTAAGAAAAAAAATATTTTGCCTTTTGTGATATTTGCTACTGTCATAAGCGGATGTGCCGCTCCCATGCGTTCCTTTTCCGTTGGTGATAAAATCGATAAATTTGTGGGCGAATACATTTCCAATGAAACATTTTATCAATACATGGGTTACTCATTTGTAACCATTACTGGCCAAAACATCGTGGTTTTTTCAGAGGTTGATTCAAATGAAATCCAAGAAATAGAGAAATTTGAGTACACCAAACCCTCAACTATGGATTTTGAGAGAATCGAATCGGGGATGACGGTTTTCGAGGCTGTTTCATTGGTTGGCATTCCGTATGGAAGCCAAACAAGTGGGGCATTTTCGCTGATGTTTAAGTGTTTCGATTCCAATCAGGATTATGTAACAATTTATTTCAACAATGATTCCGACCTCCATCTTGTTGTGGCGTTTGTTAGTTTTTAGAAGTATCTGTAAGCTTAAGTTACGGAATTTTGAATACTTTTTTGGTTTAGGATTCTTTGAACGGAATTCTTATTTTCTCACAGTGAATTTGCAGAATATTTCAATGTTGTAAATAATTCGTTTTGCATCAAACTCATATGTTTTAATCAATGTTTACCAACCAGTTCCCCCTTATTCTAAAAACATTTGTGATTTCCCATCGCATATTTTAAGTGTTTATTCTATGAGTTCAGACATAAAGTTTCTATTTTTGGGTCTTTGTTTTCCATAAGAAAGACCCTTTTTGGTTTTATCATACCTCCTGAGTTCTTTTTATTTCGTGAACTAAAATGGGTTCAGTTCCTTCACAGTGTCGTTTTTAATTGTGATATAGTTACTATGTAAAAAATGAATTATGGAATGGTATTTTATTCTCTTAATTATCGCAGCTAGCCTCCTTCTTCTCTTGGGGATATATTTTCTCTTGGGTGCTTTTATCATCCACTTCTTTCTTTCGAAGAAATCAATCAACAAAATCTTTAAATACAATGCCTCGATTCCCGATAATCCCTTCTATCAACAGGTCGATCTCGACTGGTTCCGTGATGAGAATGTCTTTCGGATGATCTCGCTTAAGTCATTTGATAAAAAGAAGCTGAACGCTCATTACGCCATCAACCCAAAAGCCAGCCATAAGTACATCATCTATGTCCATGGTTGGTGCGGCTCTCCTGATGAAGAGACGAAAGTACTCCGCGAAATATATGAAAAACATAACTACAACCTCTTGTGCATCGAGCAGCGCGCTCAATGGACGAGCGATGTTAAGCTCTGCACGATGGGGATTAGAGAATCCCGCGATTTATTGAGCTGGATTAACTACGTCATCAAGCATGATTCCGAAGCCCAAATCATTCTATATGGAATGTCGATGGGGGCGGGAACCGTGATGATGGCCAATAAGTACGACCTCCCTTCTCAAGTCAAATGCTTAATCGCGGATGCAGGCTTTACCAGTATCTTTGATACTTTTATTGATTCTAGCAAAACTAAATACGGTAGATTCCTCGCTAATTTATTCATTTCTAGCGCCTATCTAGACTTAAAGTTTTTTTATGGTTTAGACATCAGAAAAGACTCACCAATCAATGCCTTAAAAAATTGCAAGATCCCTTGCTTATTTATCCATGGCGATATGGATCAGATGGTCCCCTATCCTTCAATGGCAAAGATCGCAAGTTCGCTCCCCTCAAACATCTATCGCGAAACAGTTACTTTCCCTAGCACCATGCATGGATTGTGCGCGGTCGATGATTATGAGCGATATTATCGAGTTCTGACCGATTTCATTCAAAAAGCAATTCATTAGCGGATTTTAAAAACTTTAGTTTATACTTAAATTAATCGAGGAGGATTTTCTATGGTTAAGATTAAATCTTTACTGACCCGCCTAGTCTTGCTTTCGCTTGTTTTTGTGATGTCTTTAGTCACGGTTATCATGACAGTGGCTGAAGGACTACCCTTCCCGTACATCGAAGCGATATTCTGCTTCTTAGTTCTCTTTGGCATTGTGATGACTGCCCTCCTTAGCAAAGGCGAAGGATTGACGACCCTCGAAGGCAAAATCCTTTCC
>DAOPYW010000019.1:0-16449 GCA_035353055.1 Bacilli bacterium
AAACCAAATTCACTTGATTAATTTTTCGCTTTTGCGGGGGGAGAATTTGTAACAAAGCTTTCGCTACTATTAATGTAAATCTTTTTTGAAAATAATCAAGCGCGTTTTTCAAGAGACACGATCAAACTATGTTTATTTTTTGCTATTGCGAAATTTTGATGATTAAACTAAACTGATTTCACCATAAAGAGACGGCTAGAGACAAGCTCAATGATCCGTCAGCAACCTGCCGATAGTAAGGTGCTAAAGCTTGATAGATGGGTTCTTTTTTATTAATGTCCCCATCAAAAACGATGGGATTTTATTTTCTCTTTATGGCGTTTCATAAGGAGGATATAAATATGAAACATTTGTCAAAACTTAATCTAATTAGGGACCAGGAGTTTATTAAAGGAAGCTCAAGGAATTATAGCATCCGCTATGAATCACGCGAAGCAGAGGGAGAAGACCTTTCTAATGTCAGCATCCCAAGAGTTATCTTCTACGATGTAGACTTTTCAAAAGCCAGTTTCAATAATGCTAACTTGCTCAGTTGTCGATTTGAGAAATGTAAGTTTGCGAACACTGTTTTTTCAAATACAAATTTGACATCTGCACTTTTCGAGAATTGCACATTTAATAAAACAAAAGTTGATGGCGCGACTTTTGGACATGAGCACATCAAATTTTTCAATACCCATCGAACAAGCTTCTCAAGATGTGTTTTAAAAAATGTTGACTTTACGAAAATTGTCGATTCTTCAAAGGGTGAATATCAACTGCAATCCGATGATTTCTATCAATGCCATGCCAAGAATTGTTTGGGCCTTCCAAAACTAGACGAAAGAACATGCCCAGAAAAAGGATTGTTTTTTACTTATATGAAAGTTGGAAATATCTTTATTCGCTTTATTGTTCCCGAGGACAGTGAAAGAAAATACCTGAAAAATGGGGTAATACTTGTTGATAAAGCTTTTGTTAATGGATATGAGGATGCGGCCGGAAACAAAGTCAATCTTTTGCTCGAGGAGCACAATCAAAAACAAACATTATGCCCAGGAAAAGAAATCAGCAAAGCAGGTCAAAATTATTATTTTTCTCTGTTTTTAACAAAAGAGGATGCCGTTCAAGAAAAAAATGTTATTTAAGTTTTGGAAGTGGAAAAAGAACTAAAAAGTAATCTTAATAGCAGTAATATCGTCGATGGTTTTAAAGCGAGGATATTTGTCACAATTTTTGTCTTTATACGCTGTGAGAGCAATTTTGTTTATCGTTTCTTTCAAGGGACTAGCAAAAGCATCTAAATATGAATTGTATAATTCGAACACTTCCCAAGAGGAGGCAAAGCCATCTGTGCAAAGCAAAATCTCTTTTAATTCTGAAATATCAAATCTTTCTTTTTTGTAGATAAAGCGTGGTTTATCACAAACCGCAAAGACTGAATAGCCTCCTATTTGATTGGCTTTTTTTCGATTAGTAATCAGATCATTGTTGATGAAGCGCCGAGTGTCTAAGAGGGGGATGTTTTTTTCCTTTGATATTTTAACCATTTTAGCTAAGACTCCGTTATCAAGAGCGGTGAGTTCTTTTTGCTTGATTTGGGTGTGTCGGCCATCCTTGAATAGGATGTATGCGCCACAATCGCCGATTGTGTAAATATCAACATAAGTTTTTCCAAAAACAGCGAACGCTAACCCGGCCGAAGGTATATAAGAAAGATTATTTTCCACTAAGTTTAGAGAGTGGACACGATATGCATCAACGCTAATTTTTTCTAGGGATGAAATGATATCGTTTTCTTTGTATTTCAACTTTTTTTTGATGAAAGAGGCAAACCAAGAACCAGAGGTTGGATGTTGATCATTTTTTTCCAATGAAGTAGCTCCATCCAAAACTAATGCATAATTTTGGCCGATAATAAAACGGTCTTCGTTGTAATAATGGGATTTTCTTATCGCTGTCTCAATAATCATACTGCTCTTAAGAGATTATAATGCTTATCGCTACTGTAAATCCAATAATACCAGCAAACAAAGCGCATAGAGAAACGGCCAACGAACCTCTTCTCTTTGACTTGCTAGTAAACGACAAGACGGTAAGCACAACAGAGAGCAATATTGTGATTAATGATGCATAAGCAAGGAGAATCATCGCTAAAGATAATGGGTCTGTGAGATTTGAAAAGATTTCAATTGAACCTATTAAAAACGCCAGTATCGTAGAAATGACAGATACCATTTTATAGTTATCGGTTTTGATTTTATTTAATTCTCCAACCTTTTCACTGGTTAAGTCATAAGAGCGAATGATGGATAGAGTGTTTAAATGCTGTTCGAATTCGCGAATGCGAGTTGAGTCTGGATTGCTTGAACTATTTTCGATAGAAATAGCCTCTTTTATGTTTTTCTCGGCTAACGGATAATTTCCAATCAGTGCTTCCAATCGTCCTAAAGTAGCATAAAATTTGGAATATCCACTGCTAATGATGGCTTTTGCACAATCAATGGCGTGATTAATGCGGTCTTTTGCTTCAAGATCGTCTTTAACCTCTAGATTTCGCTCATAATATTTGGCACACGTCTCGCTAAAAAGATGAAGAACGCCACTGTGGGTGGAAAAGTCATAAAGAACGCCATCGATTTCTTCTTTCTTTTCCGTCAATTTCTCAGATTTAATCAAAGTTCGCAATAAATCTGAGTCATTGGCAAAGACGTTAATATGAAATAAATTGTCGATATGTTCAAAAACGGCAAACTTGGAAGCAAATAGGCCCTGGTAGGAATAAAACAATTTTTTAAGATCATCTAATCGAGTAGAGCGTCTGTAGTAAGTAAAAATAACAAAGAAAGCAATAAATGCTTTGTTGATCTCATTTGGATTTTTGCTTAATGTGGCTAGCTCGGATTCTAACGCCGTCACTTCTTCAGGCTTGAGTTTTGCGCGCTCGGTTATTTGCTTCTCAAACTTTCTTGTAAAAGTCTCCTCACAAAAATTATCAGCGTACGCTAAAGAATAAAAATCGTTACTTTCTTGAATTTTTGACATAATCATTTCCTCTTTGAGAGTATAACATTTTCTTGCATGATTGAGGATTTTTTAGAAAACTAGATTGCATTAAGCATCAGCCCATAGTTGCTGAAGAGGGGGGATTTCATGAGCTCCGCCATGATTTTCAAAATAACTGGACTGGTGAATTGTAATGTTTGATTGCATTAAGTTTTTTGCACAAAAAAGGCGGCATCGAGCCACCTTTGAAAAACGGGCTTATTCAATAGGAATTTGAATCTCTGTCAGCCAATCGTTAACATTTTCTTTGTTCCAGACCCCATCGATATAAGACTCTCTCGGCAGGCCGTTGACCTTGTAGTGATTCTTATGGGCAAAATCAAAGATGAAGGAATAGGCTTCTCCTAAAGAATCGTATGATCCTTTATGGTAGATGGATAAGACTTTTGTTTTGGGAAGCTCGAAAAACTTAATCCTTTCATTCTCAACGCCTTTTTTGACGACGGCTTGACAATATCTCGTGGTAATGTTGGTCTCGCGATATTCTCCATCTAGATACTCGCAGAAACAGTAATCAGGGCCGACACATTTTAAACCAGGGTTCAATCTCAGACATTCTTCTGCCGATTCTAAAACGAGGTTCGTCAATTCCCCATAATTCTTTAAGACTCGTTGCTCGCTATAGACAATACAGGCAGGTATCTCTTTGACGACGACTTGATAATTCATTTTGTTCTCCTCCAATAAATAATGAATTGTGAAGATTTTTTGCTTGATGAAAAGGTTTTTTGTCTCCAATTCTTTTTCTTTATTGATGAGAAGATCTCTTTGCATTTTACCGGATAAATATAGTTTGATCTCTTCAATTGAAAAATCTAGCTGTCGTAAAGATTTGATCTTTGAAGCTGTAACCAATTGCTTGGTATCGTAATAACGATAACCAGTAAAATCGTCAATTTTACGAGGGATAAGGATTCCCTCTTCCTCATAAAACCGCAAAGCTTTAATCGTCAGCATCGATAATTTGGAAAACTCACCAATCTTCAGCATTTTTTGCCTCCACAATTTGACTTTAATCTATGACCCAAGAGGAGAGTCAATCACAAAATTTTAAGATGCGACAATATCCGTAAAAAATACGTTAGAGGAATAAGTATCATATTGCTTTTCAAAAGAATAGACAAGTAAGCCTGGGTAATTTGCATCAGCTGATTCCCATTTATCAATAGTAAAGGCTGCGTACTAGGAGAAATCAATACCACAAGGAAAGGAGTATCTCTTTTATCACTCATCTTATTCATTATAATAAATGTTTTTAAAAAGAACCCACTTATTAGATAATACTAATGAGGTATCACTATGACTATCACCGCTTATGTCCTTTCTATTATTGGAATTGTCTTATTCCCTGTGAGCGCATTAATTATCAATTATTTTAGGACAACTAGGTTAGTGCCAACTTTAAAGAAATATAAAGCGTACACATCGGCCTCTAAAAAGATGTATGCCACTATTTTAGTGTTTGGCTTTATTGCCACAGCGATGAGCATTGGCGCTTTTTTTCTTATCGTTTTACATGTCAGCGCTGAAGCTTCAATAGTATTAAGTATTGTCTCCTTATTTTTAACTTTTCTTAGCGTTCTTTGTTTCTATGATATTTCTTTCAATTATGAAGCTGTTGATAACCATTATGTCTACAAATCACGTTTTGGCAAAACACGTCGATATAAAATTGAGGATGTCAATAATTTCGTTCCGTTCCAATCTGGATTGATTATCCAAGATAAAATGGGCCAAAAACTTTTCACTATGTCCATAACGGGCTCTAATGTCGCCGACTTCTTCAAATCTTTAGATGCGGCTAAAACTAACCAATATAATAATGAAGAAATTAATCAAGAAAATCCTATTAATATTGAAACTGGATTAGATGAAGAAGAAACTGCTTTACTAGAAGAATATGGCAAAAAATACCAAGCTTTATATCTAAAAAACTTCAACCGAAATCTCGCCATTATGATTGCTGCTTTAGTTATTGTTTTCGCCTTTGCTCTATTGGTGTGTTATCAATTAAGTTTGGTGCGTCTTTTGCTCATTCTCTTGATTCTTTTTGTTCTCGTTTTTATTACTATCATTATTGGAAACTTTAACACGCGTAAACAAATTAAAGCGATGGGTCTTCACGATTTAGGTTTAAAAGGATACCGTTGTGTCCCTGGAGTTAAAGGCTATGGAAAAATGATGAGACGCAAGGTTGCTGGTATTATGTCAATGGCGATATTAACTGGTGTTTTTGCGCTTATTTTTACGATATCCCCCAATGAAATTAAGGTTGATTATAGTTCATTGAAAAATAAAACTGGTTCATTAACAGCGATGGAAATTTACGTTGATGATTATCAATATTATATTGGGATATCTCTTGATGATGAGATGGTTTTATATTCCGCCCCCACTCGAGAGATGGCCTACCAAGGAAATGCTTCTCTTTATAACGATTTTGCAGTTGGCCAAACAATTGTCATTCATTATCAAGAAAGCGATGACAAACAGCAATCATCTTACTATGAAGAAAAAGTACCTTGTTATTCTTTCTATTACATCAGTATCAATGGTGAGACATACTACGATGAAGCTGATCGTCAAGCCTTTTTTAATTATTACAATAATCTATGTTTAACTTATTCAATAATACTATACGCTATCTCAGGTCTTTTAATTGCGGGTCCTCTCATCTACTTCCCTATTTCTAAGAAACAAGAAAAGAACGAAACTGTCGAAATTTTTAAAAAATAGTACTTGTCTGAACACTATTTCATGATTTTGCGGAGTTGATATTGCCCTTTGAGAGGATCTTTAGGATTGGTAATGTGGATACAGGCGAATCCGCACTTATTAATATAAAAGTTATGGTTTCTTTTTGAGAAGATTGGTGTTTCAGTTCGCCATTCAATGGTGTCTGGATATAAAGACTCAATATGCGACCACACTCTTTGTCCGTAACCCTTGTTCTCGCATTCTGGTGAGATGAAAATACATCCAAGATAGTTGATTCCATTATCATTAATAAATAGATTAACTCCACCAATCGGCTTTCCTTCATCTGATATGACAAAAGCAGTCGCTCTAGGAGACAAGAACCACTTCCTTAAGAAATCACCATTATCGTATCCTTTTGGACCACCATCTTTGCCATTTAGATGCATTCTTGAATCTTCATTAAAGGCATCTTTCATAATTGGGGTGAGAATATCAACATCCTCTCGAATGAATTTTCTAATTTCCAACATAAATACTATTTTTTCTTTGTTCAGTATACCATTGCATCAAAAATTGGTTAAAATCGTTTTTCATGTTTAAAAAACATATTTCTTGTAATAGACACTCTTTTCATCAAAAAATTTAGTTTTGTACATTATTTTTGCACATTTATAAATTATGTGGTATTATTTGACCAGGAGATATACTTATGATTTGCGAATTAGTATTCGAAAATGTTCTAACATTTAAGAATCGAGTCAAAATAGATTTTACTGCTGACAAACAACTTAAACGGTTTTTAAACAACACCATTGAATGCAAAAATGGAAACGTATTAAAAACTATTGGAATTTATGGCCCCAACAACACTGGGAAAACCTCTTTGTACCGAGCTATTCTTTCTTTATGGAAGATTATGTCTGGACAAACAGTTTCAGATTTAAACTATGCTTTTTCTTCAAACAAAACTTCATATCTAAGCGTCACTTATCAAATGAAAAATGGTGTAAGGTACCATTACGAAGTTGGATATAATTCTTTTACTCATACGATTGAACACGAATCATTGTCAACCATTGAAACCTATGAGAGTAATTCTAATATGGCAAAACAAACCTCGATTTTTCAGAGAAGAGGAAAGGCACTCAGCATTAGTAATAATGAGGAGCTTAGCAAAAATATATTCCGTGGTTTCTCTCTCAATGAACAACAGCCTTTATTATTTTCGGTAATATTCCAAGATGAACCAATCAAAACGGCTCAAACAGATTATCATGAGTTCATAAGCTCGTTATTATTAGTTGACCTAACACGTCCCATTTCTATTAAACATACTATTGACCTTTTGCAAAAAGACGAAAAAGCACGAAAGTTTATTAAAGCATTTGTTAAAAACTGTGATCTGGATATTAGTGATTTCGGATATCAGGACGAAGTTTTTTCAGAAGTGAATGTAAATGAGAAAATCTCAAATATTGTTAGCAATAACCCCAATTTTATACCCGCTATGAAACTATATAGCGTTCATCATGGTTATCGTGTTCCTTCTTTTATTTTTGATTCAGTAGGAACGCAAAAAATAATGGCTCTTTCGAGCTTCATTTACGAAGCATTAATTCACGGAAGGGCACTCATCGTGGATGAACTAGACTGTTCACTACACCACATTATCACAAGGGCCATTCTCTCATTGTTTAATAACGAACTGAATGATTCTGCGCAATTATTCTTTATTACCCACGATTTATTGTTATTAGATGGGCAGCATCTATTAAGAAAAGATCAAATTTATCTAACTAACATAAATGAAGAAACAGGGGATGCTGAGTTGATTTCTCTTAGAGACAAAACTTCAAGAACGGATGGATTCCGCGGAAGCGAAGACATCGCAGAGTTTTATTTAAAGGGACGCTTTTCACATATACCTACTCCTGATTTATTTTCCGCTCTTGAGGATTTAAAAAATAATGAGTAAGGGCGATGATTATTACATTCTTATCCTTGCGGAAGGTCTTGAGGAAGAACCTTATTTAAATAAAATAATTTCATTTAAAAAGTTTTCTTCTCTTTACCAAATACAAGTAAAAAACGTCAAAGGCAATGGAAATTTTACTGCCAAATTCCAAAATGAATGGCAAAGTGGGAGATACGAGCTCGTTCTTTTTTGCATGGATATGGATAATGGAAGTGAACAAACAAACAACATTATTAAGAAAATCGGTTTGCAAAACTTTGGGGATGAAAGCATAGGATACGAGCTAGTGATGTTTGCTAATCCAGTAACCATGCTTGTTGTTCTGTCACATCTCCGGAAAATTGAAAAATTAAGCAAATCAAAGCCGGCCAACGCACCAATCATCAAGGAAATTACCGGTATAGAAAATTACACAGCCAAGGAAGAACAGATAGAAAAATTAGTTTCTTTAATCAAGTACAGTAATTACGATGTTATGAAGGAGAACTTACGTGAAAACAGTACATCGCCAAACGACAACCTAAGTACTAATATTCATCGGTGGTTTCAACGTTTCGAAAGCGATGATCCAGCTTGGATAGAGAAATTAATAGATAAAATAAATAAAGCGTAATCTTTTAATTAAAGTTGTCCTCAAAGCCATCATGCAAACAATCGTGTAAATCACAGTATTCTGCCAGTTGGAGATCTCAACAGGGGCAAAATTGTCAATCAGTGGTGTTTTGTTCACCATTGATTTATCAGTAGATAACACTACCGCTTGTCCTAGTGCGGAAGACTCCACAATAAATTTTGATAAGAAAGACAATGTTAAAATTCTAGAATTCGTTTCTGCTGAACGCGTGTACATTCATTCTTTCGAAATACCATACCTTATATCGTAATTCTCATAATCGAAAGATTAGAATGCAATGCGATTCGAAAAATTTCCATTGCTTTGAAAAGATCACTATTTTTGCTTCTTCTTGGCTTTTCTTTCTTCGTTCATTTGAGCCATCTCTTTTCCGGTGACGACTGAATAGCCTTTTTGTTCTGCCCATTCAGCGCAACCTTTGAGAATTAGCTTCAAGAATGCTCTTGGCGCACCACTGATGACCACTAGAGCATCATCGGTGAATTTGACATTGGTGTTCAACCTTAATGCTGCGTACCTTAATGATTCCAAGTCAGCGTTTCTTTTGGGAATTTCTAAGAAATATGGCTTTTTGAATTTGGAACACCAGAAGTTTGCACTGTCGCGATAACCCCAGTTCGTGGGAATAGGAGCGTAGTTCCTTCTAGTCGCTTTTTCTAATATCGATTTCTCATATTTTTCTTTGATGAGTATCTTATCAATTATCAATATGAAATGAGCTCCGAATCTTGATGTTATACCATTGAAATTATGATATTTGAATCCCTCATAGTCATCTAAGACCGGATCGTCTTGAGCATTATCTAATTCTTTCCACCATGTGCATTCAAAGACTTGAATCGCTTCATCGAGGACTTTGGGGAACGTTTTATCGGGATTTTCTTTTTGCCTTAGACCATCTATCGGAGTAAGTTTGAAGTTTTTCATCTTTTCCTCGGATGTATCGCCGGGGAATCCGCAGTTAACAGCTTGCTGAAAGCACTTCTTGTTAGCAGGAATGAAGTTAATAGAGCATTTTCCGGTTCTCAATAAATGTTTTGCGGTATTGCTTGTGTTTCGACATTCAAGCACCATCGCGTAATGCTCTTTACCCGCGATGTAATATGGAAAAATCAAAGAATAAGATCCATAACTAGTTTTGCCTTCTTCTGTTAATGTTCCAATCATTGTCAGTGGCATAGGAAAGAAACAAGATGACTGGTAAAAATTGTCCTTAACAATTATGTTTTTAAATATGTTTTTCATCAAAAATGCCTCGAAGCCATTATATCAATAATTAAGGCTTTGTCGTTGAAAATCAGGTGGTTAATCATTTCTCGATTTTCCTTAAAATTATGCACATCAGGGATGGTCCTTCTCATTGCTGTTTGGAAATGTAACTAATGGACACATGATTGCAGAAAAAGAACTAAATAAACATTTTTCTGTCTCGTAGTATAAAATTTTAAAAGATGGTGAAGAGAATCGTCAGCACAATTGCTAAACAATTGACTCACAAATACTTGCTGATTTTCGAAATCCAATCTTGTGCTTTTAGTTCAATTTTCTTTCTTCTTGAAGGGGACGGGCTATCAACTAAAACCAGATTCACATTTTTTTCTAGATGAGTATTTAAAAAATCATAAACAAATCGGCTATTTGCAATCACGGCTTTTATATTGGCGATACTAAGGATTGCTCTAATTTCATCCAAATATGAAACAATAGGGTACTTGGGATCATTTTTAACAATGTTTTGATCAAGCGATGTATTAGCAACCGTAAAATAGCACGATCTAAATATATCGCAAATTGCAATTCCATCTCTCAGCAATTGTTTGCGAAAAGCATCTTGCAATTCTTTTCTCTTTATCTCAAATTCGTGTAATTTTAGAAGTCCTTTTTTGAAGCCTTTATAATTATCGTTCAGCTTCCTTTTATATTCATCGTAGGATTGCCCAGTCGGGTTTTTGCTTTGAATGACACGATCAAGCAACTTCCAAAATGAATTCCATCTGCTTGCGTAATAAAACCCACTGTCATTTCCGTCAATGGCAGTGATTGAGCCAACCATCAGTATTTTTGAATTCTCATCATAGACAGGTATGATGCCGACACTCTCAGGTTTTCTTAAGAAATACATTTTTTTCTCCTTTTATATTCTATACAAAAACAAAACATGGTGAGCAAAGTGATCGATGCTTGTTTGGCTACCAGCATTTAATAATCAAAATGGTTTTTTCTTGGAAAATGCCTCGATGAAAATAACCATAAGTTAAAGTTTTAATGCTTAGTAAGCAATCGTGTAAATAACCGTATTAGGATCAATGACAATCTCTTCTTCAGCATCCATTTTGTCAGCGAGGAAAATAACACTATTATCTTTTTTATACGCGATGATCATGCGTTTCTTATTAGAGGAATAATAGAAAGCATTGACCAACTCCGCTTTTGAGGAGAATGAGAGAGGAGACTTAATATCAAGAAGCTCTTTTGCAAGGGTGATATCGAGGTCGATATCGCCATCATTCTCGTCCGAATCAGTGGAGATAATATCGCGATAGAATCTCTTCGAATCGGAGTGGGTTAAAAGCTGAATTAAATAGAGGGATATCATTTTATTGGAGATGACGACTCCGTCGACTCCAAAATTGACGACGCTCTGCTGATTAGATGGATTGATGATCTCAGTGAGAATTTCAATGTCATTACCATCGATTATTCCCGCGGATTTTAAGGAGAGCAATGAGACATATATATTCGCATCGATCTGATTGATTTCGACATCCTCATCAGAGAGAAGAAGCAACTTTTTGTGGTCTTTTTCTTTCTTTAGCAAGTTCACGATACCGAGCAAGTTCTTAGCTTCATCAAAGGAGAAGTGCTTGCAGACATTGTGAGTGAGTTTATGAGAATTGCTCGCTTCGATTTCTTTCATGATAAATTCAGCTTTTGTAAAGCTGCCCACGATATATAAAGTGAAGGACTCGGTGAGAAAATTTTCCTTATACGGAATGCGCCGATCAAAGGTTCTTTCTTTCGCTCTTTTTCCGAAATGGGTATTGTCGTAACTGAGAACATAAAGTTGATCAGGGGCAAGATTGCCTTTCTCATCGACTTTTCGGTCGTCGTCATAAGTGCATACTGGTAGGCAATCATCATACTGCCTTAAGGCATCGTCGATACTCTGAACATCCTTCAAAGCGTAGAACTCCACTCCTTCGAAAGAGAGGAGATCCAAAAATAAGGGGTTGAAGTCGCTGTTGGTGGTAATCCTGCCAATGAGATTTCCGAGAACCATGTTATGTGAAAAAACAGTGATCTTGGCATCTTTTAAGGCGCTGGTGTTTTGAATGAGTTTCTCAATCTTTTCGACTGTTGATTGAGTCTCCACTTCCACCACTATGTTGCAGTTCGGTTGCTCGAGTTTCCCAATGGACATCAATAGCTTAAAAGTAGCTAAGTCCTTTGATGTCACTCCAAAATCGAAAGAGCTGGAACCTTCACTATCGCTTGGGATTAAAATAGCGATGCCGCAAGCTTTTTCTATAGAAACATCAGATAAATATTTGCTGGAAAGAGGATTTCCTTCCTTGACGAACACGCGAACTTTCCGCCGTCTTTTCTTGCTTCTTTCGATGAAGACGTTATCGATTGAGTTGATGACTTCTTCTCGAGAGACGTCTGCTAAAATGACAATCGTCGGTTTTTTATCATAGAAGGACAGATCATAAATGAGATCTGGTCCAAGAGCAGACCAGTTCAGAAAGACAAAGTGATTGCGAAGATGCAGTTTTCCTTTGATTTCCGTCTGGCTTTCAAAAACCGTCTGCAAGAAGTTGGTGATGAAACCTATCATCAAGCCAGAGAACATCAGCATCTCAATGATAATAAAGATGATTTTAATCGTCAGTTCTAGGACATCTTTATTCTGCTGGAAATCGTAGATGCCATCGCTGGACATTGTGAGAATAAATGTGTTGGCTAGAGAATTCCAAAATGTTCCGCCTGTCACAAGCATGAGAATCACTGCAAAAAGCGCGATGACGAGCAGGTTCGCCAGCGACACTAACAAGACAATCGATATCCGAGGGTGCGAGTAAAAGAAGATCGCTAGTCTAGAAGTCTTTTTTTCATGTTTCATAATTTTATCCTAAATTACTATTTCTTTTATTTTAGAGCAAAAAAGGAGGCCTACACGATTTTTCGGAAAGCAAAAAGATACAAAAAGACCTTTTTATAACATGTCCTTTGAGCATTTTGCTCAAAAAGCCCTATAAATAGGCATTTGTAAAAATAGTCTCTTTTATATTTTATTAACTAGTCGTCAATGAATTTATAGAAGACGCTGGCTTTTTTGTTTTGTTTGGCTAACTTATATCCGCACTTAGCGTAGAAACTGAGGGCGCGATGATTTTTATTGCTAGCGGATAAATCAAGGCCGATCTTCTTTTTGCCCTGAACCTTTTCGCGAGCCTGATTAATGCACTCGTTTTCAAAGACGCTCATCAGCTGGGCAGCGTTGCCTTTTCCTTGGAATTCAGGGAGCAAACTTATTTGTAATAAGTGGCCGTAATAATCGCATTTGGTAGACTTAAATTCTTCGGCTTCAAAATCCCAGTGCTCTCCCCTTCTAAAAAGTGTGGCATTAAGCTTTCTCCAAGCGGGTCTATTGAAAATCATGAGGTTCAATAAGAATTTAAAGAATAATCTGCCGCGATATTTTTTGAGGAAATTATCGAGTCCGTCGCCAGGATTCCCGACTAGGAAACCCACTAATCTCTTGCTCTCGAATGCCCCATAAAAAATGACGTCGTCTATCTTCAAGTACTCTTTGTACATGTCGATGATTAACTTTTCTCCCATGGTTGAAGTAAAGGAATCATTCCTGCTCATGGTTGCGGTCTGAACCGCAGGTATCTGCTCGAGATCATCCATCTCAATCTTACGAATTTCCATATTGTTTTGCTCCTCGTTTAAGATTTGTGATATTGCTCATCTACGTGATAAATGAAGCCTAGGTCTTTTAGTTTTTTAACTAAATGCTATATGTTGATATTAATATATTTCGCCGCAAGTTGCCAATGTTTGCTACGTTACTCTTTTGCGGTTGTGATGCGCGCAGCGATTGGGGAGTAGAATTGTCGCTTGGTTCTCAAATAGCTGCAGTGCGCACCATCAATGTATTGATAAGAGCAGATAAAAGAATTATTTCATTATTGCTGAACATGTCTCTTTCTGCTGATTGCAGAATCAGGCATTTGCAGGTATCATAGTAGGCACACCCACGTTGTTGCGAACATATGGGATGAGGTTTAAAATAAACTAGAAAGAAATGATGATATGAAAAAGATACCATTTTCCCCTCCGGATATTACAAAAGATGAGATAAATGAAGTGATTGAAGCGCTTCAATCGGGATGGATTACCACCGGACCAAAGACCAAGCTTTTTGAAAAGAACATCTGCGAATACGTCGGCTCATCGCACTGCGTTTGTTTAAATTCGCAAACCGCATGTGCAGAGATGACATTGCATCTATTAGGCATCGGCCCTGGAGACGAAGTCATCCTTCCTGCCTACACCTACACCGCTACTTGCAGCGTGGTTTGCCATGTCGGCGCGACTCCCATCATCATCGATTCGCAGAAGAATTCCGTGGAGATGGATTACGACGCTTTAGAAAGAGCTATCACCAAGAAAACCAAAGTGATTATGCCTGTCGACATCGCTGGTATCCCCTGCGATTACAAGCGCATCTACGAAATTGTTAACAAGAAAAAAGCCTTATTCAAGGCCTCTGATAACGAAATTCAAAAGGCGATCAATCGAATTATCGTCGTGGCTGACACCGCTCACTCCTTTGGAGCGATTCAAAATGGCGTTCACACGGGCATGATTGCTGATTTCTCCTGCTTCTCATTCCACGCGGTCAAGAACCTCACCACTGCTGAAGGTGGCGCGGTGACTTGGCTCGACATTCCCGGAGTGAACAGCGATGAGCTATATCATCAATATCAACTATTGTCATTGCACGGGCAATCTAAAGACGCTTTAGCGAAGACAAAGCTAGGCGCTTGGGAATATGACATCGTCGGCACTTTCTACAAGTGCAATATGACCGATGTCGTGGCCGCAATCGGATTAGCGCAACTAAGGCGCTATGACAGCTTATTAGCGAGGCGCAAATCAATTATCGATAGATACAATAAGGGCTTGGCGAAATATGATGTTTCGGTCCTAAATCATTTGGACAAAAACAATGCCTCTAGCTGCCATTTATATTTCGTGAGATTCAACGGCAAAGAAGTTGAATACCGAAATGAATTTATCATCAAGATGGCGGAGTTAGGTGTCGGCACCAATGTGCACTACAAGCCTCTCCCTATGCACACCGCATACAAGAAGCTAGGATTCGATATCAAGAATTATCCAAACGCTTATAACTTCTATAAGAACGAGATGACGCTTCCTCTCCATACCTGCTTGACTGATGAGGACGTCGATTATGTTCTCGATTGCTTTGGCAAAGTCTATCAAGAAATGAATAAGCGATGAAAAAATGGAATGCACTGCCTGACTTCTTGAAAGTAAAAGAAGTCGAGGCTTACTATGTAAAGATTAAGCGCAAAGGCTTTTCGCGCTTTATTAAAAGAGCGTTCGATCTCTTCGTGGCTTTTGTTTTCTTCTTAATTTTATGCGTGCCAATGCTCATCATTGGCTTCTTGGTCAAAGTGACTTCCAGAGGCCCAGTATTCTACTGCCAGAAGCGCATCGGCATCTATGGCAAAACTTTTGGTATCTTTAAGTTTAGAACGATGATCAAAGATGCTGATAAAGTGGGAAACCTAATCACCTCGAAAAATGATTCTCGCATCACGGGCTTTGGCAAATTCCTTCGCAAGACGAAATTGGATGAGATCCCCCAGATTCTCAACATTCTCGCCGGCGATATGTCATTCGTGGGAACGAGGCCAGAAGTGTCTAAATACGTCGATATGTACACTCCCGAGATGAGAGCCACACTATTGATGAGGCCAGGGGTCACATCGACCGCCAGCATCAAATATCGCGATGAGAATGACATGATACCAAGCGATAATACTTTATCGGAAGATGAGACATATATGTCTCTCATCGTGCCAAAAAAGATGAAGTATAACTTAGAATACTTGACTAAATTTAATCTATTCCTAGATATGGGAATCATGTTTAAAACATTCTTCTCAATGTTCAAAAGAAATAAGAAATAACAACTGTTTTACTTATTAGAATCTAAATCAGGCTCATAGGTCGTAATGACTGAGGCCAATAGTTTTTTGATGTCGTCATTTGAATCGAGATGGAAAGCTTGCGATATGGTTTTAATCTCTTCTTCAATGGGCATAACTTTTTCCGTCTCTTCGATGTAGATCTTGGAGTTGGCGGTTTTCTTGTGCTTGGAGACGTCTAATAAGACCTCTTCATATAGTTTTTCACCAGGTCTTAAACCAGTGAAGACAATGTCGATTTGTTTATATGGGATGTAGCCCGCTTGTCTGATCATCTTCTCGGCGAGAGTGATAATCTTGACTGGCTTGCCCATATCGAGAATAAAGATCTCACCGCCGACAGCGTAGATTGAAGACTGAAGTATCAAGGATACGGCTTCTGGGATGGTCATAAAGAATCTATTGATCTCCGGATCAGTGACAGTCAGCGGTCCGCCTTCTTCGATCTGCTTGGAGAACAAAGGCACAACGCTTCCGTTGCTGCCTAAGACGTTGCCAAATCGGACCGCGGAGTACTGAGTATGCTTAGATTTGCTGGCGAAATATTGAATGATCGTCTCTGCAAAGCGTTTGGTGGCACCCATGGTATTCGTGGGTCTCACTGCTTTGTCGGTCGAGACAAGGGTCATTTTTGTCACTTGATATTTATCTGCCAATAAGGCGACATTGTAGGTTCCAATCACGTTGGTCCTAATCGCTTCCATTGGGCTATCTTCCATCAAGGGAACATGCTTGTAGGCTGCCGCGTGATAGATGTAGTTTGGTCTGTACTTAGCAAATATGCCTTCTAGGCGATCGAGGTTATAGACTGAGCCGATGAGGACTTCGAAATCGACAGGATTGTC
>DAOPYW010000019.1:16549-19244 GCA_035353055.1 Bacilli bacterium
ACTTTCATGTCGTGGACTCCGTCTAATTCGCTCAGTATTGGAAGCCTCTTGATTTGGACATCACAGTTTTCTAGATACCCTAAAATTTCGTCTAGTCTTTCTTTAGAAAGATTGGCGATGGATATGATTACTTCTTCAATTTTGTAATAGTCGATGACAGTCGCGATTTCGGAGATTGGTCCCTTGACTGGGATGCCAGAGAAGTAGCCGCCGATTTTATTCGGATCATCATCCATGATAGCTTTGACGATGCTGGCATTATTCTTGTTATTGCGAGTATCGTCAATGATGATTTTTGCTCCTGCGCCAGCGCCAATCAAAAGAGTGTTGATCTTCGCTTTCATATTAGATTTCATGCGAGTGGTAAAAAGTTTGATTACGCGATTGGTTATTCTCAATACTGGCAGAATAAAGGCGAGGGTAACAAGAGCTAACGCAAAGGCAAAGAAATTTACTTTTGGCAAGACATTGGCAGGAATAAATAGGGAGACTATGTATCCGAGAGCAAACATGATGACTGTCACTATGACAAGTTTGATCGATTCAACGACGCCAAAGTGCTCAATCAAAGTTTGATAGAATCTGAAACCTGCAAGAGTGATGATCAGCACAAACGCAACGCTCAAGGCAAAAATAGTGATCGCAAGGATGTTGGTTTCGATAATTGCTATGTCTTTATTAAAGTAAGTGGCAAAATACGCTAGGTAAATTACTCCGCATATCGCAATGGCATCGAGAATGATTGCGAATATCTTGTTAACTATTTTGTTTTTCATAAAAATTTCTTGGTCTCTTCAAGTGGCTATATTTTAGCATACCAGCGTGCATTATGCGCTATCGAAGCGTGCATTGCCATATATTTCAATAAATACTACAACAAAACATTATTATAAGTAATACATTTTTGCAAAGTCTAGGTTCTATAACCACTTTTTATGCTCGCTTATCTGCTCAAGTGAAGAGCCCACCACTGTCTCTATATAGCTGCTAACTTAGAGTTTTCTATTTTCTGCTTTCTTTTCGAATGTCTGACGGGGATTTCTTGGTTTCCTTTTTCAAAAAAGCCGAAAACTGATAATAAGTGGAAAAGCCGCATCCATCGGATATCTCTGCTAAGGACATCCTAGAGTTTTCTAACAGATAAATCGCGTGTTTAAGTTTCGCATTTAATATGTATTGTTTTGGTGATAAACCCGTCTCTAGAGTAAATAATGTTCTAAATCTAGACAGTGAATATCCAGACATGTTCGCTAAATCCTCAATTTTCAAAGGGGAGCTAACGTTTTGATTTAGATAGCTGACGACGAAATTAATGGACCGATTTTTATTTTCGGTAATCTCACTTCGATATAGCCTAACCAGCAGGGAGGATAGCATGGCATTGATCATCTCTTCGTACTGATATTTCTTCTCTTTAAACTCTTTAGCGATATCTCTGATAGTTTGTGCAATACCATTCTGATTGCCATCATGCTTTTTTAAAGTGAATTTATTTAATGAGTTTCCCTTGGAATCTGATTCAAAACCAATAGCGATTATTTCCTGATCATCGAGGTGTATTTCATCGTGGAGAATATGAGGTGGCATGATAATAAATTGGTCTTTGCTCAACAAAACTGATTCGGTGGAATTATTAAAAGCCAAATCAAAAACGAACTCCTCATCTCTCTTATCAGCAATTGGTAAAGATTGAAAATTTACTTTCGCGCTTGAATTGGAAATAAGAATTATTTCATAGCAGGAATGCAGATGTTCGTGAACTCTGCTTCCCTTCTTAAAGGCGTTGTCGACGATGTATTTAACCATTTACGTATAAGCCAATGATGAGCGATTTTCATAAAAAAGTAAACGATTTTATTATTTCCAATAGTGACCAATTGATACATAATGTCTCCATGAATAGTGTCGAACGTTTTCGCCAAGACTACTCACCTAAATTCAAATTTAAGAATCTACTAAGCAACAAAGCTCAACTTATTTTTTTGATTTCTTTAGGCGTGTTATTCTTATTAATCTTCTCTTATGTCCCACTTTTTGGGCTGCTGCTCGCCTTCAAAGATGGGGATAACAAAATCAACGTTTTTAATACCCTCTTCAATGGTGAATGGGTCGGATTTCAAAACTTTTCCAATGTCTTCAAAGATTATAATTTCCCCGATGTATTGAAAAATACCGTTTGCCTTAACACCTTGATGCTATTTATAAACTTTCCTGCTCCTATTATATTCGCTTTGTTTCTCAATGAAATTAAGCATAAAAAATTGCGCAATATCATTCTAAATATTTGCATCTTCCCCACCTTCATCTCTTGGATGACCTTTGGCGGAATCTTTTTATCTTTGCTGGACACCAATACGGGGATACTCAATCCAATACTAAATTTTTTTCATATTGGCGATCCCGCAAACCCAATCAATTTTGGGGAACCGCAATATTTCTGGGCCACGATCATTATCACTTCGCTGATCAAAGGTACTGGATGGGGTTCGATCATCTATTCTGCGGCGATAACGAATATTAATCCCGAGATATATGAGGCGGCAGAGATCGATGGCGCCGGTCGCTTTAGAGTGATGTTAAAAATCACCTTGCCAGCGATGCTGCCAACCATCACTGTCTTCTTCCTCTTGTCAATCGGTGGTTTATTGGGCAATAACTTTGAGCAGTTCTACGTCTTCCAAAACGCGATTAATAA
>DAOPYW010000019.1:19344-22262 GCA_035353055.1 Bacilli bacterium
CTCATCACAATTTATCCATTCTGGTATGTCCTTGTGGGCTCTTTCAATACAGGGTCTGATTACCTCAAAGGCGGCATCTTTATTTGGCCGCGCGAATTCACTTTTGCCAACTTCGAATATGTATTGCTAGACCTGCGCTTATATAAAGCATTCGGCGTCACGATTGCGAGGACAATATTAACGACTTCATTAAGCACCATCTTCACCGCGATGATCGCGTATTCCATGTCCATCCATGGAACACCAGGAAGAAAGATTGCCTATTGGATCAACATCTTCACCATGTTCTTTGGCGGAGGTCTAATTCCTTATTTTCTCTTGTTGGTAAATCTAGGTTTTTATAACTCCTTTTTTGTCTATGTTATCCCAGGCATGTACTCCGTCTTTAATATGCTGATATTCTCGAACTTCTTCTCTGGTATATCGAAGGATTACCGCGAGAGCGCTCTTATCGATGGGGCCAGCGAGTTCACTATTATCTTTAGAATCTATTTCCCGATTTCAAAAGCGGTATTCGCGACAGTAGCACTATGGACCGCTGTCGGATGCTGGAACTCTTATTACGACACGATGCTGTATACCTCTGATGCGAACTTATGGACGCTTCAATATTACTTAATGACCATTGTCAAACAGCTCAACCTTCCGCCAGAAATTATGGGTGGAAGAACCTTTGGCGATGAAATATCCGCTCAGACAGTGAGCAACGCTGCCATTATTATCTCCAGTGTGATAATTCTTTGTTTTTACCCATTGATTAGCAAGACCTTTAAAAAAGGTCAGATGATGGGCGCTATTAAATAGGAGGCTTTAATATGAAAAGAAAAACAACCACATTGGTATCTCTTCCTTTGCTCGGTATTATCTTATCCGCTTGCAGTGGAGGATCACCATCAAGTCTCGTCTATCCCGATCGCGGATACGCTGATGGCAATAGCGATTCCTGGACTCAAATCGAAGAGGGAGACGGCGATGTCTCCATCAAATGGTTTGTCAACTTATCCTCATGGGGCACCGCCGCAACCGCGAATACCAAGGTCGGAAGAAAAATCTATGAGAAGACCGGCATCAAAATCAGCTTTATCACCCCGATTAGCGACGATGGTTCGCAGCTCTCCACAATGATATCTTCTGGCAAATTACCAGATGTCATCACGCTATCAGGCGGAAGCGATATTCGCATCCAATTAGGAGAGGAGAATTACACCTATCCGATTGAAACGCTAGCGGAGAAATACGCCCCATCATTGCTGCCGCGATTGTCAGATGATGTGAAATCGTATTTCAAGCAGAGCGATGGCAAAATCCATGGTCTTCCTAATCACTTTTATACTCAAGATGATTTAGCAGCCTACCAAGAGCAGGAAGGCCGCAATCTGATGTCCAATGGTTCATTCGTTGTCCGCAAAGACTATATCGAATCCTATATGCAAGCCAACCCAACCGCCACGCCCACCACTCCCAGCGGTTTTAAAGCGATGGCCCAGTGGGTCAAACAACACTACTCTTTAAGCAATAGCAATCCCACCGTGATGCTAGATCATTTCTCATCGACGGGAAGCAACGCTATTTTATGGCTTCAAGAATATTTCAATGTCGCTCCCGAAGATGCATCCGGCAATGTGACCAATATGTATGAGCAAGCTCGCAATAAAGAACTATATCTATGGCTCAATGATCTGTATCGTTCTAATCTCATCTCTTCCACCAACTTGACTGCTGGCGAAGGAGCCCTTGGTTCTTATATCGCCCGCGGCATGCCTCTAGCCTTTGTCGGCTCATCCCAACTCTATGTCGAATATTTTAAACAAGCTTATCAAAGTGGCATCGAATATGTCCCACTCGCCTTTACCAACGAGCAGGGCGAAGTCCCCCTACTTCGCTCTCTCGCTGGTAACGGATGGCTGTATTCTATGATCACTAACAAGTGCTCTCGCCCAGATCGCGTCATCAAACTATTTGACTATCTCTGGAGCGAGGAAGGGCAATCCTTATTCTACGGAATAAAAGACGAGGATTTTTCGTATACTGTCGAGCCTGGTCAGCAAGCTGAAAAAGTCATCGGTGGCGTGACAAAAAATGTCACCTTTAAATATGGCTTAATTCAATACTCCACCCAAGCTTGGACAGACATTAAAAACGAAAACACTGGAAGCTATGGATTTGGTTATTCCAATATCTTAGTCAATCCTATGTATCCGAGATTAACTGCTCAAAAGGGCGAAGTCTTAAATACTTTCTCTGATTATATTGGCTATAACTTAAAGGCCGCGATGGCGGATTACACCTATACTCATAGTGCCTTTGAATATACGAGAGATGCCACCAAGAAAAACTTCACTGACATCATCAACAAGAGCAACAACATCACGAACTTGTGGGGGCTGTATACACCGCGCGTTATATCAGCCACCAGTGAAGAGCGAGCCAATACCATCTATGACTCAACTGTCAATCAGATGAAATCGATGGGCAGCAAGGATGTCTTGGCGTTCGATAACGTTGAATTTCAAGCCAATAAAAGGAATCTAGGCGTGGAGTTCGCTTGGCCAAAGAATGACCCCGATAGCAACTATCACGAACTAACCATCACTAGCATGTATGGAAACACCAGTTACAACCTAGATATCCCCGAGGAGTTGAGATGATGCAAAAGATAATTTTAGACACCGACATTGCCGATGATATTGATGATGCTTTTGCCCTCAATTACATTCTCCAAAATCCCGACGCTTTTGATTTGCTCGGGGTAGTCACCACTTTCAAAAATCCACTCGAAAGAGCTAGAATTGCGAAGAAAATACTCCGCTTATGCGGAAAAGAGAATGTTGGAGTTTACGTCGGAAGCAAGAACCCGCTCAACGCAACATTTCATCCATTTCATTACGAAAAGGTGGATGAAAAAGGCATCATTCATC
>DAOPYW010000020.1:0-16601 GCA_035353055.1 Bacilli bacterium
CAAACCGCAGACGACGGCAAAAGAGCCGCAGATGATGATATCAATAATCTCGGATTGAGTAGTTTTTTTATAGCGGAGAAAGACGAACAGAAGCACAAAAGCAGCCACCAAGCCGATGACCACTAAAGCAGAATATGAGTCAATAACGCCAAATATTTTGGGATACATACTATATTAATTATACACAATAATACTGAGTCGTTAATAAAGAAAGGGCTAACGAATTAGCCCTCAATATTGTTTAATTATTATCTCTTTTATCGCGATTAGGAATCGAGCTTTGTGTAGTCGCTCAAGTCAGGATAGTTGCGATCGAATTGATGGGAGACGGTGATTTTATTTTTCGAATACTGGGTCTCGAGAATCTCGTAATAGTAATAATCGCTCAATAGATTATCATCAAACGAGGTCTCTAAAATATAGTTGAATTGTTTATTGGAAGAGCTTTTCTTATCGATTTTGAGATTGACACTCAGCGATCCTTCGCCGGTTGATTTGATGGAGATCTTCTTGGTGCTGAAAATGTCAGTGCCATTGTAATATGCTTCATCTAAGAAACCCACGGCATCAGGGAAGGCGGGATTGCCAGCGATGAGATTGTCGAGAGAATCTTTTCCTAAATAGAGATTTTTATAGCCATTTCTCGCATCGACAAAGGTGGTGTCGGTATCTGGATCAATGACTTCCTCGGTATAGGTTTTATCGATGCCATTCACTATGTGAAGGATATCATTTTTGAGATAGGTCCATTGCTCAGTAGAAACTGAAGATTCAGTTTCGGCAACGAGGTTGTAGGCATATGTTTTTGAATAGTAGTAATTATGGACTATATCGATGATTATTTCCTGCTTGGTAATCTTTATTTTAGTAGCCTTCTCAGGAGATACTTCTTCGGTGGATTTCTTGATGCTAAAAGATAAGGGGTCAACGAAATCATCGCTATTTTGAAAACCTCTGATAGCGGTGCCCCGAGCGAAACCTTCGCTCAGCGAAATAGAAGAGCCAGAACCGCAAGCAGTAAGAAGCGAAACTAAGGCTAAACAAATCAGAGATTTAATGCTGTGCTTCATCGGTTGTCTCCTTTCTAGACGCTTTATTATTTTAAGTTATTTTTTCAGCAGTTTGTATCTTTTTATTCAAAATAAATTCCGAGAGGAAAAAAACACCCATATTTCACTTTATGTTATCTAACATAACCCTTCATGTTGAACAGGCAATTTAAAACATCGGCGAAGCTCATCAATCCGTCGCCAGATTTCATCTTTCGCTTTTCGATGTTCGAGTTGGTGAAAGCAAAGCAGCGGCTTTTAATCGATTCCCAATCGTAATCGGAAAAAATATTCTCAGCGAATCTCTTTCCTTCGGCCTCTCCAATGTCAGCCATGTCATTTAACTTATCTTTTGAGAAGGAAAAGGAGGTGATGCTTTTGTCTAATTCCAAGGTGACATCGACATCGATGACGATGGTCTTGTCAGAGAAGAGCTTAATCGGAGGATAGTATTTTGGATAGCAATGCAGGATGATGACCATATCTAAGTCTTCGTGAAGCATCGGATAAATTGGAATGTTATCGGTGGCTCCACCATCGATGAACAGCGTTCTTTTATGAAGGCGATGTGGGCCATTAACCATCGGAAATGACATCGAGATGTTCAGCGTGGTACGGACGCTGTTTCTGTCCATTTTATTGAGATAAAAATAATAAGTTTCAAGCCCGAATAGCTTCGTCCCTGTCACATAGGTGGGAACCACCATCTCGCTGCTTTCTATCCCATTGAAAATCTTGTTAAAGAGTCGGTTGCGGACATATAGGTTTAATGCTTTGGTGGATTCAATATCAAACTTTCGATAGAGAGATAGCATTTGATCATATGATTTGCAGGCTATGGAGTAGGCATTAATTGAGCCGATAGAAGATGCGGAAAGCAATTTCAGCCTTTCATAGCCAATCTTTTCGACCATTTGCTTTGCAAAAGCAAGCTGAACCGCTCCGCGAGCGAGGCCCCCAGACAAGACGATGCCAATTTTTTTGACTTGCCTATTTTCCATATGGTCGTCTGGTCTCCGAAATGACCCGGGCTGCGATAAAAAGTGTGGAGTTAAAGAGGAACAAAGACGTGATAATAAAGGAGATATAGACGAAAATCTTTGCCGGCTCCGGGATGGGAGTTCCTGATCCAAAAGTTAAATTGATGAGAAGGAAGATCAAGACGGCGAGAGAGAGCAGCCAATTTAAGAAGCCATCAGAAATAGTTTTGATGGGGTGGAGGCTCTTTCTTTCAATGATGCTGAATGTCACCATAATTATCGTGCTGGCAGTGAAAAAAATCGGAGCGACATAATAAATGAAATAGATGATGTTTTCCGGCAATAAAACAATGTATAAAATCAGCAAACCAATGAGAAATAAATTTAATTTTTCATAAGTGTTCATGAAGCCTTTTGGCCTTGTGATTATTCCGATGAGGGTTATCAGGCCAAGGCCGATGCAGTAGCCGTAAATTGTGAAATGGTATCCGGAATAAAAACCGTAAATTAAATCGAGAATGACTCCCAATAAAAATATATTTACGCAGAGGATATAAATCATTGATCGGACCGACATGCGGGAATAGCTGCTGAGAGGAATGTATTTGTCAAAAAACGACATTCTAGTCTTTTGGACTGCGTTTCCGCAATAGGGGCAAACATCAACTTTTTTGTTGTAGATGAATCCGCATTTATCACACTTCATAATAATCTCCAATATTAACTATCCCATTAAGTATAAGCATTATTGCCTCATTCTTCAAAGGCGGGTTCTTAATGGTTTCTCGCCGAGCAATAATGGGCAACCTTTTGACAAAAATTAATCATTTTGCCAGACAACTTTTAATTTTCCAACATTGCTGTTTAGCTCATCATCTGCGTAGAAATCAGCTTTTGCTGAACCAAATGGAGCGGCCGCATTGAGCAAGTCAATCGCATTTTGCACGACGGTATCAAAAGCGAATTCAATGTTGATTGAATAATCATCTTCGTTGATGGTCATCGTCTCGACGTTGACTAGCGCAGAAGCGACCATATTGAATAAGGCAGACACTAGGGATCCCTTGCCTTCTGAAATGTTGGTCTGTTCTGAATCGAATAAAAGCACTTCGCCATAGTAGATTTGTCTCGTGATAAACTTCATAGCAATCGAGGAAGAAGGAGTCGGGGCAGTGGAGTCATATTCAGTGACGAAAACCACATTGGTTTGGCAACCATTGATGTTAAGTCCAATGCCAAAGTAGATAAAATCTCCGTCTGCATTGGAGATGAAGTTGCAATAGAAATTATCAGTAGTAATGTATTGCACGGTCGCGACATCGTCGTAATAAGCGCTGACAATATAGGTCGTGCCGATTAAAGCGATGTCCGCGATGTATCCATTCAGCTCGGCCTCAGTGATATAGGAAAGCGTGGGGTCACTGCTGTTTTTAAAATCAGTGATCTCTCCGACCGTGTAGGAGGAAATGGGCGGAATATGGGAGGTCATAATCACCCCGGGGTCATCGCTGGCAGGAATGTTGGCATTAGCATCAAAATACGCGGAGAAATTGTCCTTGATGGCAGCGCTATCAGTGCTGGCAATAGTTCCGCCCTCGATTTTAGTCTTAGTGTCGGCCGCGGCAGCATCGAGCACGCTGGTTAGATTCAAATTGTAGCCACCATCGATATACTCGTTGGTCATCAGCTGAGGAAGAGCTAGTTTTGTTTGAATTCGACCAGCGAAGTCAAAATCAAGAATGCCTTGATCAAGCAGTTCAGCCACAATGGAGAAATACAGTTTTGCTGCTTCAGAGCCAGTGGAATTAGTCAGGCTTTGAATATCTTGAAGGAGATTGCTCTCAGGATAAGTAATCTTTCGATTTTTTAAATCGACTTCCATGTGCAGGTAGTCATTGAATAGTTCCTCGATAGAGTCGTCGGTAATGTATTGAGATAAGATCGAAGAAGTCAAAGAAGCTAAGCCTTGAAGGCGACAAATCGCGATATCTTCGATGGTGAAAACGAAAGCTTGGTTGACATCATCTTCGCTGATAATGGTCTTCAAGATTATTTTTGTTTTAAAGAAAGAGAGATCAATATTGATATAAAAATCATAGTGTTCGCCTTTAATTTTTACGTCCAATTGGGGGACAAATTTGGTCACTTCAGCAGGAGCAGAACTGGTGACGATATAGAGCAATTGATTGAGGTCATCTTGCGTGAGCACGAGCTCCAGCCTCTCGTCGCCAGCATCAGTAGTATTATCAAGAGAATCAACGAGAACAGTGTTGAACATCTCGTTTATTTCCAGGTCAGGATCGACATGGATCGCATTGCGAGTAGGATCGAAAAACAAGCCAAAAAAGGTAGACACCGGCAGAACAAAAATGATGAGAAAAATCACTAAGAAAACAATCCAACCTTTTTTTCTTTTTCTTTTTGGCCGATTATTCTGGAATTCGCTGGCGATGACATTATCGTTATTGATAGCCATATCCGCTCCCCCGTTTATATCTTAATTTCATTATAGAGCCCAACAAATTAACTAAAAAGAAAATCATATTTGGTGTTATTATAGATTCGTAAAAAGTTATGAATGTTACCAAACGATTCTTTATTAGGGTGTATCAAAAAATTCTTTATTTTTTCACGCTGTTCATAAAAATCAAAGAACCAGAAGTTTTGATTGGCCACGAAGCTATTGTCAATCTTCCTACATTGCTTGAGCAATTGAAAAAGAATAAAGCTCTCTTGGTCACTGATGCGACGATATCGCGCTTAGGACTCGCTGATCCTTTAATGACTTCTTTTGTCTTGAAACGCTTTCCTTTTGCTCTTTTCAATGATGTCGAAGCCAACCCCAAAATTCGCACTATCGAAGAGGGATTAAAGCTTTATATTGAAGAGGAATGCGATTGTGTCATCGCTATAGGCGGAGGATCGGTCCTCGACTGTGCAAAAGGTATCGCCGCTCGCAGCAGCAATCCCAGTATGAGCGTCCGCGACATGCATGGTCTTTTGAAACTCAGGCACAAATTGCCTCTGTTAATTGCAATTCCCACCACAGCCGGAACTGGGAGTGAAGCAACTTTAGCGGCAGTGGTCACTGATGAAGAACATCAAGAAAAATATAGCCTTAACGATCCAAAACTGATTCCTGATTATGCCATATTAGATTTCACTCTATTAGAGAAACTTCCTAGCCATTTGATGGCGACAACTGGAATGGATGCTCTGACTCACGCGGTGGAGGCATACATTGGAAAAGCAAACACCAGAAAAACAAAGAAATTCGCTGTTTCTGCTGTTAAGTTAGTTTTTGAAAACATTGAGAAAGCCTCTTTGCCTGGTGAAAACTCTGCTCCCTATCGTTCAAACATGCAAGTGGCTGCCTATCAAGCAGGGGTGGCTTTCACGCGAGCTTATGTGGGGAGCGTTCACGCCCTAGCTCATGCCCTCGGAGCTTTTTATAATGTTCCGCACGGGTATACAAACGCAATTATTCTTCCGATCGTGCTAAAAAAATATGGTACAAGCGCCGAAAAGGCACTGGCTGAACTAGCAGATGTTGTATCTTGTCCTCAGATGAATAGCGATGCCGAAAAAGCGTCGTGGTTTATCGAAGAAATTGAATCATTAAATAGCCGTTTAGGCATCGTCAATCAATTCAGTACCATCATTAAGGATGATGATATTCCAAAACTCGCAAGGCATGCCTATAAAGAATCGATCCCGCTATATCCAACTCCAAAACTTTTCACAAAAAAAGAATTAGAGGAACTATATCACAAGATACGCGCCAGCTAATTCTATATTTGTTTTTAGCGATGTTTCGCGTGGAAGGTTATACCCATCGCGTTAGGACCGCAATGTGAGCCCGCTGTGGGATTAACCACTTCAAAATCAATTTTTAAATCAGCGCCGAAATGCTCTCTCAGCATCTTGGCAAATTCTTCTGCAATCTCTGGAGCATCTGTATGAGCGATGATAACACGGTGATCTTTGATATGGTCTTCAAGTTCGATGACATAGCCAAGCAATTTTTCCAAGGCGCCTTTTCGGCCCCTTGCTTTTGCTTTGGTTTTCATCGTGCCGCTTTCGTCGATAAAGATAATTGGTTTAATGCCAATAATTCCGCCTAAAAAAGCCGAAAAGCCGCTAACTCTGCCAGATTTTGCGAAAAATTTCAAATCGTCAGCATAGAAATAAAAGGCAATGTGGTCGACATTTTCATCCGCCCACTTTTCGATCTCTTCAATTGATTTCCCTTGCCTATATAATTCGCCAATCGAAAGGCAAATGTTATGGCTTCCTAAGGTAATACCTTTGGTGTCAATGAGATGGAGCTTTCGATCGGGATACTTTTCATGAAGCTCTTCCAACGCTAAACGCAGGGAATTAAATGTTGCGCTCATCGCAGCAGAAAAATGAACATATAGGATATCTCGGCCAGCCTTAAATTCTGGTTCGAAATAATCGACATAAGCAACGGGTGGCAATGCGCTGGTGACAGGAACAACTCCCTTTCTCAAGCGATCATAAAATTCCTTGTGATCAAACTTCTCAAAATCAACATAAGGATATACTTCTTTTCCTTCAATAGTGTAGGGCATTGAAATGAGCTTATAACCATATCTCGCTGCGATTTCTGGAGTGATATCACAATCGGTATCAGTGAATATTGTGTACATAATTATCTCTATTCTATTTAGCTGTTTTTTCTAAATATGCGATAACATCGCCAACGGTTTGGAAATTGACTGGGCCATTAAAGCGAATCTTGAATTCTTTTTCCATTTCCATCGCCAGCATCATCGTCGCCAACGAATCAAACCCCAAGTCATCGGCAAGACGGGTTTCTAAACTGACATTATCTACATCAGTTTCTGGCATAATCCGTTTAATCAAAGCGACTAACCTTTCAAACATAATATTTCCCCCTATTTTAATCAATTAGTTTTCCTTCAAAGAAGGACTTGTTGTCGGCGATATTAATCAATATCTCACCGGTATTGAAAATTGCCATTTCATTGGAATTTCCACGGCATTTAATAATTGGTTTTTTTACTCCCAACACGATTCCTCCTCCTAAAGAGGAGATATCATAGACTTTCATCAAATGATGAACAAGTGGCATGATATCTGGCTGATTGTGAGCTTTGGAATAGACCACCATTTCTTTAATCAGCCGAGCGGCTGTTCCTTCGGTGACCTTCAAAACTAAGTTGCCAGCAAACCCATCAGCAACCAGCACATCGCAATCGCCCGACAAGGCATTATTGCCTTCAATGTTGCCAACAAAATTAAGCGTCGAATCAGAAGAAAGAATGCCATGAACTTCCTTCACTAATTTATTGCCCTTGCTCGATTCTGCTCCGTTAGAGAGAAGGCCAATTTTTGGGCTTTCAATTTTATATAGTTGCCTCATTAAATCTCTTCCAAGGCAAGCAAACTCATGAAGCTGAGCTGGAAGGCAATCGACTGAGGCTCCTGTGTCGACTAAACAAACGAATTCCCCCACCTTTGCAGAGGGCAAAATCGAAGCCATGCATGGCCTTGTTAAATTTTCAGTGGCTAAATAACGAAATGATCCCATTAAAATGGAACCGCTGCTTCCAGCGGTTAGCAAGCCGATTGCTTCTTCATCTTCCGCGAGGGCTTGCTCGGCGAGGAAAATGGAAGCATCAGATTTTTGAAATATTGCCATTCCAGGGTTATCAAAGTTATTAACGAATAAGTCAGTGTGGATAATATTTATTCTCGGGTCATCTTTAAAACCATGCTTCGCCAATTCAGAAAGAATCATTTGCTTGCTGCCAACAAAAGTAATATTTAACTCTGGATGGTGCTCAAGTAAAATGCATCCCCCATTAATGACGGTTTCTGGTCCCTTATCACTGCCAAAAATATCAATGATAATACGTTTTTTCTTATTCATGCAATCCTCCTCGGATTATCAATATTGATAGTATATAACACAATAAGCCCTAATTCGAAAAGAAAAAGGGCAAAATTTTAATAGAAAAATCAAAAAAGATTAATAATCAACTTTCGGTTTACGCAATATTTTGCGCACTCCACCGCGGGGATTATCGCAATCGCCACGATAGCGAGGAATGATGTGCATGTGGCAGTGCATTACTGTCTGCCCAGCTAATTCTCCGCAATTGAAACCGATATTAAAAGCGTCTGGATGATATTTTTCTTCGAGATATTGCTTAACCTTCACGGCCAATTCATGAAAGGCGACCACTTCCTCGTCTGTTAATTCGAAAAAGGTCTCAGCATGCCGTTTAGAAATAATTAAAGTATGCCCTTCAGAAACTGGGTAGTGATCCAATATTGCATAGGCCATTTGATTTTCAAATAAATAGCCTTTATCTTCTCTTATGTGGCAGAACGGGCAATCCATTAGATATTCCTCACATTTGTTAATTCTAAAAAGTCTGGTAGCGTGTCGCACCAAGCGCAAAAAGTATGCCATTCGGTCAAGCGATGAGCTCGGCGCTGAATATACATGGTCTTTAACTGCTGATAATTAGTCGTCATTGTGGCTCCGAGGCAAAATCCACAAGGAAGAGAAGCTACTAATTCTCTCCATTTATTGGTCTTTTCTGGTGAATCATCGGGAATTTGCAGGTATTTTTCTTTCAATTTCTCAACTAGTTCCACTACTTCAGAATTGGTGTCAGAAGCACACTGAGTTTGAACGTTGAATTTCAATAAGCAGTGCATTGTCGATTGGCTAGACACGAAATCAAACCAATGATAACGCTGAGCTTGCTTCCACCAATAGAGTGGAGCAGTAACATCCATTTGGACAATAATTCCTTTAAGAAAATTGTCGTGGCCTAATCCATTTCTAGCACCGCCAAGTTTCTGAGCTCTGAGTTTGTCTTTATCATTCACATCACTATTGTCGATAATAGTCCTCATAGGGTTGCCCGATGCTTTATAAGCTTTGTCTAGGCCGTATACTGAAGTATTCTCAATTTTGAATTCCATAATTATTGTCCTACAATTTCTAAAAGATTTTCAAATAATGCTAGTCTAGTTAACAAGCCGACACCTCCAGGAACTGGAGTTTGCATTTTCACTGGCAAGTCAGTTACGGCATCGCCGTGCAAGCCGCTTTCATCTCTGGTAATTCCGACATCGATGACAACTGCGTCACTCTTATAGGTAAAACTGTGATCGAGGAAACCTTTTTTTCCAATGGCCACGACAATAATATCGGCGTGAGAGATATAAAATTCTTTGTCTTCCCGAGTTGTTTTCGAATGCAAGACTGTTACATTGGCGCTCTCTTTTAAAAGCAGATGAGCCATTGGCTTTCCAACGATATTGCTTCGCCCTAATACCACGGCATTTTTTCCTAAAATTGCGATATTTTCGTGATGAAGGTAATTCATTATTCCCTTTGGAGTGCAGGGTGATAGTTTGCTTAAGGGATGGAAACCATCGACATCTTTATTTGGGTTAATGGCAAGTTTAATTTTGTTTTCATCAATTTGCTGAGGTAATGGCATCTGGACAATAAAACCATCAACACTTTTATCGCGATTGAGTCTTTCAATTGTTCTGAGTGCCTCGGCTTCGCTGACATCAAGCGGGAGTTTGATAAGTTCCGCTTTAACACCTAATTCTTCAGCATCTTTTAGTTTTCCGTGAACATAAGCATTGCTTCCGGCATCTTCGTTAATCTGCACGATAACCAAAAAAGGTGGTCTTGCCATTTTGCTGACTTGATCTTTAATTTCTTCTTTGCGGACTTTTACATATTCTTTTATTGTCATATTATTTTGCCGTAATTTGGATTTCTCGCCCTTGATACTGGCGAATTTTGACACCCGCTAAGTTCAGCATCTTTATTGATGCTTGAATAGCGATTGTATCTTTATACTTATTGGAAACATAGACGATTTCTTTAATGCCGACTTGAATAATGGCTTTAGCGCATTCATTGCATGGAAATAGCGAAACATATAGCGTGCACCCGCGGAGAGCGCTTCCATTTCTAGTATTTAAGATAGCGTTCATTTCAGCATGGCAAACATATAAATATTTGCTATCCAAACCATCACCTTTTTCCCAAGATAATTGGCAGTCATCGATATGACGCGGCATACCATTGTATCCAATAGAGACAACTTTTTTGTCATCGTCGACAATGCAGGCACCAACTTGAGTGCTGGGATCTTTGCTTCTCAAAGCAGAGAGCTGGGCGATACCCATAAAATATTCATCCCAATTGATAATTAATTTTTCCATGAAGTTATTGTATCAAAATACTGTGGCATATCATAGTTTTTTATGTATAAAAAAGAATGACTTATATCACAAATATGCTCTATAATAATTAAACTATGGAATTCGCCGGAATTGACACCTTTTCTCTTCTTGATTATGACAACTATGTCTCAGCAGTTTTGTTTGCTCCGACATGCAATTTTCGCTGCCCTTTTTGCCATAATGGTGAGACAGTGCTAAAAAGTGATAAACGGATTCCATTTTCAGAAATCATCGATTATTTGAAAGCCAAAAAGAGTTTAATCGATGCGGTTGTTATAACGGGTGGAGAACCCACATTAATGCCAGAATTAAAAGAGAGAATTGAGCAGATTAAGAGCCTTGGTTTTTTGATCAAACTTGATACCAACGGAACGAACTGTAATGCTCTAAAAAATCTCGTTGATAATCATCTCTTAAACTATGTAGCCATGGATGTCAAAAATAGTTTATCTATGTATGCAAAAACTTGCGGCGTCTCGATATTTGATGAAGGTGAAATTATAAAAACAATTAATTATTTGAAGGATAATCATATTGAATACGAATTCCGCACTACTCTCGTCGAAGAATATCATGACGAAGATAGCATAGAAAATCTTGGAAGAATTATTAAAGGCGCTAAAGTCTTATATTTGCAAAAATTTGTCGATCGAGAGGGCGTAATAAAAAAAGGACTCCATGAAGTCCCATTTGAAAAAGCTAAATTGTTTCAAAATATACTGCAAAAATATGTTAAAATAGTTGAATTGCGCGGTTATTAACCAATATATTTAACTGCTTCTAAAGCGGCAATCGCTCCATCATTGCAGGCGGTCACCAGTTGGCGAACTGTCTTTTTTCTTGTGTCGCCAACAGCGAACAAGCCACTAGTCTTAGTCCTCATATTTTCGTCGGTAACGATAAAACCCTTTTCCAAATCAACCAAACTGCTGAACAATTCATTGTGGGGTAATTGACCAATGGCGATAAACACATTATTTGTCTGATAGGAATGACGGGTATAATCCTTAGTATTTTCGAAGACAAGACCAGTCAGTTCATCCCCGCCTTGATATTCCACCAAATTCATAAAAGGTCTAATAATAATATTGTCTATTTTTTTAACTTTATCGATGAGTACTTCATCCCCGAATAATTTATCAAAAAGAGTGAACATGTGAACTTTTGGGCAATAGTTCGAAAGCATGATTGCGTATTGCAATGCTGTATTAGCATCACCTACTAAATAAACTTCTTGTCCTTTGTAAAAAGCGCCATCGCAAACTGCGCAAAAAGATATGCCTTTTCCAATCAGATGCTCCTCGTTAGGAAGATTCATGTGCCGATGAGTAACACCGTTAGCAATAATCACACTTTTAGCCAGGTGAATACCATAATTTGTCGTCGCTTTAAAAAGTCCATTCTCCTTAGTTAAACTAAGGACATCTTCCAATTCAAACTCAGCGCCTAAATCAGTGATTTGGCTAAACAGTTGATCAGAAAAATCCAGCCCGGATATTTCTTTGATAGAAGGAAAATTCTCCACGCGGGGGGAAGTGGCGATTTGGCCACCAAAGTTTTCTTTTTCTAAAATTAAAACATTCTTGCCGCTCCTTAGCACATAGAGAGCAGCAGTCATTCCTGATGGTCCTCCGCCAATAATCAAAACATCATGCACCATGTTTTTTTAAGCTTTCAATGTATCCCTTAATGTTCGAAGCGTTTTCGTAAACATCGTATCCATTGCCATTAGGAACGATTAAAGTTGGAGCTTTTGAAATGTTGTATTGCTCGCTCAATTCTCGCTCTACTTCAGCGTCAATCACAGAATATTTAATTCCATCTTTGTCTAAAAGCATCTTTGCCATCTTGCAGTTCGGGCATGTTTTAGTGGCGAAAAGCAAGAGCTCTTTTAATTCGGGTTGAACCTTTTCTTTAGGGCTCGCTTTGCTATCGCACTGAATCGAGTGAGTGAGGTGGCTATTCTCGAGATCGTATTTTTCGCGATTCTTGTACTCTTCGGTCTTTCCGTCATTCCAGTTTTGAACAGGGCGATAATAGCCAGTGATGCGAGAGTAGACTTCAGTCTTTTGCCCGCAGATTGGGCAAACGAATTGCTCGCCAGTCAAATAACCATGTTCTTTGCAGATGGAATAGGTCGGAGACATCGTGTAGTAAGGAATATGATAATTTTCAGCAATTTTCCTGACTAAATTCATGCAGGACTTCCAAGAAGGAAGCTTTTGTCCTAAGAAGGCGTGGAAAACCGTCCCTGAAGTATAGAGCGTCTGCAGGCCATCTTGAATGTCGAGAGCGCGATAAATGTCAGAGGTAAAGCTAACAGGTAAGTGCGATGAATTAGTGTAATAAGGAGTGTGACCATTCTCGCTGGCGGAAATGATATTAGGATATTGCTCCTTATCATGCTTTGCTAAGCGATAGGCAGTCGATTCAGCTGGCGTAGCTTCAAGATTGTATAAATCGCCATATAATTCCTGATAATCGGATAATCTCTCTCTCATGTGATTGAGGACTTCCTTGGTGAATTGAATCGATTCTGGCTGGGATAGATCTTTTTTAATCCAGCGAGCATTGAGGCAAGCCTCATTCATGCCGACAAGTCCGATTGTCGAGAAGTGATTGCTAAATGAACCGAGGTAACGCTTTGTATAGGGATAGAGTCCTGCTTCAAGCAAAGCAGTAATGGTATTTCTTTTTACTTTGAGGGATCGAGCGGAGACATCCATGATTTTATCAAGTCGCGCATAAAAATCCTTTTCATCGATCGATAAATAGGCTAAGCGAGGCATATTGATGGTGACAACTCCGATAGAGCCAGTCGATTCTCCAGAGCCGAAAAAGCCACCAGACTTTTTGCGCAGCTCTCTTAAGTCGAGGCGGAGGCGGCAGCACATCGAGCGCACGTCGCTTGGCTCCATATCGCTGTTAACATAGTTAGAGAAGTATGGAGTCCCGTATTTCGCGGTCATTTCAAAGAGCAATTTATTGTTCTCAGTTTCGCTCCAATCAAAAGTTTTGGTAATAGAGTAAGTAGGAATTGGGTATTGGAAACCGCGGCCATTGGCATCGCCTTCAATCATCACTTCGATGAAGGCTTTGTTGACCATGGCCATTTCATTGACGCAATCTTTGTATTTAAAGGGCAGTTCTTTGCCCCCAACTAAACAGTTCAGTTCTGCCATGTCATTTGGAACGACCCAATCGAGAGTGATATTGCTAAACGGAGCTTGAGTTCCCCATCTAGAAGGCGTATTTACCCCATAAACGAACGATTGGACGCATTGTTTGACTTCTTTATAGGAAAGATTGTCTTTCTTCACAAACGGGGCTAGATAGGTGTCAAAACTAGAGAAGGCTTGCGCGCCTGCCCATTCATTTTGCATGATGCCGAGGAAATTGACCATTTGGTTGCAGAGAGTGGAGAGGTGGTTGGCGGGGGAGGAAGTAATTTTCCCTGAAACGCCTCCGAGACCTTCTTGAATTAGTTGCTTAAGGCTCCATCCGGCACAATAACCGGTGAGCATCGATAAGTCGTGGATATGAATATCGGCTTGGCGATGGGCATTAGAAATCTCGGGATCATATATTTCACTCAACCAGTAATTGGCAGTGACAGCTCCAGAGTTTGATAAAATCAAACCGCCCACAGAATAAGTGACTGTAGAGTTTTCTTTGACTCGCCAGTCATTAACTTTGATGTAATTATCCATGACATTTTTATAGTCGAGATTGGTTGCCCTGATCTCTCTTAATTGCTGGTGATGCTTTCGATAGATGATGTAGCTTCTAGCGACATCGACATATCCCGCTTGAATTAAAACGACTTCAACGCTGTCTTGAATGTCTTCGATGCTGATAGTTTCTTCTTTTATTTTGGAGTTGAAATCGGCAGTGACGCGAAGAGACAGCATGTCGATGATGTCCCGATTAAAGAACTTGTGCTCTGCCATGAACGCTCTTTCGATAGCGCTCCCAATTTTTTCGATTTTAAATTGTTCGAGGGAACCGTCCCTTTTTTTGACTTTTAACATAAAAAGCTCTCCTTAATTAGGTGATAGAAAAACGCCATTCACGTTTTTAATAATAAGAAAGTGCGGTTGGAAGGTTTAATTCCTAAACACTTGTGCAATTATAATATAAGAAATAATTACATTATCAAAAATAAATAAGATAAAAACTATACACTGTATAAAAGTAAGTTAAGTTTAACTTTACTAACTTCATTTATTTGTTGTATTTTACCGTTTTTTTACAGATATAATGGGTATAGGATAATTCTATGCAAAAAAGTAACGAAGTCATCTATCAAATCTTCCCCCGCAATCATTCATTAGAGGGCAAATTTAAAAACATAACTGCGGACCTGCCACGCTTGAAAGAGCTCGGAGTGGACATTATTTATCTCATGCCTATCAATGAGATTGGAAGGCTTAATCGAAAGGGCATCTGGGGATCTCCCTATGCTAGCAAAGATTACTATTCTATCTCCAGCGATTTAGGCACGCTGGATGATTTCCATATCCTATGCCAAAAAACTCATGAGTTAGGAATGAAAATCATTATCGACATGGTTTTTAACCATACTGCCCCTGATAATGTCCTGATTAAGCAGCACCCAGATTATTATTTTTATAAGAGCGGAAAGCTGGGAAACCGCATCGGCGATTGGAGCGATATTGTCGATCTAGATGTCGATAAAGAAGAGACGCAAAATTACCTGGTTGATGTATTAAAATATTGGGTTTCCCATGGGGTCGATGGCTTTCGCTTTGATGTCGCGACGATGATTCCTCTCAGCTTTTTCAAAAAAGCGCGAAAAAAATTAGGAAAAAAGTGCATTTTTCTCGCCGAAAGCGTCGACACTTCTTTCTATAATTGGCTCGTAAGCCAGGGATTCTATGCCACCAAAGATGAAGATATGATTCCCACCTTTGATTCGCTTTATAATTACCATTGGTTCAGGCAATTTGAGGGATATTTAAAATATGGTAATTCCTTGAAGGAATTGGCAAATGTCCTGAATCAGCCCAGCGCGATGCTAAGAGCAAACTGCCTAGAAAATCACGACAATGATCGCATTGCTCACCTGATGCAAAATGATGAAGGGAGAATTCGCAACGCCCTAGCGTTTTCCTTTTTTCTCCCCGGTTGTCCCTTTATTTATGCCGGCCAAGAATATGGCATCGCTCATAAACCAGAGCTGTTCGAAAAAGACCCTGTCAATTGGGGCGAGAAGAATGAATCTATTTATCAATTTGTGAAGTTCCTAATTGCCCTCAAGCATCAAGACTCTGATAGCCAAATTGATAGAATCAAAGCCACATTAATCGGCAAAGATGCCTTGAAAATTGAAAAAGCCAATGCGATTGGATTATTTAATTTTGGCAATAAAGAGATCTCAGTCGATTTAGGTAATGACAAATACATCAATCTTCTCGAAAAGAACAAAACCTACAGCCAGAAGATTTCCCTTGCTGAACCGCTTATCTTAGAGAGAGTTGCTCATGAAAATTGATTATTGCTTCCACACTCATACATATCGATGCGGGCACGCTTTTGGCGAGGATGCCTCTTTTGTCCAGGCCGCTCTCGCGCAAGGGATGAAAGAGCTCGGTTTTTCTGATCATGTTTTTCTCCCTGGAAGACCTCAGCCGGGCATCAGGGGTGATTATCAACTACTAGGCGACTATATTAACTCAATTAATTCTTTGAAGAAGAAATACGCTAAAGAGATAAACATTCATCTCGGTTTTGAATGCGAATACTTCCCCGAGTATGTGGAATACTATCGCGAATTAAAATCCAAGCATCACATTGAATACTTAATTCTCGGCCAGCATTGCTTTTACGACAAAGAGGGCTTTCATTGGTACCTCTATGAGAACTGTCCCTATGAGCGGATTAAGCGCTACACTGATGACTTGATTAAAGGGATGGAAACTGGGCTGTTTTCTTATGTGGCCCATCCCGATATATTCGTCACTCCTTTTCGCACTTTTACGATGGGGTGTGAGGAATGCGCGAGAAGAATTTGCAAGGCAGCTGAAAGGCTGCACATTCCTCTCGAGATCAACTTAGGAATGACTGTGGCAGTATTATTTAATGACTATAACGGCCTCACCTATCCGAATGAAGACTTCTGGCGAATTGCCAGCGAATACAAAATTGAAGTTTATGTGGGCGCGGATGCTCATCGGCCGGAATATTTCCGAACCGTGGATTACGAGAGGGCGTTAAACCTCATCGAAAAGCATCATCTCAAACTCTTGACACGATTAAAAAAATAAGACCCGAAATG
>DAOPYW010000021.1:0-16246 GCA_035353055.1 Bacilli bacterium
TTCACTAGAGAGGTCTTTTATAAGACAAACAGATAAATAGAAAAGAACATCAATATGGCGCCGAGCAAAACGAAGAAATGGAAGATGGAATGAGCGTACTGTACTTTCTTTCCAATCCCATAGATTACCGCTCCAAGAGTGTAAGCTATGCCAGAAGATAGGAGCAAGAAAAATCCTGTTCTCCCCACCGCATCCCAAAGGGGAATAAAAGCGACCATGATGCACCAACCCGCGACGATGTAACAGGTCATGCTCAGCCAAGAATACTTTTTCAAGTTAATAGAATTAAATATCGTGCCAATAATGCAGAATCCCCAGACAAAGGCGAAGATTAAAAAGGCCACCACTGAATTTCCCCAGCCAAAGATATTAACGGGTCTCAAAGCCACAAGGGTAAATGGGGTATAACTTCCCGCTACTAGTAGAAAGACCATATTGTGATCCATAATGCGCAAGACCTTTTTGCCTTTATTGCGCCCGAGAGCGTGATATAAGCAAGACATAGTGAACAAGACAATCAAAGAAATTCCATAGATGAGGGTAGCGGCTAATCGCCAAGGGTCGTTCATCGGGATAACTTTAATGAGACAAAGTATTAACCCGATGATGCTTAATAACGCGCCAATTCCGTGAGAGATTGAGGAGATCAATTCTTCCGTTAATGAGTAATGTGGTAATTTCAAATCTTTTAATTTCATGACCCTATCCTAACCCATAAATAATGATTTGTTTCTCTATTGAGCAAAATAAAAATTCTACTCCTCAATCTCGAGAAGTAGAATGTTTTTAATCTTGATATAATCTCTATATTTTTGGTCTTTTGACTTTTCGATATAAGAGGATCAATGAGTTAATAACCATCAGCACCGTGAGCCCTGTATCAGCTAAGACAGCGATGTACATCGGAATATTTATTTCCGTCATCACTAAAATCATGACAGTAATCTTGACGAATAATGAGAACACGATGTTGAAGATAGCAGTATTGCGAGCCATCTTGGCAATCTTATAGGCATCGTAAACTTTAGCAGGATCATCGTTCATGATGACGATGTCTGAGCTTTCCACGGCGGTATCGCTGCCGATACCTCCCATCGCGATTCCAATATCGCTTCGCTTAATAGAAGGAGCATCGTTGATTCCATCGCCGATGAAAGCCACTCCTTTTTGCTTTTCCATCTCAATTTCCAATACTTTGGCTTTGCCTTCTGGAGAGAGCTCGCTCACATAGCGGTCAATACCTAATGACTGAGTGAGACCCTTGGCGTTCTCTTCTTTATCGCCAGTCAATAGAAGTATCTCAATATTGTCGTGATGCAATAAATCCACCATCGGCTGAGCATCTTCTTTTAATTGGTCAGCCAAGAGAACATAGCCGAGATATTTTCCACCTTTTGCGACATAGACCGGGGTTCCGACTTCAATGACGTCGGGAGTAGATATTCCATGATTAGAAAAGAAGACTTTGGAGCCCGCGATAATGTTGTTTTTGCGATAGGTTGTCTCTGTCCCTAAGCCAGGAATTTCCTTAAAATCTCTTTGTTCTGCGGCTAATTTGCGGAAATTATGCCCATGGCAGATGGCTTTTCCAATCGGGTGATTAGAGAGGCACTCCGCAGCGTAAAGCGATTCGAGAAGCTGGCTTTCTTTGACTCCTGAAGTAGGAACGATGGATTGAATAGAGAAAGAGCCATGCGTTAAGGTTCCGGTTTTATCGGTGACTAAAAGGCGCATCTTCACTAAATCATCAAAACGATCAGTTCCTTTGACGACGATTCCGTGCTTGCTAGAAAGTCCAATCGCGGAGAAGTAGGCAAGCGGGACGCTGATGACAATCGCGCAAGGACAAGCGATAACTAATATTTCTAGGCCTTGGTATGTCACTTCTTGCCACTGCTTGGTAACTAACCCAACGATTAAAATGTAGAGAAGGGAAACGACGACGACGAGAGGTGTATACCAACGCGCAAATTTAGTGATAAACTTGGCGGCTTTGGTTTTCCTTTCACCGCTCGTAGATATCAAATTCATGATTTTGGAAACTGTCGAATCGACGTACATCTTTTCGACTTGAATGGTCAAGGTGCCACTTTTGAGAATGCATCCACTCAGCACTTGCTGGTCTTTTTCGACTCGTACTGGGATATATTCCCCAGTGAGAGAAGATAAGTCTAGATAGGCTTCTCCCTCGATGATTCGACCATCGACAGGGATGGATTCGCCAGTTTTTACAATGATTACATCACCAATTTTTAAATTCTCTGGTTTGACAAGGGTAATTCCATCATCCGATAATCGGTTGGCGAATTCTGCCCTTAAATTAATCGCTGATAGGACGGCAAAGCGACTCTTTTTAGTCGCGATGGCTTCCACGACTCGCCCGATTTGGAAGAGACCCACCACCATGATGGCTTCAATGTGCTCTTCGTGAAGAAACGTGGGGAGTGGATCAGAGCTGGGTTTATATTGCAGCGAAGCGAGGACAAAGGCTCCGATTGCCGCAATCATAATCAATAAGTATTCATCGATAGGATTTTGCTTATGGAAGATTTTATAGATCGGTTTATAGATAACATCATAGGAAACAACGATTACCGCTGAAAGATATAGACCAAATCTCCACCAATAGAAGCTATTGTCCTTCAAGACAAAACCACAGAGCAATATCACTAAAATGGCATAGACAATTCGACCAATTAATATGATAGTATGCCGATCAAATAACTTGAGCTTATGAATTTTGTTATCGACGGCTTTAATTTCGATTTTGTCGCTTTCGACTTCCTGAACAATGGCCAATATTTCATCTTCTAATAGCTCTTTATCTTGATAGGTAATATAAAGATGATTGCCCGCGAAATCGATTCGCGCATAAGCGATGCCGGGATATTTATTTAGATGAGCTTCGGCTTTCGCGGCGCAATTCGCGCAATCAAAGCCAGTGATTTCATATACTTTTTTAATCATGTTTTTTTTCCTCCTCCACATGTTCGATTGCGACGCATACCAACTGCTGAACATGTCCATCTTTCAGGCGATAAAATACTTTCAATCCCTCTTTTTTGCTAGTCACTAGATCGGCCTCTCGGAGCACGCGAATCTGATGTGAGACCAATGAAGGCGAAGCATTTATTTCTTTAGCGATATCTCCCACGCTTTTATAAGGCATGCAAGTTAAGCATTGGCATTGCCCGCAATCGTGAGGCTTGCCACAACAGCAACGGCTCTCATCTAATAGAGAGATCATTATTTTCAATCTTGTTTGATCAGCAGCGATTGAGAACAATTTGTTAATTTTTTCGATTCGAGATGTTTTTTTCATTTTTTACCTGGGATTATTATATGAACGCTCATTCATATAGTCAATGGAAAAACTTTTTATTTCATCAATTAAAAAAGACCTAGGTCTTCTTCCTAGGTCTTCATTTTTTCAATTTCAGTTCTCGCTAATTATTTAAGAATCAAATTAGCATCCCCAAAATTCAATTTTTTGAATCATGGAACGTTTGACTGCAACAATTTTAAACGATGTGGTGTCAACAACATCAAATTCATACAAATTATAGGCATTTCCAGAGATAGTCTGGGCTGTTCCATCATTAATTGCTAGAGAGGCCACGTCCGTTGACCATTGATATGCCCAGACCTTGACATATCCATAGGTAGGCAATCCGGTAATGGTCGCGGCTCCAGCTGTGGAGCTGCTCGAAAACTTCCAGTTATCATCAGGCCAAGAATCCGTTGTGGATCCAGATCCTTTATAAGTGTTGTTTGTCGCTGAAACCGTATAAGAAGTGTCAGGAGAATCAAATGATTCAAGGAATGTCTTTAGTGTTGAGGTTGTGAAAGCTGTGGTACTTGTTCCAGTAGATGTCGAAAAATCCCAAGTCAATTTCAATGTTGAAACACCTGAACCTGCACCTTCAGCTAATATGCTGGGAACTGATTTTCCTACCAACGTGGCCACAAAGCCAACTATTGCAAAGGAGGAGGCTGCGACAGCGACAACCATTTTTTTGATATTTTTACTCATGTTTTCCCCTCGATTCTAAAAGCTTTCACTTTTGATGGCTAAAGATTACTACAGTTTCTATTTGTTGTCAATAGAGTTGTATCACTTTTTTTCAATGGGTTTTAATGCGCAAAAAAATATTTTATAGAAACCAGCGCATTTTGGAGGAAGCATCAATATCATTAGCAAAAAACAAGTTCTATAAAAAGATTAGAGGAGATGAGATTTTTTTCAAATGGTACTTTATTGGGCGAGAAGCGGGTTTAAAATGGATGATGAAAAAAATCAAAAAATCCAAATTTATTATTTAATGAAAAATAAAATGAGGGCCTAATTTTAATTGCCTACTTTTTCATATAAAATAAATCAAAATTTAAGAAAGAATTGAATATTTTGGTGTTTTTTTATCGATTTTTGCCATTTTTAATCAAAATGAAAAATCGTTATTTTTTATAGATAGACCAAATTCAACGGCTGATACTAATCCTTTTTGCCGACGTACATGAAATGCTCGCTCATGTGATAATAATCAGAATTTTCGCAGAGGCGATAGGAATATTCAATGAATTGTTCTCTTGCGGCTTTCGTGGTCTTCAGCATTTCGAATTCGTTGGGAGCTAAAATACCTTCTTGTCCGAAGAAAGTAACATAAGACAAAATATTTTTATATTGGCTGAATAAATCAAAGACATCTTTTTTGGTAGCAAAGAAGGCATAGGTAAAGCCTTTTCCACCAAAGCTTTCATTCTTAAAGAAATGCTCATAGAAAGGAATATCTTCGGGAAGAAAGACTAATCGAGGATCATTTTTCATGACGAAAATCATCCCACCAAAAATAGATATAAAGGAGGCAAATAAATGGCCGCCGGGTCTCAGAACTCGAATGGCTTCGCTAACGGCTTTCTTTCGATCATCAAGATTGAGTAAGTGATATAGAGGCCCCATCAAGAAAACTTGATCAAAGGAATTGTCTCTGAATCGGCTTAAATCGCAAGCATCTCCCACTTCGAACTTCATTTTGACATGATGGTTTCTCGCCATCTTCTTGGCAAATGCGACATTCTCTTTTGATAAATCAAAAAGAGTGACTGAGTGACCTTTCCTGGCATAGTGAATAGAATATCTGCCCGGTCCCCCTCCGATGTCTAGGATGGAGTCATCTGGCTTGATATATCTGTCCATCACTCTGGTAGTGATTCTAAATTCAAAGGGATGGTCTTTTTTTAAGCGATCCCATTCTTTTTTAGGATTAATATCATAGTGTTCAGCAATTTCTTTTTTTATTTGATCCATGTTGATTTATTTTACCAAATTCTTGTCATGCTAACATCATATTTTATGAGGGGCACTTGAGTGCTCTTCGCTATTAGTTAATCTTTACGATCAATCATTTTTACTTTTGAGGCTCTTCCCATCAGCTCATAATATCTCCGCCAGTCCTTTAGGTTTTGAAGCGGGATGTCTTCTCCGTTTACCTGAATAGATTCTGCTATTTGGTCTTGGCTAAATGGACATTCATAATCAATGCCATCTTTTACGATTACAAATCCTGCCATCACATCAACATCAACACCATCGATGACAAACTCAAGAAAATGTCTGGTCTTATATTGCTTATTAGGGCTTTGAGGCATTAACTCTCCCACTTTTAATAGAATCTCTTTGGCTTTTTCTATATCGTTTTCTGAAACCATGATATCAATGTCATTAAAATGGTCGGTTGAATTTTTAAAATACAGCAACAATGATGCTCCAACCGCCCAAGTGATTGAGCGGGAATTTAAAATGCGTGCAATTTTTGATAAGACTTTTAATTTGTCGTCCATATTAATTAATAATTGTAGCAGTTATTACCACAAAAAAGTGCAAAATAACGATTGCACTCGTTAAAGCCAAAGAAGAGATCTTTTATACTTAATTTCTATTTTTTATATCGATGCCGTGTTTTTGGCTTTTTTTAATTGCTAAAGATGATTTTATAAACACAAGCCATCAATTTACTTAATTACTTTTTTGCACCAGCTCTTTTCATGGCAATGAGGGCATTTCATCCATCTGGTCCTGCCGGAGTGGGGGGCCCAAAAAACTTGTGAGTAAGTGGGAATAAAGCGATGACCGCATTTTTTGCATTCGTAATATCCAGCTTTTTGTTCGATGAGTAGGCAAAAGGCCACTGAGGGAATAAATAATAGGAAGCCAAACACAATTGATAGTATTCCATACAAGTAATAGCCTTGTTCTATTAATATTGCAAAAGCAACTATCGAGATCAGGACTACGATTGTAGCGAATGAGCCAATGATTATTTCGGCATCAAGCAATCTCTTATCGCCAGCGATTTTCATCTCGTGTAGTTCAATTAGCTTTTGTTCAGCTTTATTAATATAATCTTTGGAATCAATATGCTCACCATTCAAGAGATCGTTAACGGTAATAGATAGAGCGGCGCATAGTTCAGCCATAATCGAAACATCGGGAAAACCATTCCCACATTCCCATTTAGAGACGGTCTTAAAACTAATATTTAATTTTTCTGCTAGCTGTTCTTGAGTGAGGCCTTTAGCCTTTCGCGATTCTTTAATAAAGGCACCTGTTTTCTTTAAATCCATATCGTTTTTCCTGCTTTCGACATCATATTACATTTAATTAATTTATTTTTACATCCACGTGTCGTAGAGTTTCTTTTTTTCGCTCTAATAGAATAATTTCAGAGGAGAAGATACGATGCATCAGGTAAGAAAGCAATGCTAGATGATGCTATATTTTTTGAGCATTTTTGCTGGCTTTAACTTTTTCTAAGTCTTCTTCGTCAACCCAAATCTCCGAGTAACCACAATTGCAACAAACGTAGATGCGGAGATTCACACCACTAAACATTGAGGTGCGCAAAAATGTGCCTTGATTGGAAGCGCTTTGGCCAAAGAACTCATCATATCTAACGATGTTTTCGCTATGGCATTTTGGGCATACTTTTGTATTTTTCATTTATCAATATTTCTCCTTTGTCCAATAACTAATCAAACTTTGTTAAACTTGTCCCAACTCTCTCAAAAAATAGGCACAAGCTTTAGATAATCACTTCGCCTAGCAGTTTGTCGTGAGGAACAATTAAGCATTTATCTATTTCTTTCCACCACGTCTCATATAAATTCTTTTGGGATAAACCATAGTTCTCTTTAGTGTCAAATTCTAAATAAAGCGAATATTTGACGCATTTGACTGCTCGAGTTAATGCATCCGGAGAATCCCCACCTCTAATCGTGTCCATATCTTTTATATAATGCGTTCTTTTTACTAGGTGAACTTTGCTGCATCCCTGGCTTTCTTTTAATACCTTAGTAGCTTGGATCATAATAGATTCAAATTCGTTGACCTTATCGAGTTTAACTTGAAAGATGCTAATCTCTGAGAATTTATTCATTTCGATTTCTCCCTCATCTATTGGCGTTTTAAATTTTAAAACAGCAATGTGTTTATGTTTATTTTATCACAAATAATTGGGCTATTTGTTTTAAATTAAAAAGACTGATACTCAAGTATCAATCTCTTGTTCTCTATCGGAGCACGCGACGGGAATCGGACCCGCATATTCAGCTTGGGAAGCTGACGTTCTGCCACTGAACTACGCATGCAACGATATAATTAAAACATAAAGGCGAGCAAAGAAAAAGTCCCATAAGGGACATTTTTTCATTTTGGTGGGTACTGAGGGGATCGAACCCCCGACCTTCTGTACGTCAAACAGATGCTCTCCCAGCTGAGCTAAATACCCAGGATGGTGCCGACTATAGGAATTGAACCTACAACCTACTGATTACGATTCAGTTGCTCTACCAGGTTGAGCTAAGTCGGCAACTTAATCGCTTAAATATAATATGCAAATTTGAAAAAACTTGCAACGATTTTAAGCGAATAAATTTTGATATTATTACTTTGCTAGTCTTCCTTGTTTCCCTCTGCGAACAAGATAGAGAATTAAGGCGACGATTTCGTGAGCGACGATAGGCATTATGCTCAAGGCAAAAACCAAGAGCCAATGCTGCCAATCTAGCGCCGAGCATTTGAAGAAAGTATTCAAGCCGGGAATTTCCACGACGGCGAATTGGAGAACCACCCCTAAGCCGAAGGCTACCCATAAGAGATAGTTCTTATTTTTGAAGTTGTGGAAGACCGATTTGCGAATCGAAGTCATGCCGAACATATGGAATAGTTCGGAGATAGCGAGGACTGAGAACGCTGATGTCTGCGCCATCATGCGGATTCGATCGTCTTGATAGAGAGCCATGACAATCTCTCCCCAGGTATGATTGCCTTCAATATATGGCACTAAGAAATAAGCGAGCAAGGTGCCAAGCATAATCAGGAATCCATAGCCAAGCATTAGGGCAATGCTGCCATTAGCAAATAAGGACTCTTTCGGATCGCGGGGCTTATCATTCATCACGCTTGGATCTTTTTCATCGGCTCCTAGAGCCACAGCGGGCAGGGAGTCAGTGATCAAGTTAATAAATAAGATATGAGCGGATAATAGGGGCACTGGCAGATTAGCGGTAGCGCTATCACCACTGAGCGAACCAATAAAGGAAATCAAGACAATGGCAAACATCGTCAGCACTTCGGCGATATTGCTGCCGAGCAAGAAAACGACTGTCTTCTTAATGTTGTTGTAAATGCCGCGGCCTTCTTCGACGGCTTTTTCGATGGTGGCGAAGTTATCATCAGCGAGAACCATGTCGGCTGCGCCTTTAGCGACGTCAGTACCAGTGATGCCCATGGCAATGCCAATATCTGCGCTCTTGAGCGATGGAGCATCATTGACGCCATCTCCGGTCATCGCAGCGATGTTGCCATTAGCTTTGATGGCTTTGACAATCGAAACTTTATTCTCTGGTGAGACACGGGCGAAAATGCGCACAGTCTTCACTTTTTCTTGCAGCTGTTCAAAGGTGAGAGCGTCGATCTCTTCTCCAGACATCGCTTGCGATTCATCGGTGGCAATATTTAGCTGCTTAGCAATAGCTAAGGCGGTAGTCTTATGGTCACCGGTAATCATGATGGTTGTGATACCAGCTTTTTTAAAGATTTCGACGGCTTCTCTGGCTTCTGGGCGAGGTGGGTCAATCATGCCCACTAAGCCGACAAAGATCAAATCATCTTCGGTTAATTTGGATGATTTTTTATAAGCGAGACACAGAACTCTTAAAGCATCGTGAGCCATCACATCAGAGGCGGCGAGAATATTCTTTTTATCGGCATCGGTAATTGGTCTTTCTTTGCCATTAAGATAGATTTGAGTGGTCCCTTTTAAGATGGAATCCATCGCTCCTTTGGTGAAGACGATTTCCTCTCCGTTATAGCGGTGCTTTGTGGACATCATCTTGCGGACTGAATCGAAGGGATACTCGTCAATGCGAGGGGCTTTCTCTTCGAGAAGAGCTTTGTGCTGCCCATGATAATTTGCGAATTCGACAAGGGCGACTTCGGTGGGATCGCCAAACACGCCATTATCAGTGGAGGCGTTGCTGCAGAGTGATAGGCCAGCCGAAAGGAAATGGAGCTGTTCATTATCAAGAGCTCCTTGAGGGACGATTTGCTCGTTCATATAAGCCCGAACGACAGTCATTTTATTTTGAGTTAAGGTACCAGTCTTATCCGAGCAGACCACGGAGACAGCTCCGAGAGTTTCCACCGAGTGGAGCTTGCGGACAATGGTATTGGCTTTTGCCATTCTTTGGACGCCTAGAGCGAGGACAATGGTCACAACGGCTGGTAATCCTTCAGGGATGGCGGCGACGGCTAATGAGATAGCGAGCATAAAGTCATCGATCATGGTGACTAACCAGTTGTCTCCAGGATGCAGAACTAAGCCAATCATCTGCACGCCAAAGATCAAGATGACGATAACAATCGTAATAATTCCTAAGAATTTAGAGATTCCCGCCAACTTTTTTTGCAGAGGGGTGGTCTCGTTTTGGTCTTCGGAGAGCATCTTGGCAATCTTGCCAGTCTCGGTATTCATGCCAGTAGCGATGACGACGCCTTCTCCTCGTCCGTAGACGACAGGGGTGGACATATAAGCGGCGTTGACGCGGTCGCCAACCCCCACCGCTTCAGTGAAGACAAAGTGAGCATTCTTTTCCACGGGAAGAGACTCACCAGTTAAAGATGATTCATCGGTTTTCAAGTTAATTGATTCGAGCAAGCGCAGGTCGGCGGGGATTGTGCGCCCCTCTTCGAGGATGACGATATCGCCTGGAACTAGTTCCTCTGCTCGGATCTCCGCGATTTTGCCATCGCGCCTCACCACGCAGGTGGGAGATGACATCTTCTTGAGGGCTTCGAGAGATTTCTCGGCTTTTCCCTCTTGCACCGTGCCGATCGTAGCGTTAAGAACCACGACCGCTAGGATGATGATTGGATCAGAGATGATCTCTAATATCGAGGGTTTGTCGACAATATCGGGAGAGAAATAACTATAAATTGAGATTCCGATGCTCAATAGAGCAGCGGCGAGCAAAATATAGATCATCGGATCATTAAATTGAGAGAAGAACACAGCAAAAATGGATTTCTTCTTCTTCTCTGTCAGGCGATTATAGCCATGGGTCACGAGCCTTTTAGTGGCTTCCTCAGTCGATAATCCCTGCTGGGGATTGACCTCTAATTCTTGGACGGTTTCTTTTGCACTTTTTGTTTCAAACATAGGCAATTACTCCTTACAAAATTAAGTAGTATTCGTCTCGCACATGAATCATGGTTAGTTTCCGGATATTTCTATCGTGTTGACGGTTACTAACTGGAGCTACTCCCGTTTACTGAGATTTATTATAAATAAACCCATATAAAAAGAAAATAGCAAACTCGAGGTTTGCCATTTTTTATTAATCGGTTTATCAATTATTGCTGCTTGATGGAGAGAGTGCCGAAGATAATCGCTGCGACCTCTAAAGCGAAGGCCATCGAGACCACAGATAGATAGAAGGAGTGAGGTTCATTCACTGTCGAGTTAATCACGGTAGCTAAAGAGACCGAGGTGATGAGGCAGAAAATGAAAGCCACGGCGATAAATACTAAGGATAGGAGAGGATTAAGCACTGATCTCTTGGCGAAGACGTTCTTCACTAAAGAGATGATGTAGAAGGGCAAGGCCGCGATGATAAAGGTCGTCGCAAAGATATTAAAAGCCGAAGCGGAAGGTTCTTTGACTAGATATCCTAGCAAGAACGAAATCAGCAAGCATAGCACGCTGATTGTCGTGAAGACAACGGCGACGGAAGCGAAGACAGATTTGTTGGCATCTTTTTTCTTGGGGAGGGCTTCTCCGTGATTAACATCTACTCCGCAAGAAGGGCAAAATGATGAGTTATCATCAATAATTTTTCCGCATTTAGGGCAATACATAATGAAATTCCTTTCTAAACTTATTAAATTATACCCTTTTTTACAAATAGTGTTAAAGAGATTACCATATTCTTCCCTTTTCGATGAACAAAAAAGCTATCGACGAAAGTCTTGAACTTCATCAATAGCCTAGTCTATTGAACTTATTTAGATGCTATCTGAGAACCTTTGCGATATCGGCGAGGTACTTCTGGCGCTTCTGAATTGTATCGGCAGTCTTGAAGCTGATGTGATGCCATTCGCCCTTATTAATACCCATCTGCTTCAATGAAGTTTTGATGAAGGTCTTCTCGATGGCGTTGCCTGCAAAATACTTAATAAAGCACTTGGTGGAAGAGGCACTCGTAAAGACAAAGGCTTTATTGATATATGTCAGCGTCCCTCTCAAGCCGTTTTTGGTGGCGACATAGGCGAATTCTTTTTTCATCACTTTGTCGATGAAGCCTTTGACAATCGCTGGAAGGTCGCTCCACCAAACGGGGAAGATGAAAACTAATCGCTCAGCTTTCTTGATCATATCCTGGTATTTTTTCACTAGGGGATCAGCAGTTTGACCGGAGCCAAATAAGCGGAGCTCTTCTAAATCGTAAGCGGGATTAAAATGATCTTTATATAAATCGATGACTTCATAATTCTGATGGCTATCCTCCAAGTTTTGTACAAGAGCGTTGAGCACAGCGTGATTGAAGCTCTTTTCGTAGGGGTGGGCGTAGATGATGAGATAGTTCATAAATTGTTCTCCTTTACTTTCTAAAATCTTTATAGCATAGGAAAAAACATTATTCTATTAATGTGCTTTGATAATTTATCGATCGATCTTCCAGCGATATTTGCTCAAATCAACATGATAGTTAGTGACAGTCACACCATCCTTTTCGAGCCTCGCTTTTTGAAGGTCAGGTCCATCGCCGCCAAAGACTGATGACAGCCTCCCTTCGGAGTTGACAATCTTGAAGCAAGGCTGTCCGATGGGATCGGGATTATCGTGCAAAATATTTCCCACCACTCTCGCTAATTTCTTGTTGCCGAGATATGCGGCGACATCTCCATAGGTCGAAACGCGTCCTTTGGGAATGAGCTTGAGATATTGATAAACTCTCTCCTTATAATTGCCCTTTGGGTTAATCTGCTTGATATATAAACGGCTGGTCGAGTCTTCATTTTCATTTTTGACATCGGCGTAGAATTTCCAGCCATATCTTTCATAAAACCTCTTGTGATCAGTCAATAGATAAACTTTTTGAATTCCATCTTTGAGACACTCATCACACGCGGTTTGCAGCAGTTCACCCGCTAAGCCTTTTCCGCGATATGCTTCTTCAACGAACAAAGCGCAGATATTGGGAGTTAAATCTTTGTGCTCATGGAAGTCGTTAGCGATGATGCCTACTCCTCCCGCGATTAAACTGCCATCAAAAGCAAGAAACCATGATGGAACAGCCTTCTTCTTTTCGATAGATTCCTTCATGCTTTCAAGATATGCGCAAAGCGATATTCCCCATTTGCTGCTGAACCAGTTGGCATACTTATTTATTTCGCTGAGTTTGGTAAGCTTTTTGATTTCCATATTTTTATTATAAAATGCTACCTGTTAGGTAGCAATGATGTTCAGCTCAACTCCATATCAGCAGCGAGGACAAGGGAATGGTTGACTCTACCATTCCTATAGCCATTCGTGATATTTCTTTAAGTAGAATTTTTTGACGATAGAGACGAAGGAAACATATAAGACCAATGTCCCCGCTAACAAGACGTAGAAGATCCAAGGCATGATGATCTGCCCTTCTCCAAAGCCGACTAGCAAAGGAAGAAGGGTGCTGATGACGATGCCCAAACCCGTCAGTCCAATAACAACCCAGGAAGCTCGGCTTTGAATAAAGGGGACTTTTGGAGTCCTTAAAGAGTGGATAATTAATGACTGAGACCATTGAGATTCGATGAACCAACCAGCTTGGAACATACCGATAAAGGATAGCTGTGTCGCGGCATCAAGGCTGGCGAATTGCCCGCCAAACACCATCGGTCCAACGACAAAGAACATTAATACATAGGTTGTGATATCAAAGATTGAGCTGACTGGTCCAATCCACAGCATGAACTTAGTAATTGAAGCAGCTTCCCACTTGCGGGGCGATTTCAGGTAATCTTCATCGACATTATCGAATGGCAGACCTAGACAGGAGATGTCATAGATGAGGTTGAGAATCAAAATCTGAAGAGGGAGCATCGGCAAGAAAGGCAAGAAGACACTCGCTAACAAAATGGAAAGCATATTGCCAAAGTTTGAGCTAGCAGTAATCTTGATGTATTTGATGGTATTAGCATAGGTCTTGCGACCTTCGATGATGCCGTTGCCTAAAACATTTAGGTTCTTTTCCAGCATAATGATATCCGCTGATTCCTTAGCGATATCAACAGCGGTATCCACCGAGATGCCGACATCCGCGGCTTTCATCGCAGCGGCATCATTGATGCCATCACCCATGAATCCAACCACATGTTTCTGGCGGAGAATATTTACAATGCGGGTCTTTTGATCTGGAGTCAGTTTAGCGAATACATCAATGCGATCAGAAGCTTCTAACAGTTGTTCATCAGTCATATTTAGGATTTCGCTGCCGAGCAAAATGGTATCAGCATTAATTCCAACTTGCTTGCAGACATATTTAGTCACTGAGTCACCATCGCCGGTGAGAATCTTGACTTTCACGCCGTATTCCTCGAGGGTATCAATCGCTTCTTTCGCGCTGGGCTTGGTCGGATCCAAAAACGCTAGGTAGCCAATTAAGATCATGCCGGTTTCATCTTTCGCGGTGTACTCGTGTTCTTTAGTAGAAACATTCTTGTGGGCTAATCCTAAAACTCGTAGGCCTCTGAGACCATAATCTTCCGCTTTTGCGAGCAAGATGGAGCGAAGTTCATCGGAGAGCGGTTCAATGATTCCGTTATATTCAGCGAATGAACAGGCTTTGATCATTTCCTCGATTGCACCTTTAGTAATCATCTGTTGTTTTCCAGATTTATCTTCGACAATGACACTCATGCGTCTCCTAGCAAAATCAAAGGGAATCTCATCGACTTTGACATAGTCTTTCCAAGTTTCTTGCAGATGCTTTTCAGCGACGTGATCGATGATGGCGCGATCCATTAAATTCTTGAGGCCAGTTTGGAAATAGCTGTTTAAAAAGGCGTGTTTCAAGACGCGGATATCTTCTTCTCCGTGGGTATTATAGTGATATTCAAGGACAATGCGGTCCTCAGTGAGAGTTCCCGTCTTGTCAGTGCATAATATATCGGCCGCACCAAAGTTTTGAATGGAGTTGAGGTTCTTGACGATGACTTTCTTGCGCGCCATCACAATAGCGCCTTTGCCTAAGTTGGATGAGACGATCATCGGCAGCATCTCGGGAGTTAAGCCAACCGCGACCGCTAAGGCGAATATAATCGCATCAATCCAATGATTCGGACCAGATTTGAAAAAGCCATTGACCAAGAACACGATGGGAACCATGATCAGCATGAAGCGAATCAAAACCCATGAGATAGCGTTAATGCCTTTGTCAAAACTTGTCGTAACTTTCTTGCGGCGGATTTGCTTGGCTAGATATCCAAACATCGTCTTCTCACCGGTGGAGACAACAATGCAGGTCGCGCTTCCGCTGATGACGTTGCTTCCCATGAAGGCGAGGTTGCGATATTCAAGAGTAGAAGAGAAGTGATCTTTGGATGCTTCAGCAGTCTTCTCCACGGGAACGCTTTCCCCAGTCAAAGCTGATTGGCTCACGAAGATATCTTTGCATTGGACTATTCTCACATCGGCGGGGACCATGTCTCCCGCAGCTAAGAACACTAAATCACCCACTACTACATCAGCGATTGGGATCTCTTTTCTTTCGCCAGAGCGCATGACAGAAATCGTTGTTCTGACCATTTCAGAAAGGCGAGCGGCGGCTTTCTGTGAACGAGATTCTTGAATGAACTTCATGAAACCGCTGATTACCACCATGGCTAGCACCATGATGACAGTAAAGTAGTTGCGCTCAGCCACGGGGACTAAAACAATGTCAGTCAGTATTGAGACAAGAGTGAGAACAAGCAAGACGATTGTGAAGGGATTAAAGAAAGAAGTGAGGAGGTGAACAAAAACACCATTCCGCTTCTTCTTGATGATTTCATTAGTGCCATTATTGTGACGGGATTCATCGACTTGGTCATCGTTAAGACCATCGGGGGTGAGCCTGTATTTATCTTTTAGTTCAGCAACACTTGCGAGAGCGCTCGCAAATAATTCGGTATCAAAGTAGCCTGGGGTCTTTTTTGCTGTTTCGATCATGGTTGTTTTCCTCCATACAGTGATCTCCCATGAAATGCTCAGGGTGAATTGCTGTTCTTTAACAAACCATCCCACAAGCATGCGCTCGTTGCTTACGCCCAGTCATCTATTGATGACTTGATTACCTCCAATTTAGCCCAGGGTCCTATCATTTGTCAAAACAAACAGGGAAAATCGCTCTTGTGAGATATCTTTGAGGAAAACTTGCATTTAGAAAATTCAAATCTACAATGAAGGTAGAGGGAATATGAAATACCTTATTACTGGAGCCAGTGGTCATGTTGGCAAATGCTTAGTCGATACATTGTTGAAGCAAAAAGCCTCAATCAGAGTTTTGGTGTTGCCTGGTGAAGTTTATCCTTATAAAGGGGTAGAAGTTTTCTTTGGTGATGTAACCAAAAAAGAAACTCTTGTTCCTTTCTTCGCTAATGAAGATAAAGAGGACTTAGTCCTCATCCATCTAGCGGCCATCATCAGCATTTATCAAAAAGGTGATCCAC
>DAOPYW010000022.1:0-15693 GCA_035353055.1 Bacilli bacterium
GACGAAATAAAAACCCTTTTTGAGGGGCTTTGTATTTGAGATTTGAATTAGATGTTGAGCAGACGGAAAATACGGCCGGTAAAAATCACGAAGATTAAATCAAGAAGCCAGATGACGTTCCATCCTAAGATGATTCTCAAAATACCCGCTAAGATTTTTCCTTCCATAAATCTAGTCACGGCGCCACACACCAATGAGGTGGCTGGAATGATTGCGAGAATGATACTCACGAATCTCCCTAAACCAAAATAGTCGTTTTTTTCTAATGCCATTTCACATAACCTCCTAAAAAGTATTATAAGTTAAAAATCATTTGATGCCTAGAAGATAAAATCCGCAACGACCTATAAAATAAATTCCAATTCGGTATTTTTTTCTCAAAAATAGTTAATAAATGTTGAAAAATGGTCAAAGATTAGCGATAATTAAGACAATACGAGGTACATCAAATATGAAAATGTTCGATTTGAAAAGAACTGTTTTGGGCTTGTCAAAGCCAGAAATCAATTCTCTAGTTAATCCCATTGAAATGTACAGGGGAAAAACTCTTTCAGTGGAGAAACTAAAAAAATTGGAAAAACTTGAAAGCATTGCTTATCGAAGTGGCGTCATCGCTTCTTGTGCATTAGGCAATGTTTTTATTTCCGAAGCGCAAGAAAAAGACCTTTTTGAGCGCAAGAAGATTCCCGTCACCTTCCAAGAGCACATGGTCAAAGGTTACGCCGAAGCTTTAAATCTCATCAATGACGTCTACAAGTATCAACCTTTTGATCGCTCATTCATCAGCACGCTCCATTACTATATGTATAAGGATTACAATGCTGAGTTTGGTGGCAAATTCAAAGACACTCAGAATTACATTCAAGAGATTCTGTCTGATGGGACTTACCGAACCTTATTTGTTCCTGCCGCTCCAGAAGAAGTCGTGCAGCTTCTCGATAACTTAATCTATCAATTCAATATCTGCGCTGCCGATGAAACATGCAATAAATTAGTATTAATCTGCTGCTTCTTGCTCGATTTCATGTGCATTCACCCCTATAACCACGGCAACGGTCGCCTCTCTCGCTTGCTCTTATATTTCCTCTTGAAGAAATACGGATATAGCATCGACTCCTATTTCTCTCTTTCATACCTCATTCGCCAAAAGATTGGTGGCTACATCGATGCTTTCGCGGCTTCCTGCGATCGCTGGAGCGAAAACGAAAATGATTATTCGCAATACGTCACCTTCCTATTAAAGATCTTCCTCGAGGGGTATCACAAACTCGATTACATCATCGAAATCAACAACATCGATGGCACTTCCGAAGAAAAGGTTTTGCGCATCGTGATGGATAGCTCCACCCCAATCAGCAAGAACGTCATTCAAAATGTTCTCTATGCTGCGAGCGGAGCAACGATTGAAAAAGCCTTAGCCAAACTAGTACGAGACAATCGCATTCAGCTGATCACTAAAGGCCGCTACAGCAAATATTTTAGAGTTTAAGGAGGCTAATGATTATGATTGATCCAAAAAATATTCGCAATATTGTCTTGATGGGACATCAAGGGAGTGGCAAAACCTCCCTCGTTGAATCCCTTCTCTTTACCTGTGGTTCCATCCCAGTCAAAGGCGAAGTCGAGAGAAAAAATACTGTCAGCGATTACACCAGCGATGAGCAAAAAAGAGGCTCATCCATTCAGACCGCAATAATTCCTCTTTCCTTTAAAGACCATAAAATTAACATCATTGATATTCCCGGAAACGATGACTTTATCTCTGAAAGCATCGCGGTGACCCGCTTTGTCAAAGGCGCGGTCTTATTAGTCGATGCCAGCGTCGGAGTTCAAGTCGGAACCATCAAGCACTGGAATCAGCTAAAGAAAAGAGGTATTCCGACCTTTATCTTCATCAACAAAATGGATAAAGAAGGTGTCAATTTTGACGAATTACTCGCCGAGATTCGCGAGCAATTAGGCAGCGAAGCTATCCCGTTCTGCTATCCATTAGGTCATGAGAATAATTTCAATGGCTTTGTGAACGTCATCAATCTAAAAGCGCAGAAATATGATGGCAAGCAATGTGTCGAAGCTGAAATTTACGAAGATAAAAAAGCCAAAGTCTTTGAACTTCATAACACGATAGTCGAAGAAGTCGCGAAGACAGATGACACTCTCTTAGAGAAATTTTTCAGCGGCGAATCATTCACTGATCAAGAGATGCGCGACTCCTTGCGCAAAGGCGTTATCTCTGGCGCTCTAGTCCCCGTTCTTGTCGGCAGCGCTTTGAAAGATATCGGCGTTTCGACATTGCTAGAAATGTTTGTTGACTATCTTCCAGCCCCTTGCGATTTAAAGCCTTTTGAAGCTTTCAATGAATCGGGAAAAGAAGTCAATCGCTCGACCACATTTGAAGATCCATTCTCCGCTTATGTTTTTAAGACCATCGTCGATCCATACTCTGGAAATATTAACCTCATTAAAGTTAACTCTGGCGTCCTTCATACCGGAGATGATGTCTCGGTTAATGGCAACGTTCAACGCGTTAGCATGCTCTTCCAAATGACTGGCAAAAAGATGGATTCCATCCCTGAAGTTGGCGCGGGAGACATCGCGGCTGTCACTCGCCTTGAAGGCGTGACTTCTGGCATGACCCTCTCCTCTCCAAAAGCAGTCGTCAACTATAAGCCAGTTAAGTATCCAACGGCCGTCATTTTTAAAGCCATTGAATTGAAGAATAAAAACGATGAGTCAAAGATTGGCCCCGCCTTAGCCAAAATTCAACTCGAAGATCCCTGCGTGGAAGTGAAACGCAACAATGAAACCAAACAGCTCCTTATCGGCGGTGTCTCAAACTCTCACATCGACTATGTCTTGGCTAAAATCAAAGATACCTACAAGATTGATTTAAATGTTCAAACAATGAAAATCGTCTATCGCGAATCAATCAAAAAGACTGGGCAAGCCATCGGCAGATATGTCAAGCAATCTGGCGGTAGCGGCTTCTATGGTGTCGTTGATATGCGCTTTGAACCCGCTCCTGAGAACGTCTTTACCGAAGAAGTTTTCGGCGGCGCCGTCCCCAAGAACTATTTCCCAGCTGTCGAAAAAGGATTTTTCGAGGCAATTAAGGCTGGCCCGTTAGCCGGATTCCCTGTCATCGGTGTCAAAGCCGTCTTAGTCGATGGAAAATACCATCCAGTCGATAGCAACGAACAGGCCTTTAAGATGGCCTCCATCCTCGCCTTTAAAGAAGCCTATCCAAAGTGCTCTCCAATCATTCTCGAACCAATTATGAGAATCAAGGTGCATGTGGAAAGTAAATATACTGGCGATGTCTTGTCCGACCTCAATACTCGCCGCGCAAAAGTGCAGAACATTGAGGAAGGGGAACACGGCGTGCAAGAAATCGAGGCTTTGATTCCTGAAGCAGAGATTATCGATTACGCCGCCCAACTCAAATCGATCACTCAGGCCAGCGGCTATTTCAACCGAAACTTTGAATCCTACGAAGAAGTCCCTGAATATCTCAAAGAGAAAGTCATTCGCGATAATAAAATTGAAGAATAAATCTCTCCTCGATAACAGCTCCCTCAAACAGGGAGCTTTTTCTTGTCTTTTTCCTCTGGCTAATCTAAACTAACGCTATGAAAATTATTGCCCATCTCCAAGATAATCAATATCCATTTTCCTATATTGACCACATTCGCACGATTGCGCGAGGCGTCGTCATCAACGATAAAAATCAAGTAGCATTAATTAAACTACATGGCTTTGACTCATTTGGTGACCGAAACTACTATGAATTGCCTGGCGGAGGAGTCAAGGAGAATGAAAAAATCTCCGATGCTTTCATGCGAGAAATTCGAGAAGAGCTCGGCTTTGAAGTCACTATTCTAGATGAGATAGGGCAAGTTCGTGACTTTTACAATCTGATACATCGAGAAAATCACAACTATTACTTTTTAGGAAAAGCTAATCGCTATGTGGGCGTTCAACTCGATGAATACGAAAAAACGATGTTCGAAAAAGCATTGTGGCTTTCTATCGATGATGCCATTAAATGCTTTCAAGAGATGCATGATGACGGCGTGAGCGGCTTGGTGAAATCTCGTGAGCTCCCCATTTTGTTGATGGCTAAAAAGTGGATGGGTAGCCATTCCTTATAAATGTCTTTCCTCGATTGACAAGTGAAAAGGATAGAAACCTAACCGCCGAAATCGTAAAATGATTGTTATGAATATATTATTGACAAACGATGATGGATATTCTTCCACTGGTATCCAAATATTAAAGAAATTGCTCCTTCCTTATGGGCGAGTGGTTATTGTCGCTCCTCTGGAAGGAATGAGCGCTAAAAGCTGTTCTATTACCTTAGGTAAACCCATCCAAATCCAAAAGATGGAATCTGATGTTTTTGCTTGTTCAGGAACACCAGCTGATTGCGTTTCCTATGCGCTTTCCAGCCTCGGCATCGACTTTGACCTAGTCGTGTCGGGAATTAACCATGGGCTAAACATCTCTTACGATACGATGTATAGCGGAACCGTGGGTGCGTGCTTGGAAGCTTTAATCTTTCATAAAAAAACTATCGCCGTTTCCACCGAAAACAATTTTGGATTAGTGGAGAAGCGATTTGGAGATGTATGGGATTATGTCATCGCTCACCAATTGCTCAGCGAAACTCATCTATTGAATATTAATTTCCCGTTAGGGGATGAAGTGAAAAAGATTTCTCTTGGCCGGTTGCATTATCGGCAAGATCGAAACTATTTTGTCGAAAAACCCGATGGCTATTATGCCTATCGTTATATGGAAGATTTTTCCATAGCGGAACACGATACTGATTTATATCAGATCAATCACCAGACGGTTTCCATCGTCCCACTCTCTCGATCCTATTTCTCTAATGATCTCTACGAAAAATTGCTCAAGAAAACTAAGTAGAGACTAATATTTCGAAAACGAATTAGTATTTTTGTTAAAAATTCTAAAGAATAAGTATATAATTCATCACGTATAAGGAAGGTAAATATTATGCCATTAGTTAATACTAAAGAAATGTTTGAAAAAGCTTATAAGGGCGGTTACGCCATCGGAGCTTTTAACGTCAGCGATATGGAAGTTGTCCAAGGAATCACTGAAGCCTGTAAAGAAACTAATTCTCCCGTTATCTTACAAGTCTCTGCTGGAGCGAGAAAATATGCCAAACAAAGCTATCTTACTCACCTCGTTTTAGCTGCTCTTGAAGATACTGGTGTCCCAATTGCTCTTCATCTTGATCATGGTGATAGCTTTGAACTATGCAAGGATTGCATCGACCACGGCTTTACTTCAGTAATGATCGACGGAAGCCATCTCTCTTATGAAGAAAATGTCGCCTTAACCAAAAAAGTAGTCGATTATGCTCACGCTCATGTTCCCTACGTGACTGTCGAGGGCGAACTCGGCAAATTAGCAGGCATCGAAGATGCTGTCAATATTTCCGACGAAGATGCGCAATTTACTGATCCTAATGAAGTATATGACTTCGTTACTCGCACAGGTGTTGACTCCTTAGCCATCGCTATTGGAACCAGCCATGGCGCTTATAAGTTCAAACCTGGACAAAAACCCAAATTAAGATTTGATATCTTGCAAAAAGTCAGTGACAAATTACCAGGATTCCCCATCGTTTTACACGGTGCCTCCAGCGTCGTTCAAGAATATGTGAAAATCATCAACGAAAATGGTGGTAACATGCCTGATGCTATCGGCATTCCCGAAGAAATGCTCAGACAAGCAGCGACAATGGCAGTTTGCAAGATCAACATTGACTCCGATCTTCGCTTAGCGGTCACTGCTGCAGTCCGCAAGCATCTTGTTGAGCACCCAGATCATTTCGATCCTCGCCAATATCTCGGCGATGGCCGCGCATACGTTCGCGAAATCGTCAAGCACAAGATTGTCAATGTTCTCGGATCAAACAATAGAATCTAAGTTAAACAAAATAAACAAAAAGACTACCAATTGGTAGTCTTTTCTTATCGTTAATGAAACCTATTTTTTCGTTTCAGTATTTTTTGGTTCTTTGAGAACATTCAAGATTTCTTTTAAAATTTCGTGATCAGTTGGCTCGGGAATTCCTGGATCTACTGGCGCTGGCCTAAGTTCAGGATGCTTTTGATAATGAGCCTCTAACCATTTAGCTTTTCGTTCATCATTTGCTTTTTGAATAGCGGCGAAGGTTTTAATTAACACAAAAAGAATAATGGCGATTAATACGAAATTAATAACAGCATTAATTAGCAATCCCCAATCAATTTTGCTTAAAGAAGCATACCAGTTGCCATCGTTGGCAAGGACACCCACTGTTCCATCTTGAACATCAGCTAAAACGCTATTGGGAAGAATTGTATAGAAACTATCCAGTCCTCCATTTACAGCTAAACTGATAATTGGCATTAGAATGTGATTAACTAGGGCACTGACAATGGCCGAAAAAGCTGCACCGATAATAACGCCGACTGCCAATTGCATGACGTTCCCGCGACTAATGAACGCTTTAAAGTCTTTCAAGATTGTCTTTTTATTAGGATCATAAGGCTTGATTAAACGTTTCTTTTTTTCGTTTTTCATGAAAAATTTATTCTCCTTTATAAATTCATAATATACTAAGAAAACAAAAATTAAAAAAGAAACGCTTGAAGATAGCGATAATATGGCACAAGGCATTTTATTGCTTATTTAATAGTCTTTTCTTCACTATTTGCTTAAAATGATAGTAGCGGGATAAAATGCGAATTATTAATTCACTTCATATCTAACTAATGTAGGTTTATGCTAACAATTGAATATCTGGGACATTCATGCTTCAAAATTGCTTCCAGCGATGTTTCTTTTGTTATTGATCCTTATCAATTGGGTTCTGTTCCAGGACTTATTTTTCCTAAACAAGTATACGCCAATAAAGTGTTTTGCTCGCATGAACATCATGATCATAACGCACGGGATAACATAAACCTAATACCATCCAACTTTAAAATTTCTGTCAAAGAGTATCTTTTGCCTCATGATCACGAAAACGGTCGTAAAAGAGGCATGGTTTTTGGGCGAATTTTCGAAATTGATCAATTTTCATTAGCTCATCTCGGGGATGTTGGAGATATTTCCCAACTCGATCTTTTTGATCCTTTTAAAGCTGTTGACATCCTATTTGTTCCCATTAATGGATTGTACACAATATCTGCGAAAGAAGCTAAAAAACTGGCCGATTACTTAAAACCAAGATTGGTCATTCCTATGCATTATCACATCGATAATCCTCCGAGCGGTTACCCCGATGATGGAGAAATCGCACAATTTAAAAATTTTTTCCCTCAACATTGTGAGGTTAATTCCTCAGGCGTCGTTTTAAAACCGAATTTGTTTTCATATCAAGCTTTAATCTTTAATAAAAAATAAAAGGAGTATTTTATGATTGATTTGCATTTACATCTTGATGGTTCGCTGAGCAAAGAAGACTTTGTTGTATTATCCCGAAAAGACAATGTCGACCTCGGAAAGGATTTTCCGAACAATATTTATGTCTCCAAAGATTGCCCTTCTCTCGAAACTTATTTGGAGCGTTTTGATCTTCCCTTGAAACTTTTACAAAAACCAGAAAACCTAACTTTTGTGACCAGATCTCTAGTTATTAGGCTAGCTCAGATGGGATACATTTATGCGGAGATTCGCTTCGCTCCTGTCCTTCACACTTTAGCGGGAATGAGCCAATTTGAAGCTGTCCAAGCCGCAATTGATGGTTTAAAAGAAGGATTGCACATGAGCAAAGGCTTTTCGGCTAATCTCATTCTTTGCTGCATGAGACATGCTTCCGAGAAAGATAACCTTGAGACAATTAATGTCGCTAAAAATTTGCGACATCATCATGTGGTGGCGGTTGACCTTGCTGGTGCTGAAGCTCTTCATCCTGGCTCCTATTACAAAAACATTTTTAATTTAGCCAAAAAATATCGCTTAAATATTACTTTCCATAGTGGAGAAGCAACTGGCAGCGATGAAATCATGATGGGCTTAGATAATGGCACACAGCGCATCGGCCATGGCGTGCATTTGTCTTTGGATGATAATTCTGTGAGCCGCGTTTTAGCAAAGCCAGTTTGCTTTGAATTTTGCCCGACCAGCAATTTGCACACAAAATCACTAAAAACCTATCATGATGTCCCTTTAAGAAAATTTATGGAAAGAGGCATACCTGTTACCATTAACAGCGATAATATGACTGTCTCTGACACGGACGCCATCAAAGATATGAGAGAGATGGTAAAAACTTTTAAGTTAACCAAACAAGAAGTCTACCACTTATTGGAAACCTCAATTAAGTTTTCCTTCGCTCCTTTCTTCACTAAGCGTAAATTATATAAGCGTTTGAAAAATAATTTCGATCGTTATTATCAAAAACTAGTATAAAAAAAACGAGCGCAGCTCGTTTATAATGCGTAGGTATCTAAGAAAGCAATCAAGAGTGGATTGTGATAGACAGCGGCGGCATCCTTATTCCATGACCCAGTCACATTGCCTTGCTTAGGAGTCACATCGTCAGCGTCAATCGCCAAACCTTTTAAAACAGTAGTTTTCACACCATCTAAGTAGTGGAGACTACTTTTTCTTTCCTCGGTATAAAAGGAATCAGTGACAGTCCATTGCTCGCCCACTAAAGTCAAAGCATCATTGAAGTAGACACTAGCATCAGTAAGCACGCCATTTTCCCAATATTGAGTAGTAGGAACAAATCCTCTTCGATCACCAAATGTTGAATCGCCTGCAGCGGACATGTGGTGATCGCGCAAGAAAGTGACATATTCTTCATTTGAAGTATCAAAATTTTCGAAAGGATTTTCGCTGTTGGGATCATAGCCAGTTAAAGAGCCAATATCAATCACGTACATTTTTAACTTTAAAGTATGCTTATTTGAATAAGGATGGAGAACTTCAGGAGCGCAGTAATTGCAATCAGGGCAGAAATTCCACATGTAGTGAACTAAAAGTTTGTCTTCATTTTGGATTGCATCATCGAGAATGTTCTGATCGACGTAGTAGTAATTAGGAGCGAGGACGTACTGATCGATTTTTTCCTTGAAAGGAATATATTTTGAGAAGAAAGTGCTGTTATCGTCGATAAATTCTTTTTTCACCTTACCATTTTGAATGACAGCCAAGGATGGAGTGGTTCCCGCTATTTTTGTTAAACCCCATTCGTCAAGGTCATCCTGATTGTTAGAATTAAACAAATCATTGCTGATTTTGTAGATAACCACATTTTCCTCATAGATATATCGTTTTAAGACAGTTTCAAAATTATCCCAGCAAGAGCAGACGCCGCCCTTGAGATAGGTAGCGAGCAAGAAGTTTTCGCCTTTTGAGACTCCGCTCATCTTTGCTTGTAAGTCAGAGAAGTTCTCTAAAGAAACAAGGTCTTCTTGAATATAGCTTCCATATGTTAATTGCACTCTATCCTTCAATGAACAACCAGTCAAAAGGCCTGAGCCAAGAAGCAGAATTGGTATAAAAAGCAGAGATTTTTTCATAGGATTAGGACCTTCTTTCTGCTTTTTATTATAGATAAAACGCCTTTTTTCTTCAATCAAATATATCGGCGAGAAAATAAACGCGAAAATTTAAGTCATTTTTCAAAAATTTAATTGCCTATAATTGAAACGCTTTTTTGCAAAAAAATTGCGAGAATAGTTTTGCAATTAGTTTTGAATATATCTAAAAAAAATTGAACATTAACTTTTTGAAAAACAGGCAAAAAATAAGGGGGGGTCAAAATTATGTTGTTTTCTTGGAAAATTTACTATATATTTTTTGCGAAATATTTATCGTAATATATTCATCATTTTTTAAGAAAGGCAAAGGGCTAATATGGGAAAAGAAAACTGTATTATCTCGCTTCAAGGAGTGAGTAAGGTCTTCGACGGAGTAACGGTTGTCGATGACATTAACCTTGACATCACCAAAGGAGAGTTCGTCACTTTCCTCGGTCCTTCCGGATGCGGAAAAACAACGACATTAAGGATGATCGCTGGCTTTGAGACTCCCGACAAAGGAACTATCTATTTAAATGGTCAAGACGTGACGAAGGTTCCGCCTTATAAGAGACCAATTAATACCGTGTTCCAACGCTACGCATTATTTCCTTATTATGATGTTTATGACAATGTGGCTTTCGGCCTAAAAATCAAGAAAATCCCTTACGAAGTAGTGGATCGCAAAGGCAACAAGAAAACTAAGCTTAGACATCTCACTAACAAAGAAATCGATGAAAAAGTTGCCAAGGCCTTACGAATTGTAGACCTCGAAGAACTTGAAGATCGCGATATTTCCACTCTTTCCGGTGGACAGCAACAGCGCGTTGCTATTGCACGCGCCATCGTCAATGGACCAGAAATCCTTTTGCTTGATGAGCCTCTAGGCGCTCTCGATTTAAAAATGCGCAAAGAGATGCAGCTCGAATTGAAAGAGATGCATAAAAAATTAGGTATTACCTTTATATACGTAACGCACGATCAAGAAGAAGCTCTAACCATGAGCGACACGATTGTCGTTATGAAATCAGGCGAGATTCAACAAGTTGGCGCTCCGATGTCTATCTATAACGAGCCAATAAATGCATATGTTGCAAACTTTATTGGCGAATCGAATATTTATAACGCCACGATGGTGGGAAATCTCAAAGTCCGATTTCTCAATCATGTCTTTGATTGCGTCGATGCTTTCCCTATCAATGAAAAAGTTGACGTTGTCGTTCGCCCTGAAGATGTGATCATCTCCAAGATTGCCGAATCCAGCGAGGCAAATAAGGACAATCTTGTCGGCACGATTGAAACCAAAATATTTAAAGGGGTTCACTTTGAATATGTGATCATGGTGGGAAAGAGCGAAGTTATGGTGCAGACCACCAAAAATCATGAAGTTGGCGAGCTGGTGAGCCTTGCTGTCGAGGCCGAAAACATTCAAATCATGAAAAAGGATGTCACTAATAACCTCTATCCTGAAGCTTGGATCAACAATAAAAATCAATTGGTTATCAGCGATTCAATATTCGAAATTGATTTAACCTCTATACTTAAGAATTCTCATGTTGATGAGGATGGCTATTTAGTCTCGTCTGAGGGCAAAAAGTACGATCTCAAAGATGCTGATGTCATCGCTGAAATTCCTTTAAGCGGAATTGAAATCATGGATGGTTATGATAACGGAAATGTCAATGGCATCGTTGCCTCGACTATCTATAAAGGCGACCATTATCAAATCATGGTTCGCACCGCTGAAGAAGAGGACTTTATTCTCGATAGCCCCTATACTTGGAACGTCGACGATGCGGTCAGCTTATCTATTCCTTCTTCGATTATCAAAATTCACTTGAAAGGTGACATATCTAAATATGTTCTCGAAGAGTAAAGATAAAGCCAAAGTAAAAAGACCTCACGTTTTTTTCTTTCAAAGGAAGATGCTCTCCATCCCCTATGTTTTGTTTCTTTTGCTTTTTGTCATCGGACCTATTTTGATTATTGTTCTCTACGCATTCACCGATCAAAATATGAATTTGTCTTTTGATGCTTTGGTCAATTTTTTCACTACTCCTTCAAAACTAAATGTGCTTTGGGTTTCCCTATTTGTCGCTTTTCAAACCACTTTGATCTGCTTATTAATTGGTTATCCATTGGCTTATTTCTTAGCTGACAAGCACATCAACAAAAATATTGTTTTAATCACTTTATTTATTGCCCCGATGTGGATCAACTTTGTCTTGAGAACTTGGGCTACTCGCGATCTTCTCAGTTGGATGGGAATTGATGGTGGTAGTTACCCATATCTCGCTACTTTAATTGGCATGGTGCAAAACTATTTGCCATTCGTTATCTTGCCTTTATATACCACTTTCTTAAAACTCGACAAATCGCAAATCGAAGCGGCTGCCGATTTAGGAGCTAATCCTCGGCAGGTGTTCACAAAAAGCATTCTTCCCCAATCAGTTCCGGGAATTGTTTCCGCGACTTTGATGACCTTTATGCCGACGATGTCGAGCTATGTCATCAGCGATGTTTTCTCCGAAGGAAAAATCACTCTCTTCGGAAACTTCATTAACCTCGAATTCAACAATAGATTATGGAATGATGGCAGCTTGATGGCTCTTATTATGCTTGTGTTAATTGGTATTTCCATGTTCTTGACACGCAACAGCAGCAAAGAGAATAGCAAAGGAGCGAACTTATAATGAAAAAAAGTTTTAACTGGCGCAAATTCTTTGGCCAATCCTATATCTGGTTCGTCCTTCTTCTCATGTATTTACCAATCCTCCTTTTGATAGCGTTTTCCTTTTCTAACACTACCTTGATTGGCGGGCACTTCGTTCCTTCATTTAATCTATACGTCGACCTATTTAAAAACAAAGCCATTATGGTCGCTCTCGGCAACACGATTCTCATCGCTATTATTTCAGCCGCGGTAGCAACTTTATTAGGCACTCTTGGAGCCATCGGCGTTTTCTACAGCAAGAGCAAATTTAAAAAAGTGGTCAATTTTGCCACTCAAATTCCTATCGTCAACGCTGAAATCGTCATCGCTTTCTCCCTGACCGTTATGTTTGTGTTCCTCGGAACCTATCTATTCAAAGATGACATATTCGGATTCTGGACTTTGCTCATTGGTCACGTCTCTTTGAGTTTACCCTTCGTCTACATCTCTGTGAGACCAAAACTTCAGCAGATGGACCCATCTTTATATGAGGCTGCTATCGACTTAGGTGCCACACCTCGTCAAGCCTTGACAAAGATTACTATTCCAGAGATTGCTCCTGGCATCTTCAGCGGTTTCCTATTAGCCATCACTCTTTCGCTTGACGACTTCATTATCACCAGCTTTACTCGTGGTGCAGGCTTGTTAAATGGCGACAGCGAAATCGAGACTCTTTCGACCTTTATTCAAGCAGCTATCAAAAAGAAAAATATCCCTCCTGAAATGCGCGCATTGACGACCTTTATCTTTATTGGCGTCATCATCGCTGTGGTGGCAGTTTCCATCTATCGCAATCGCCAATCAACTATGAAAAAAGTGCGGAAAGGACGCGATTAATATGAAGAAGTTTTATTTATTTACTCTCGTGGGAATGTGCTTAGTTTCCTCGCTGATGATCTCGACAAATAATCGCTCTTTTTCTGCAAAAAATCTGCAAAAAGACGATGCTTTTGTCACTCGACGATTACCAATTGATGTTGACGAAAAGATTATTCTTCGCATTAAAAACATGGAAGATTACATCTACATGACTGATGAAGACAAAGACATTTTCCTCCATCAATTTGAGCAGTATGCCGACAGCATGGGTTACCATAATGTCGAAGTCGTCTATTCGACTACTGACACTAACGAAACCCTCTACACTCAATTGCTTACCGGAAAGTCCAGCTACGACCTCATCTGCCCCAGCGAATATATGATTCAAAAGATGATTCGCGAAGATTTGATTGTCAAGTTAGATCGACGATCTTCATTATTGCCTAATTACGACGCCTATGCTTCAGCTTATATCCGCCATCGCTTTGATTCCATCGCGACGACTGATATCAACAACAATCCCGTCACTCTGGGAGAATATGGCGTTGGATATATGTGGGGAACCTTAGGAGTTCTTTTTAACCCTCAATATGCTAACTACAATCCTAATCAAGCTGTGATGGATGCTGCTGCCTGGGACATCTTATGGAATCCCGATTACAATGGAACCATTTCAATTAAGGATAGCATGCGCGATACTTACGCGATGGCAGTCCTCCAAGCCAATAAAGACGAGTTAGTCACTTATCGCCAGCAATATGAAAATAGTGAGATTACCGCTCAAGTTTACAATGAGAAAATCGCTGAAGTCATCAATCGCTGCGATAGCGAATCGATTAAAGAAGTCGAACAAATTCTCAAAGATTTGCGAGGGAATATTTTCGGTTTGGAAGTCGACAGTGGCAAAAGCGATATCGTCTCTGGGAAAATCGGCATCAACCTCGCCTGGAGTGGCGATGCTGTTTATTCGATGCAATTAGGGGATGAAGAAAACAAAGAGCTCTGCTATTCTATCCCTCTTTTAGGGTCTAACCTTTGGTTCGATGCTTGGGTCATGCCAAAAACGGAGAGAACTGCTCTTCAGGAAGAAGTCGCTTATTTGTTCTTGGATTTCCTTTCCATCCCTGAATACGCTCGCGAGAATATGGAATACACTGGTTACACCTCCTTTATCGGCGGCGAAGAGATCAGAGACTTAGTGAGAGATTGGTATGATGTTCGCGCTGGTGAACTCCAATATTGCACCGATGAAGAAAATGAAATCTATGCCAGTGTCTATCGCCTTAATCCCGCCAACTCACTCGATTACACCGCGCTTGCTTATGAAGATTTCTTAACTAGCGATCATCAATCCGCCTTTGATGCTTATCCTCTCGTTTATTTCACGGAAGACGAAGATGGAAATATCATTGACGAGAGCGATCCTCAATACATCAAACTGCTTGATGAAAACGGAGAGGAGACAACCGTCGACAAGACCTATGGGGACTTGACCATCGTCGATGATCTAGACTCAGGATTAGAGGATGTCGATCTCAATTATTTTTTCAACAATGAATACGTCAATGACGAGACAAGCGATTTACCAGAATATCACTTCTATTCTGATTGCTATTTCTATTCCTATGAAAAAGATGGCGCTGTTTATCAGAGCGAAGCCGTCGGCCGCGAATTCTATTGTCAGTATCCTGATTTAGAAACGATTACTCGCTGCGCGGTCATGAAAGACTTCGGTGCCCAAGCCAGCGAAGCTGTCCTAGCGATGTGGGAAAGATTCAAAACCACTTCCTTGCCAAGTTGGGCTGTCATTGTTTTCATCATCGAAATCGTCGGCGGCGCTGGTTTAATTACCTATCTTATAATAAACAAAAAGCTGAAATATCGCCTCCGTCAAAAGCGGAAACAAGCAAAGCAAAATAATTAATTATTCCTTCTTGATACATTAAATGTAGCGGTGTTATAATACATACCGCCGCTCATGGTTCCTTAGCCAAGTTGGTAAGGCAATTGACTGCAACTCAATGAGCATCGGTTCAAATCCGGTAGGAACCTCCAAAAAACAGCGACTTATCGGAACAAACCGGTAAGTTTAATGCGCCTCTAGCTCAACTGGATAGAGTGTCAGACTACGAATCTGAAGGTTACGAGTTCGATTCTTGTGAGGCGCGCCATCTCGGGACGTAGCGTAGCTTGGTATCGCGTCTGCTTTGGGAGCAGAAGGTCGCAGGTTCAAATCCTGTCGTCCCGACCAAACATTAAAGCAAAAAAGTGGTGGAAAAATCCACCTCTTTTTATTTGATATGAAGAGGATTGATCAGCAGTCAAGAAGCGGAGTAAACATTAATGTTTTAACACCGACGAAGATGAAAAAATCAAACTCTAGGGTTTTCGGTATTGTTTTGTTGTAAAAGAAATCAAAATAGTGTATTTTATTTTCGTTGCACTGGTAGTGTGACACACTATTGGGGCTATAGCTCAGTTGGGAGAGCACCTGATTTGCATTCAGGGGGTCGAGGGTTCGAGTCCCTTTAGCTCCACCAACCCAAAATGGCTGTGTAGCTCAGCTGGCTAGAGCAATCGGTTCATACCCGGTGGGTCGAGGGTTCAAAT
>DAOPYW010000023.1:0-12743 GCA_035353055.1 Bacilli bacterium
TCAGGTGCTCTGTGGCAAGAATTCTCTTGTCTGGGAGAATACTATAACGAGCAAGGAGAAAAGATTGTTATCGATGAATATGGTCGTTTCATGTACAGCGTCACTACCATTTCTGGATATACCTATCAAGTATATGAGGGTTTGCGTGTTACCAGTATGAGCGATTCTTTAATCACGACGATTTATCATCATCAAGATGAACAAGACAATCGGGTTGTCAAAAACGCCACTCTTGAATTAGTGGGCGAAAGATGGGTTTTTACGATTGATCGCGGAGTATACGAACAAAGATAAAAGCAAGCGCCTTTTAAGTTGCTACTAGATGCCATATTGCCCCTTTATGCATAGCATTGGTCTTCTTTTGAACTCGTTCAAAATGAGTCATTTTCTGATTGGGGATATAGAATCCTAGTTCCACGAATATGAAGCAGAAAAATTAATTTATGAATATCCACATCGACCAGATATCGATATAATGATATTGAAAATAATACAAAGGAGTGACTATGAAACACAAAAAAATTATTTTCTTGTCGGCTTTTGCTGTAGTTGGACTTGCAGTGTCCTTTATAGCTTCTGCCGCTGATGGAATAGCGTTTGAAGCAGTTTTTGCTTCAACTGGCAATTATTCCACGAGTGCCTCCACTTACTATAACGGCATCACTGCCACAAGTGGAACGTCCTTGATGGGTCAACTACATGACCTCATCACTACCACGCACAAGACCTACACAACCTATAGTGATTGCAGTAACGCCACAACCGTCTATGCGACCGATCCTGGTACATCCTCTTCCTATGTGAGAGATTTCTACACCCAGAACAACATTGCCAAAGCATGGGGCAGCGGCGCTGTTGGAACATGGAACCGTGAACACGTTTGGTGTCAGTCCCTGTCCAATAGTTTATGGGGAACTTCTGGTGGCGGTAGTGATCTTCACCATTTGAGACCACTTGAAAGTACTCTAAATTCCACCCGAAACAATAATCCTTACGGCGATGTTACGCCTAATGATTCAACAACTGTTAAATATGCTAAAAATACCAGTGGTAGTTATATCACAGCTTACCCAGGCGGATACCTCTCTGGTGGTGTCTGGGAACCCATCGACTCAGTCAAAGGCGATGTAGCGAGAATTTTAATGTACACCTATGTGCATTACAGCAAATACAGCAATGTCAGCGGTTCCACGAATGGATCGGGATCTTCCTCCTACTTTGGAACGCTCAACATTACCAGTGTCGTCTCCGCTAACTCCGCCTCAGCCGCTTGGTCATTGCTGCTAAATTGGAATAGCCTTGACCCAATTGATGCGAGCGAGAGAACTCGCAACGAAGCAGTCGCTAAATTCCAAGGCAACCGCAACCCATTTATTGATAATAGCACCTATGCTGACGCTATTTGGGGTGGTGGCACTTCAAACCCAGCTTCGATTGCTATTTCTGCAACCAGCAAATCATTAGTGGTTGGTAACACAACAACGATCAACGCTACCTCAAGCAACGCTTCTAGTATCACTTGGTCAACAAGCAATTCCTCTGTGGCAAGCATCAGTTCAACAAGCGCCAGTAGTGGTTCAAATATCACTATCACAGGTGTCTCCGCTGGCTCAGCTACATTAACTGCTAAAGCGACAATTAGTGGCACAGTTGTTACCAAGACATGCGCGGTCACTGTAACTGCAGCTTCTAACCCAGCTTCGATTGCTATTTCTGCAACCAGCAAATCATTAGTGGTTGGCAATACTGCTACCATCAACGCCACTTCAAGCGATTCATCCGCTATCACATGGTCGACAAGCAATTCCTCTGTGGCGAAGATTAGCTCTACGAGTGCGAGCAGTGGCTCAAACATCACCATCACTGGCATGGCGGCTGGCTCAGCCACATTGACTGCTAAAGCTACGATTAATGGAACTCTTGTTTCTAAGACATGCGCAGTAACAGTTACCGCAGCATCCAATCCTGGCACCACTTATACCAAGACAGTCAATTATAGCGATACCTTCTCACCAGCGCTCCCAACCTCTTCAACTACCGCTAAGACATCTGCCTATGCTCATACTGATTCAACAGCAGGCATAGCTTTTAAAGCTAGAGGTATTTATAGAGCGAGCGGGGCATCTTACATTATGTTTAAGAGTGGGACTGGATATCTATATAACACCGCCTCTTTAGGTGAAATCACTAGCATCGCGGTCACTTATTCTTCTGGAACCTCGCTATCTGGAAAGATTGGTGTCTACTTCGCTAGCAGCGCAAAGTCAACTTACACGACTTCAAGCAATATTATTATTGCTGGAAGATCAGCGACTAACACATTTACCAGCACCGCGGGCTATGGATATTTCCAAATCTCCACCAGTGCTGCTAATGTGCAAATCACCAAGATTGTCATCACCTATATCGCTTAGATAGTAAACATTCTACTGATTGTAAACTGATCATTTAGTTTAAAAAAGAGGACCCGATTGAACGGATCCTCTTTGTTTTTTGCTCTGAGATAAAACGCCCTTTTGAAAGTAAGCAGAAAAATCGATTTTTATAGTAGCGATACTCTTTAGAAGTATAATGGGATTGGAAAGATGAATCCCACATCATTACGATTTTGGGTTAGTCTTCTCCACCTGCTTCAAACAAAGGGGGATTCAATCATGCTGAACTTGAAATCGCTATGCAAAACATTATTTTTGAGCGTTAGTCTATTTTCTTTTGCGACACTCGGAACCTCTTGTGGGTCCAGCTTACCTAATCCAACCTTAGCTGAAACCCAGCTCAAAGAAGTCGGCTCTAAGAGCAAGCTCTTATCGCTGATTGATGAAGCCCAACAAAGCCAGTATGGCGGGATGGGCGAAACCGGAGATGTTGATGTTAATGTGACACCCGGAGGCACAAAAAGTGACCAGCGCGATTATACAGGCACTAATGTCCAAGTGGAAGGCGTCGATGAAGGCGATATCGTCAAGACCGATGGATATCAAATTTATTACGCTCCGCGCTACATGAACCGCGTTCATATCTTTAATGTCGATGACGACCATGTCATCAATTATCAGGGCGGTATTGATTTAGGCGATACCTTTACCGATGCGCTTTATTTGCTCGATAATTATTTAGTCGTCGTCGGATATACTTTTGACAGCTACAAGAGTGGCGGATGCCCAATCTATTATGATGGCGATGATCTCGCCTGCATTGAAATGATGTGGTGGTATCCGACCGGAACAGTCATCGTCTTCGATCGCGATACCCTTCAGATAGTCTATCAAATTGAAACTGACAGCAACTTCCTCGATCACCGATTAATCGAAGATAGCCTCTTTTTGGTCGGGCACAAATACCTCTATGCATATGACCAACAAACCGAATTGCGGCCTCAATTTTTCATCAATGGTAGCGCCACACCGGAGTACGTCGATTACAGCAAGATATTTTATTTCGAAGAGACACCAGCCAATGGAATGACGGTCTTGACAGGAATTAAACTCAATGATGATCCTAATCAGATCGAATATTCCGCGACCGCATATCTCGGAGCGGGCTATAGCTATAAACAAATCTATGTTTCGCTCAATAACCTCTATGTGGCCGATACGAACTGGATTTCTACCGAAAACTCATACGGTCAAACCATGACCATCAGCCAATTTAGCATCGACATTGATGCAGCTGATATGACATTTGTGGGTGCAGCGATTGTCGAGGGAGGAATGCTCAACCAATTTGCCATGGATGAATACGATGGCTATTTAAGAGTGGCAACCACCTATCAAGGCGCGACTTGGAAATCCGTCAGTGGCTATTATTGGTACGATTACGAACGCGTTGTAAGCAATCATTTATACATATTGAAAATTGATCCCGAAAATCAGACTTTTGATTTAATCGCTCATTTGAGCGAAGGGCTTGGCAAGCCCGGAGAGAGCATTAAGTCGGTGCGATTTATTGAGGAGCAAGCCTACATAGTGACTTTCCTGCAAACCGATCCGCTCTATATCATCGATTTATCGGAGCCTAGCGCTCCGACTATCACCGACGAAGTTCACTTGCTGGGCTTCGATACTTATCAGCATCCATGGGGTGAAAACCGCTTATTGGGTCTTGGCTATCAAGCTGATGAGCAGGGCATGGTGGAAGGAATTAAACTGACCGCCTACAACGTTGCCGCTGGAAGCGCTAGCGAGATTCAGACTTATGAATTAACTGTCAACCACACTGAAAGCCAATCGAACTGGACTTACAGTTATTCCGAAGCTCTCTGGAACCACAAAGCATTGCTCGTCTCGGTTGACCATGGCATATTTGGTTTCCCTGTTCAAGCCTACGAATACGGATACACGACAGATGGCGAATCCGAAGGCGAACAAAATTGGTACAGCAACTATCACAGCTATTACTATTTGTTTAAGGTTGATTTCACCAAAGAATCACCGATTGCTGAACCAATTATCATTGAGCATGCCAATAGTGAACAATATTATGTCAACGTTGATCGCGCGGTGATGATTGACGGTTTCGTCTACACATTGTCCGATCGACAAGTCATCACTTACGATTTGAACACGTCCACACTCGTATCGCCAACTTTAGATTTTTCCAGCGATTTATAATCGTGCCTCAAATCCAATAATAGTTTTGGTATCATAGCCAATAATTGATTCATCAACTGATAAGATATTTTCATATAAAAAAAGACCAGTTTGTTGGTTTTTAACTGGTCTTTTTTTTATCTTAGAGAATAGTCTCTTCGGAAAGCGGATCAAAGATATGGTATCTCTTGTTATCGATGGTGGCGTAGTATTCTTGGCCTGATATTACCTCTTCTCTTGAATTGATTTTGGCTGTGCAGTTTTGCTCTCCGAACTTGAAGAGGAGATGATACTCATTTCCCAAAAGCTCTGGGATATTAACAGATATTTTAATGCTATCCTTTTGTTCGCTTTTCGCCAGAATGAAGTCTTCTGGCCGAACACCAAAGAGGAATTTCTTCTCTTTTGTTCCGAGCACGTCGATGTACTTTTGAAGCTCTTCTTTTTTAGATTCTAAAGTTGCAATAGCGATTTGCAGTAAAGAGTCAGCATTGTAGATTTTTTCTATTTTTTTGCTAGCGATAGGAACAAAGGAACCGTTCATCAACTGCTCTCGCTCTCTTGTTAAGGCATCTATTTCCCCGCTGACACGAGCTATTTCAGCGAGTTTGTTTTCTTCTTTTGTTTCAGCCTTCAAGGAATTTCTAATGATGATTAACTCATTAATCTTTAAAGTTCGATTCTTTTCTAATTTATCTAGGGCTTTCTTGAGCTTTGGTCTAGCTAAGATGTATTTCTTTTGCTCGATGTCTTTTTCGATCTCCTCAATTGTCGCTTTTAGCTTATTCACTTTTTCTTCGTAGAAGGATGAGATGATTTCTATTTGCTTCTTGGTGAGCGGATGTTTATAGCCGTTAGCGAACAGGATATTGCTATCGCTGAGAGTAGCGTCCAAGATATTCATCGCTGGCGAGCCAATAAAAGTCGCGACGAAGAGATTTTTTGGATTGTTGTATATTTCTTTTGGCGTGTCAATTTGCTGAATGTAGCCGCCTTTCATGATGACGATCCTGTCTGCCATAGTCATAGCTTCAGTTTGATCGTGAGTGACATATACCGTCGTCGCGCCGATTCTTCTGTGCAGCGAGACGATCTCACCTCTCATTTGGACTCTTAATTTGGCATCGAGATTGCTTAAAGGCTCGTCCATTAAGAATACTTTTGCATTTCTTACAATCGCTCTTCCGAGAGCTACTCTTTGGCGCTGTCCCCCAGATAAAGCTAGCGGCTTGCGATCTAACAATTCTTCTATTTCAAGAATCTTGGCCGCGTTATTGACTCGCTCATCAATTTCGCTCTTTGACAAGTGGCGAACTTTTAAAGAGAACGCTAAATTTTCATAGACGGACATATTCGGGTATAGAGCATAGCTCTGGAAGACCATCGATATGTCTCTTTCTTTGGGGAGCAGGTCATTGGCGTATTTGCCAGAAATAAATAAGTCGCCATAAGTGATTGCCTCTAATCCAGCAATCATTCTGAGAGTGGTGGACTTGCCGCATCCAGAAGGGCCGACCAAGACGATGAATTCCTTCTCTTTGATGTCGAGATTGAAATCAAAAACCGCCTGGATGTCATTTGAATAGATTTTATTGATATGCTGCAGAGATATGCAGCAATCCTCAGGGGCAATCTTTATGTGCTTGCGATTCTCTAGATCCATGAAGCGCATATCTTCGTGGATCTTCGCTAAGCGTTTTTTCTCTAGCTTATTTATTTTTGGTTTCATGTATATAACCGCCTTTATTTATCAACTTCGGATTTGTAGGGAATGGATGGTATTGCCCCTAGCCTTGTGACTGTGATGGATGCCGCTTTTGTGGCTCTTTTCATGCTGTCTTTTAGGGACATACCTTTGCTGAGCGAGCCGATGAGATATCCGACATAGGTATCTCCCGCCGCGGTGGTGTCGACCGCTTTTACTTTTAAAGAAGGGACGACAAAGTTATCTTTGTTTCCTATATATTGTGAGCCATCTTTCCCCAATGTGACAATAAGGTTTGGTATTAACTCGATTTGGTTGCGACTATTTTCTTTTAATATTCTATATTCCGTCTCATTCGGAATGATGAAGTCGATATTGTGAATGAAGTCTTTTATTTCATATGCGCATGGGGCGGGGTTGATGACGACTATCATGCCCTTCTCTTTTGCCGCTCTTGAGGCATAGATGATTTTGTCCAAAGGTATTTCAAATTGGATGATGAGATAGTCTCCCTTGTCAGCTTTATTTAGCCCCTTATCTATTTGCTCTTCGGTTATCTCATTATTGGCACCAGCATAGATGATGATTGTGTTATTTGATTCAGCGAGAGTGATTACCGCCGTTCCAGTATGCTCTTGAACGACTCTGATGTTGTCAGTGTTCATTCCTTCTCGCCTCAATAGCGAGATGAATGATTCACCTTCCGCATCATTTCCTACCGATCCAATAAAGGTGACATCTGCACCTGAGCGAAAAGCAGCAATCGCTTGATTTGAACCTTTGCCGCCAAAAGCTTGAAAGAAGCCACTTCCTTTAACTGTCTCCCCAACCTGAGGAAATCGGTCTGCCTGGATCGAGATATCGCGGTTAATTGAACCGAGCACAAATACTTTTGCCATCGCTAAAACTTCAATGTATAACGATGAATGCGATAGGAGTACAAAACTCTCCAATCTTCGCCTAATGGCGCCATCGTGTAGAAGATATCGATTTTGTCTTTCTCGATCATCCAGCCATATTCATCTCTTTCGAAACAGGTATTGTGAATGCGAGGATAGGAAAGGGTCTCCTCATCCAAACTAGCAATATTAATCCACAGAGCATCTTCGTTTTCGAAACAATCGCCCATCTGCTCGCTTCCAAAGTCATTGATCATCGCTACCCTTGTTTCCAAAGGAAGATTCGTCGGCCATTGGAATTCATCAAAGGGGTGGACATCCGACATCATGTAGAAGACCTGCAATCGAGGATCGTAGACCATCTGAGAATTGCAGATTGTATCTTGCCCGCCATTTAAATCGTAGATATTTCGAATAGAGACAGTATTTGTCGATATTCTCTGCGGGTGTTCCATGTCCGAGAAGTCGTAAACTTCAACGGTTTGTCCTGTCGCGGATCTTCCGGTGAAATTCAACAGTACCTTTCCCTTCTTGTCGATAGATATCATCGCGGATTGCCCCCAACCCCATAAAAATTCGTTCTCGCCTTCGTGATAAACATAACCTGGATTCTGCTCATAGAAATCATATAGGGGGTTGCATTCTGCCGTCTTGGTCCAAGGACCACTTAAAGAATCCGCCACTGCAAAGCCAAACATATTCGAAGTATTATCCATCGTCTTGCATCCGAGATAAGTCATGAGATAAGAATACATATGTCCTTTATAGTTAAATTCGCCTTTGATGACGTCAGGGTCACAGACGTTGGCTGAATCCCATTCGCCAGAGGCTCCGTGCACTAAAGCGACATCGAGCGGCGACCAATACCAGACGCCATTCTTTCTTCTTCCTTCGCGGTGGACGATCGCGTCACCGACGACATTATCTTCGAGGTTTGAACAATAGAAGATGTGGGCGAGATCGCCGTTTCTTAGCACGCTGGGAGCATAGTTATAAAAGCGAGACCACTCATCTCCAGCTTCAAAGCAAGTGCCATTATTTTCCGCGATATAATTATTTGGAATTTCCATATCTTGTCCTCCGGAATTCCCTCCGCAAGCGGAGAAGAGCAAAAGAAATGGAATAAGTATCAAAAACTTCTTTTTCATTGAGCTTTAGCTCCTTTCTTTTTTTTGACAACAACAGCGGTGGTGATGATGCCACCCACGATTAACGCTAGGGCAATTGAGCCAAGGATTATGTAAAGTGATAAATTGTTCGTTGGCTCTTTGAACTCAAGCGTTCTGATGGCATACATGACTGCTATGGTCGCGTTATCGATATCAACCTGAGAATATAGAAAACTATATTCAAGGATATTGTTTGCAGTGATGAGAGCTTTGCTCAGTTTATTCCAGCTGTCTTTTGTGTATTTTGACTTGTCTAAAGTCTTCGATAAGCCAATCGCTGAATTTAGCTGTGTCAAGTCAATCGGGGTGATAGCGCCGGGTTGATCTTCCTCTTCCGCTTCCGCGATGACAAAATTGCCTTTTCTGAGGTCATTTTCTTGGCACTTGACTACTGTGGAAAATAAATAGCTGTCTCGATTCCATTCACTCGCAGACAAATCAGAAAAACGAGTGAAAGCATTAATCGTGTTATCGGCGATGCTTACGCTCGCGAATTCGGAGAACATCACATATCTTCTCAATCCATATAGCATGTCGAGTCCGATATGGATCTTTTTTATGCTCGAAAAGGTTGAAGGTCCTGATTCCCGGTCGCTCTCTTGAAAGTAGGTGACGGGGATGAAATCTTCGTATGGGACATAAACTGTCCCGCCAGTTTTTTCATCGAGATAAAAAGCGTTGTAAAAACACATAATTGATGATGGAAGCTCGTTGTATATCATCGGATACATAATAGATTGTGAAGTGCTGACTCCATTGACGTCTGGCTGGTAGAAGTGACCATCCGTGTCTTCGACATAAATGCGGAAATAGGTCTCTTTCTTTGGCGCGTACACCGAGAACGCAAAACCATCATCTCCAGAGATATCAATTGGATGATCAGTATAATCGAGCGTTAAAAAACCATAATCATTGGGAGCTTCAGAGGCTTGACCGCCTTCTGATGTTGCCTTCACGTGTATTTTTAAAGAATTTTCAAAAGAACTATGCAACGCGACTCCATCGATATTCCAAGTTCCCTCGCTGCCGCCGACTTTTGATGAGTCGACCCCTAGAGAAGTGTACCTTGAATCATTGATTGCGCTCGTTGCGACATCGGCAGTTAAATCACTTAACTGCATGATATCCGTATCATCCTCATGAACCTCTTGTCCACTGGTGAGATATAGACCCCTTATGATCATCTTGCCTGACCGTCCACTAACCCCTGTATCAAAATAGAAGCCAAATGAAGAGATGTCGGATAAAGAGGGCATATAATTGGCTATTGATATGAATATAGTGGTTCTCCCCACGGGGAAGAAGAACCAGTCTCCCCACATTTTTTGAATCGAGGTTGGGGAGCCAGGAATCGTGACATTATCCGGGCTTCCGAAAGTCACGCCATTGGCCCCCAATCTCATAATTAATTCAGGATTATTCTTTGATTCCAAAACATCAATATCAAGAGCGAGATAACTTTTTGAGGCAAGGCTAGAAGAAGGGAAAGAGATTTCCACGTTAGCATTGCTTACCCAAGGAGAAATAGTGGAGACATTTACTCCGCATTCCACCTCGTTGGTGGTTTGGGTTCTATTGACAAAGTGATTGCTATCACTATCTTCTGCATTCGCCGGAGTAAAATTATTTCCAAACGAGGAAAGCGAAAGCAGAACCAAGGCACCAAACGCTGTTAAAACTCTTGATATTTTTGCCATGGTTTTATCTCACTTTTTTTGCTTTCTTTGTGGCAAAAATAATACCTAAGACACAGAATGTTGCAACCGCGATTAAAGACCAAATAACGATGAAGCTATTGGTGGAGAAAGTAGTCTTATTGGAAGGTTGGAGCGAAGCGTAATAACCCTTTAGCATGGTCATGGTTTGACCGAGAGTGACATTTGGGTTTTCCTCGGTTGAATCATCTAATAGATCTGCCATAGCTTTAGCGCCACTGCTTAATTGATCATAGGAGTTGATAATCTCTTCTAAGACCACAGTTTCGCTGGTGTAATGGCATACAGAATGATTAGCATCTCTCCAATCAGTGCTATATAGACTTTGAGATGCGAATCCTAGAGCATTCTCTAAATCGGCAGGAGTCTCAGTTAATTTGACATTTTCACCGGCTAAGTCTTTGAGGATTAAACCGCTTGAGACATCGGTGAGGATGACATCATTATTTACCTTCACATCCGAGCTTGTGAGAGCAAGGACTTGTGAAACAGCCAATCCGACGGGATTAAATTCGGTGTGATAAAGATAATAGAAATAGGAATTAGCGTAGAATCGCACATTAGTGGATCCCACTTGGACTTGATTCATGTCAAGTGTTTCGCCATTTAATGTAGCCTTGAATGCTCCGCTGTTTAATTGAGAGAGGAAATAGACGTCAAAGTACTTATATTCAGAAACCGCGAAGTCGCTAAATTTATTTCCGGTCTCGCCGCAGAAGAAATTGGTGCCGAGATTGAGAGACTCTCTATTCCACTGCGATTCCGATAAATCGGAAAGAGTACACATATTATAAACCTTATGTGTGGTAGTAGCATCAACGTGAACAAAGTTGCCGAGCGCAATGCTTCTTCCTAGACCATATTGAACATCTAAGCCAATCTTTATCTCTCGAAGTATTCCAGCTGGGGTGGTGAAGAAAACGGAATAAGGAACGTAGAGTGTACCTTTGACGTTGGCCGGAATGTATAGTCCACCATAAAGAGTGTGAACGATGCTGTGAGAGACTGTCCCATCCGGTGTGGTTAGCAAGACACCGCGATTATTCCAGTCGACATAGCTGTATTGGAACATTGTCCCATCCGTGTTGATCAGCTGCATTTGAATATAGCATTCGCCTGCGTAGGTGTTAACATCAAATGCAAAGCCGTTTTTGGAATTAATCAATAAATCTGAGGTGGTTGGTTTGATGGTTAAGAATGAATAGCCTGTATCCGCGACCCCGCCCTCGCCAGTGCTCTTTACATGGATTTTTGGTGATCCATCTAGCGACATATTGGATTTGATGGCGGTAGTGGTATAGCTTGCGGTGCAATTGAGAAGTGCGAGTTTGGTATCACTGATTGCATCGCTTTCGTCATTGCTTAGGACTGGGAGAAGGTTGGTACCCCCATATACGCTATTTGCTGTTAAGAGATAGACGCCATGAAGAGTGACGTCAAAGATTTTTGTGTTGCCTGCGTAGTTATCGAAAATAAATGAAATTTGGTGAATTTCAGTCTGCCCTTCTAACCATTCTGCAGTTGGAAGAAAGACAGTCGCGCGACTGCTGGGAGCGATAAACCACCAGTCTCCCCATTTCTTTTCAACAACATTGCTTGGTTCGGAAGTGAGAAAAAGGTTGTCGTATTTGTTTAAAATATTGCCATTTATGCCAACTTTAACATTTGCATAAGCATCAGATCCACCGGTCACTCCAGTGTTCTCGATATCGATAGCAAGAACCGATTTCCCTTCGAGGGATGCGGATGTGAAGTCAAGAGCGGCGTTAGTGTATTTATCACTGCCATTGACATCACCGGCGTGAATAGTGATACCTGAGTATGGGCTACCCACTTTGGCAGCGACAGAAACATCACTTTCCGATAATGCATGTGTCATTGCCTGATCATGATTAGCGTTGAGGCCAATCAAAATGTTAGCGCAAAGAAAAAGGCCGAAGAGAGATAAAAGTAATTTTTTCATTTTAAATACTTCCTTTCTTGTAAAGAGTTAAAAAATCTTTGATGAACAAGTCACGATTAAAACCGCAGGCCATCATAGTGTTACTTGTGCTGTCAAAGGTAATAACAGAAGTTCCCCTTGCCTCTTTTTCGAGGGGAATTTTTACTCTGACCTTCTTAAATTTAAGATATCGGTCAGATACCAATGATGAAATAGGGAGGCAGTCGTGCAAGACTGGCATCCTATTATTTGCGCGCATCCATTCCTCTAGCATTTCGTTGATGTAAGATGCGGAAGGATTGCGAGCAGATCTCACCTCATCGAGCTCTTCTTGAGTCAAAGTGCTGAGGCAAGTTATATCGCCTCCGACAACGCGGAGGGGAATACCGGATTCGTAGACTACCTTGGAAGCTTCTGGATCCACTAATACATTCCATTCTTTTGTCTGGTGGCATGAGCCTTCGAATTGGAAAGAACCCATCACCACAATGGTCTTGATTAAGCCTTTGATGGAAGGATCTTTCAAGATGGCTTGAGCGATATTAGTTAAGGGTCCGATCCCGATAAGCATTACTTCATGGGGATATTTTTTGATTGTGGAAATGATGAAATCAACGCCGTTTTCTAATTCCACTTTTTCGCCTTCTAACTCGGGCTTATAAGAGAGGAGATGAATGATGCCTTTTTCATCCACCTTTTCGTAATGAAATGGATGAAATGTTGC
>DAOPYW010000024.1:0-6905 GCA_035353055.1 Bacilli bacterium
CAGTTATGCCAGAGATTACAACAGTCTTAGTCACTCCACCAGTTGAGTAAGAGCCAGTGACAGAAGTGGTTCCTGCTGTCAATGGATTTGGTGTCCAGGAAACGCTCGAAGTAACATTGGCAGTTGTGCTATTGTTATATGTCGCAGTGATCGTCAGGCCAGTCGAATCAAAGGATTGACCAGTAAAATAAGAACTCTTGGTTAAGGTTCCAGAAGAAGATATCGATGACAACACAAGGGCAGTGACAGTAACTGAGCATGAGCTTGTGAAAGAGCCATCTTCGGTGGTGACAGTAATAGTAGCAGAGCCTGCTCCGACAGCTGTAACGAGGCCACCACTTACTGAGGCAACGCTATTATTGGTAGATGCCCAAGAAACATTTTTGTTTGTCGCATCGCTAGGGGATACTGTCGCGGTCAGTGTCGAAGTATCACCAGTATATAAAGATAGTGAGAAGGTATTTAAGGAAACGCCTGTCACACCAACAGCGACGGCAGAAAGACTTTTAATATTTACATCAATTAGATAAATGCTATTTGTCGTACAAAGAACTTCAATTTTCACATATCCGTTTTTGGTTGCTTCTGTTGGTACAAAAGCGGTTGTTTCGCGTCTTGTCGTGCCACCAGAAGTAGTGACACTAAATCGTCCAATCTCTGTTGCAGTACCATCTATTGTGGGTTGCGAATACATAATGATTTGGCCAGCTCCTTTAGATGCGTTTGTGCAGTAACCAACAACGATTTCCGTCATGTTGCTAAAAGAAATAGGGGAACGAGCATTAGCGCCAGAGGCGCCTGTCGAAATTTGGACACCACTATTTGCATATCCAATGCCATCTTTTCCACTAACCCAATTGTCAGTTCCAGTGGCTGTGGCCCATGATTTTGATGAAAAAGTATATAGTGCGTTGCTACTGCTAGAAGCAGTGACAGTTAGGCCTGAGACAGTAACTGTCTTTTCGCCATAACTTCCGGTCACACTAGTAGTTCCGGCTGTTAATGTGCTGGGTGTCCAAACGACGCTAGAGGTGACGTTTGTAGTTGAGCTATCGCTATAAGTAGCAGTGACAGTTAAGCCAGTTGAATCAAATGATTGACCGGCGGTATATGATGTTGTATTTGGTGTGCCACTGACGCTTAAAGAGGAGAGCGATTTGACGGTGATAGCCGCGGTGCCTTTGATCGAGGTATCCACTGTGGAAGTCGCGGTGATAGTTGCTGAACCAGCGGCCACGCCGGTGACGACACCATTGCTGACTGAAGCAACGCTTGAATTGCTGCTGGACCAAGTGACACTATTTGAGCCAGTATCGACTGTGACACCTAAAGTCACAGTCCCTCCGACTGCAATTGATGAAGTGGAGGGGCTTAATGTAATGGTATTTGGAGCGCTTTGCGATGCAGAGCAAATGGCTTGAGTAGTTGAGTTGGTGTTCCCCCATATTTTACACGCATATTCAGGGTGATCGATGAAGGGATTGCGATTACCTTGCAAGTATTCAGCACCTTCATTGCGATTTTGTTCATAAGTAGTAACACTGTATCGAAGATTCCAGCTTAGCATATCGGAAAGTTTGCCCATTGTGTTGGCATATCCAGTTTCACCACTAGATATAATTGTTGCTTCAGATAAATTTAGGCTACTGCTAGCTACCATACAATAAAAGATGGTACGCGCGGCTTCTCCACGCGAAATCTCACTATATCCAGCAGTATATGGGTCCCAGCCGCTGGTGCTTGAGACCACGCCTTCGACATAGAAGGAGTTGCCTCGATTGCTATTCTCAGCAGTAATTGTGGGGCGAGGCATGTGGATATCAGCCTCAACTGCGCTTCCCCCATGAGAATTTGGCCAAGTATGTTCTTTGTTAAAAGATGTCACGGATGTTTTACTATAAAAGCTCAATATGGACGCTCCATATATTTGATTGTTACTGTCGGTATATGTTGTTCCATTTGGGTCATAATCAGTGTAGACATAAGGACTAGATGATGCCGAGGTCCCCATTGCGGTGTATCCGATGGTTTTTTGTCTTTTGCTTGAATTGAGAGATTGTAAAGCAGATAAGAGAGTGGTTCCAGTCGCCGTTCCGCTAATTCCACTGTAGTAGGTAGCACCATCACCATTCGTGTATGTTGTGCTAGGGCTGTAGTAGGCATGAGCAGGTTCCGATGCGTCTGATCGCGAGAGCACAATCCCTGCAAAAAGCGTTGATGCGGCAAGAACGCAAGCTCCTAAAAAAAGACTTGCAGAACGAAATTTAAATGAAAGCATAAACTATTCTCCAATGTGAAATAAGAGTTGACAACTTTTTATTTCTTAATTATTAATTACAGGGTTATTATACTTGCTTAAAAAAATTTTGGAAAACAAAAGTTTTACTTTTTGCACAAAATGTAACTTTTATAAGCTTTTGCAAAAGGAAAAAAATCTATATTTTATAGAAGAGGCGAGAACATTTTTAAGATGGAACTCACGAACCGAGAAAAATATTTGAACTTAAAATTATTTTTGGTGACAATTTGAGATTGAATGAGCATTGATTGGAAGTCATTTGATATGTCTTTCAAGCAATCCTTTCTATACATAAGGACGCCATCTTCATAGTGGTGAACTAGGCTTCGAAAATCTAGATTTACTGTGCCCACAAGCGCAAACTGATCATCGACGATGATGCTCTTGGCATGATTGAATCCTGGGGTGTAATAATAGATTTTAGTCCCGGCATCAATCAGGGGTTTGAAATTGGACTTGCTCATCATGTAAATGATTTTTTTATCGGGAATTTTGGGGATAATAATTCTGACATCAACTCCTCTTAAGGCTGCGCTTCTCAGCGTCTCCATAAGGTGATAGGGAGGGATGAGATAAGGGGTAGATATGTAAACGCGCTTCTTAGCTTCGCTAATCATGCTTGTGATGACATTTTCAGCGATACATTCCTTATAAAAGGGGCGGGGACCATCACTGAAAGGAAGGATAAATCCATTTTCGGGATATTCCTGATAATTTCCTTCTAAAAATTCTTTGTAATTGGATATTGTTTTTGAAGCGATGTCATAGATAGAAAGAAACATGATAATGAAATTCTTGACCGCTTTGCCACACACCTTAATGCCGGTATCTTTCCAATAACCAAAAGGAGAGGTGATGTTGGCATATTCATCTGCTAAATTAATGCCACCTGTAAAAGCACATTTATGGTCGATAACACATATTTTGCGGTGGTCGCGGTTATTGTAGATTCCCGAAACAAACGGGCGGAATGGATTAAATTTATGGCACTTAATTCCTTCTTTTCTAAGCTTTTTGTAATAGTTATTTTTGAAGTTAAGCGAAGAGCCAATATCATCATAAACTAAGCGAACGTCAACTCCTTGTTGGACTTTCTTGATTAAAATCTCATGAATTCGATTCCAAACAACGCCTTTGCCAATAATGAAATATTCGAGAAAGATAAATTTTTCCGCTTTTTCCAATTCAGAAGCCAAATCATCAAAGAATGACTGCCCATCAGGGAAGTAAGTCACTTGATCATTATTGGAGCCGCGGTAGGGCAATATATTATCGATGTAATTTCCAATGGTTGAAAACTCTTCCATTGCTGAGTTATCAGAGCTTTGCTCTCCCAGAGCATCCTGGATGGCTTTGTGCACTTTCTTAGTCATTTTAACTTCTTTTGGGCGAGTGTAATAATTAGCAAAAAGAAGGTAAATAATCACTCCAAAGATTGGAAATAGTAGTATAATTACTAGCCATGGAGTTTTGAACTCGGGGTTCTCTTTCTTATTGATGATAATAATCGCTAAAAGGAATGCGATTATTTGAAAGGATAGCTGCAGTTGCCAGAAGATGTTAGCAAAATAATACAAAACTAAAATGACTGGCAGCACTTGTAGCACTATTGCAATAAAAACAAGGGCTACCTTTGAAAATAGCATTTTGAAGATTTTCATGTTTTTATTATACCAACAATTGGATTGGCTTTAAGTCGGTTAATGTTTCCAGTATTGATTTTCGGGAAGCAATGTATTTCGAAGATGGGAATTAATGTCTTGTTTTTCGTAAAAAACGGAAAGTATTTCTCCGGCGATTGAAATAGCGATTTCTTCAGGAGAATTTCCGCCTATGTCTAAGCCAATAGGAGAGTAGAATTTTTCTAAGTCTATATCTTTGCCGAAACGCTTATAAGCTTCATTCATGTACTCCCCAATCTTCTTTTTGCTGCAGAGCATTCCAAAATAAGTTGGCTTAATATTCTTTTCGATGATGGCATTTAAGACATGATAGTCATTTGTGTGGCTGGGTGTTGCTACTACAATATACCGGCCATCAGGAAGCCCGTTCACGTTGATGTAATCGACAAACCCTTGGCAGATTTTGATGTCAGCGCTGTCGTCTAAAGCATCGATAACTGCTTGCCTCTCATCGATAATGGTCGTATGGAATCCGAGAGGTTTTAAAATGCGCGCTAATGCAGCGCCACAGTGTCCAGCACCGAAAATATAGACGTATTGCTTTGGCCCGACAAATTCATAGAACAATGTCGCTCTTCCTCCGCAGGCCATCGGTAGGACGACTTCTTTTTCGTCGACGTACACTTCTCGACCACATAAAAGATATTTTTCGCTAAAAGATTTGCGCATTTTCACGACTTCTTTACATTTTTCGCGGGCGTAGAACTCAATCGCCCCACCACCGACTGTTCCAAAGGCTTCGTTGTCTTGGGTGACGAGCATCTTTTTGCCCACATCAGCAGGACCCATTCCTTCTTTTTCGGTCACGGTGACTAAAACGAGATCTTTGCCAAGCTTTCGATATTCATTAATTTTTTCGTAGATATCAGCCATAACATCGCTCCTTAAAACATATTTAATTGTAAAACAAAACCATCTGACAAGCACCTAGTAATTTTTTGCACACGTCCGCGTCGTTCAAGGTTAACGACCGCGCATGCGAGACTAAATTTAATGCTTGAAATAGCAGAAGAAAACTGGAAAATAAGAGTATGAAAAAAACAACAAAACTACTCGGCCTGCTCTTATTATTATCAGGCCTCGCCTTCACGAGTTGTGGCGGTCAAACAACAGCTTTCAATCCCTACACTGATTATGACACCACCCAAGCTTTTTTAGCCGGCATTTTTGTCAATAAAGTCTTCCCGAGCGACTGGACTTATGTTCCGGATAACCCATCTTACCCCGACCCTTCTTGGTGCAAATCCGCCGAGCCTTATGAACTTAAATTCAAATTAGTAGGCATGGGCGTGATATCACCAGTATTCGAAGCGCATGATGACGTTAAAGTTGCTATCTGTGTTCAATCGACTGGCAAGATTAATGAAACAGATACCGGAACAGGCAGCGACCACATCTTCCAAGTCGACGCTCTCGATGCGGAAGGGCAAGTCCTTGAAACACTTTTCGGCGATGACGTAGAAGGCTATCATGTAACCGAAGTTACCTTTGCCGCGGATAGCATTGCGCAAGTTAAAGTATCCATGGTTGGCTACTACACCTATGAATCACAAAAGCAAGCTCTTGGCATCTGCAAGATTGCCTTGTTCGGTGAAGCAAGTGCCCCAGTACAAACAAAATCGTTGGTCATCAGCGACAAAAACCTTGGCGGTTCTAATCTTCCGACTTCTTGGAATGATACCGATACCACTGAGACGAGTCGCATTGGTACTTACGATGTTGAAGGTACAGAATTTAAAGTTAATTACTTAGGCAAATGGCGGGTCAGCACCAGCCATTCAGAATTAGGCTCGAAGTCTGATCCAGCTTCTTCTTTGCGCTCTTTAAGCAATGTCAAGGTCGTTTCAATCACCATCGACTTCTATAGTGCTGTGGCCTGCGATGTCTATGCCTCAAACGATGGAACCGGCACTCCAATCGAAGGAGCCAGCCAAACCGCTTCTGCTAATGAAGGCAGCGTCGTTTATTCTTATTCAGTCAACAGCAATGCTTGGTCTTTGACCATGACTGGAAATGCTTGGTTTTATTCCATCACCTTCGTAATATCCTAATTATTGTAGAAATTATTCATTACGTAAGCTAAAATATCACTGGTAATAAACATAGGAGATCCAAATATGAAATCACTGTTTAATGTCACTAACAAACGCTTGAAAATTCTTTTCACTGTCCTGTTTTTTGGAGGCTTGTGGGGACTAATTGAGGCCACCCTCGGCACCGTTTTACATCTAGATTTTATCGATAAGATTGGCGTCTATGGCTCAAGCACAGCCGTCATGCTTCCCATCGCCTACTATTTGATGGGATTATGCTACAAAAAAACTGGCACCATTAGAGGAGTTGCTTACATGGGCTTAGTTGCCGGATTAATTAAATTTTCTTTGGTCCTTGTTTTAGGGATGCGCCAAAGCATTTACATGCCATCGATCTACATCGTTCTCGAATCCTTGGCGATGATGGGCGCAATTGCCATCACTCGTCCCACCAAAATTTTATCAGCCAAGAGTTTCTTCACTGTCGCTATCGCTAGCACTTCCTATCTCTTTGCTTTCATCGTCATCAAACAAATTCAAGGAACTCCAATTTTCACTGATTATCAAACTTGGATCAACAAAGGCGAATTCTATTTATTCAAAGCTAACGCGGTTATGCTTCTATATGTCGCTGTCTCGGGTTCCATAGCCTTTGGCTTGATGAAACTCTCTCAATCATTCAATTGGAAATTCAATAAGGAATTAGGCGATCGAATCTTATTTAACCCAATCACTGCCTCTGTCTTATTTGCTGCCGCGCTAGTCACGACTTTAGTGATTGCTTAATCAGCAGAAACAAAAATCAAACAATTAAAAAGCGAGAAATCGCTTTTTTTGTAAATAAAAGTAGAATTCAAACCTTTTTATAGATAAAGTAAATAGCGCAATGAC
>DAOPYW010000024.1:7005-11446 GCA_035353055.1 Bacilli bacterium
AATAAGAAAATTATGTGGGGGAGCAGCGACGAAACTATTGCGACGGTCAAGAGCGATGGACAGCAGGGACAAGTAACTGCCAAAAGCGTGGGAGAAGCGACGATTACCGCCACTTCAATAGATGGCAATTATCAAGATACATGCACAATTTATGTGGCTGGCGATCAAGTTATGGTCACTGGAGTTTCTTTAAATGAAAGCTATGTGAATATTGATGTTGATGAATCTTTCACATTAATAGCCACCATCACCCCAAGCAATGCCACTAATAAAGACGTTTCTTGGAGCAGTTCTGATTCAAGTATTGCTCAAGTTAATAGCGGAGTTATCATTGGGAAAAGCAATGGCTCTTCCACAATCACGGTGACCACGGTCGATCAGCAGTTCTCAGCTGACTGCCGAGTGGTAATTGGTGAAACCTCAATTCGAGTGACAGGAGTGACTTTAAATCAGCAATCAATGCGCGCTTATATTGGCGACACCCCGAGATTAACTGCTACTATTTCACCTTCTGATGCTAATGATCAAAGCGTTGCTTGGTCATCGAGCAATTCTAATGTTGCCACAGTAGATAATGGCCTAATTTCTGCCCTTTCCTATGGAACTACCACGATTACTGTCACAACCATTGATGGAGGCTTCACCGATACTTGTTTGCTCACCGTTGAACAAAATGAAGTTCTTGCTGAAACTATCATTGACAGTGGAGCTGGCTTCAGCTATGGTTCATATGACACTAATTATGGAACCGATATCTACAAAAACATTACCTATGGTTTTTATCGCGTTGACAGCGACAACGACCACAGTGGGATGATCAAGTTGTTTCCTTCGCTCAGCCAATATGATTATGGGGCTTTACCAGGTTCATTCTTTAATGACAGTCCCATCAGCGGCATTAAACAAATAACTGTTAGCTATATTTCCACTGGCGGCTTAACCATTGCCTATGGCGACACGAGAACTCGCAATTATTCGCAAACGATTGCTTCCACTGGGACAAGCGGCTGGACGACGACGACTATTTCTCTGACGATTTCATCCTGCTATTTCTCGATTGAAACTAATGGCCAAATCGCCTATTTAAAATCAGTGAGAGTCGGATATAATTCTTCGCTTACACCCAATACCGATGCATTAGAAAATGAAAGCTATCGCATCGCTCCAACCGTTTATAGTGGATCTCTCGTGGACGGAGTCAGTTCAGTATCGGTTCCCGATAGCATCTCAATGAACAGCAATACATATACCGTAAATTCCTATCGCACTTATACCTATTATTCTTTCGATTATGTCAGCGCTAATCGCAGTCGTTTGAATCTTGACAATGTCGCGATGACTGATCCCGTTGATGTCGCAAATTATTACATCGCTTTCCACGCCATTCCGGCCAACTATGGACACGGAAACACAGTCAATGAGAGCTGCGCGACAATCAGCGAAGTCAATTCTCTATTTGACGATGATGCGCGATCAATCACTCAATACAATCGCACCACCGGCTATGCGCAAGCAGTGCCTTGGAGAGCGGCGACAGGGCAATCTAAACCTATCTACTACGAATTTGATATCGCTCTTGATAGCTCATATTCCACTTCAAACCGCAGCGTTGGGCGCCTTGTGATGTGGGTCTATGGCTGGAGTTGCTATGACGATCTCGCTCCCGTGGCAGTTTACACCGATGACCATTACGCCACTTTTGGGGAATATCTGAACTACGGTTGCTTTGGGTCTCGCTTTGATTCTCAGACCAGCACCGATGGATATCGAACTGGAATCTGCAATCACCTTGGAAGCACGCAATTGGATGGTTAGAAACCATCTTTTTGTTTGCAAATGAATTTTTCCAACAAAAATTGTTATTTTTTTGCTATCCTTATGTAGGAATTTCTTTTTAAGGAATAATTATGAGCAAAAAATCAAAACTCTTCTTCTTATCTTGTTTAGTATTAGCTGGGAGTCTTTCGCTGCCAATCGCAAGTTATTCGATAGCTAATATGGGAACCATTATTTACGGCAATGAGGGCGACCCTAGCTGCGAAAAGTATTGGAGCGATGAATCTTATACTTCTATATATGATCTGACGCAAATCAGCAGTTTTTCCGGAAACTACACCACTTGGGGGACTGTCACCGCATGCTATCAAAATGCTTCTGGAACCATGTCAGCTTTTATTCAGAGCAAAGATAAAAACGGCAATGTCGCCGGCGGATTATTATATGCTTATGGATCAACTGCGCTGACTCCCAATACCACTCTCATCGAGATTACTGGAACCCCAACATGGTGGTATGGGCAGCTGCGCTTTTCTTCTACTTGCTCCTATCTAGTTAAGAGTACCTCTTGGTACGCTCCAGAAACGAATATCATCACTTCTAGTCAATGGATTGACTCGAAAACTAATGCTAGTTCTAGCGATCCTCTCTGGCAGGAAGGAATATCCTTTGGAGCGAGAAAAACCACTATTCGAAATATCAATGTCACCAGCACAACCAGCAACCAAGCATATGCCACGTTTAATGACAGTTCGAAGCAAGTTTTGTTCTACTATAATGACGTCTCTTCTTCTTTGAAGACTGTTATATACAACAAATTTAATACATTTTATGGACAGAATGTCGATGTGACTGGATACTTTCAATGCTATAAGGGAACCAGCACGAACACGATGGAGCTGCAAGTTTGCAGCGCCGACGACATTGTCGAAGCAAATCTTGACCCCATTAGCGTGACTGGCGTCAACTTGAATACAACTAGCAGCGAGGTAAATCTTGGTTCCACTTTAGAATTAACCGCCACTGTTTCTCCGAGCAATGCCACCAACAAAAACGTCTCATGGTCATCGAGCAATTCAAACATTGCTTCGGTTGATAATGGAACAATCACTCCCGTCCAAGTCGGCACGGCTGATATCACTGTCAGAACCGAAGATGGCAATTATTCAGCTGTCTGCCATGTGACAGTGACGAATAACACCATTCATGTCACCAGCGTTTCACTGAGTCAAAATACTCTTGCAATCGCAAAGGGCAGCACTGCCAATTTAACTGCGACGGTTTTACCTAGCAACGCCACCAACAAAAACGTAAGTTGGTCTTCTGACAATACTGGAGTGGCTACCGTGAGCAATGGAACCATTAACGCGCTTGCTACCGGCACTGCTACCATCACTGCTACCACTATTGATGGAAGCTTCACCGATTCTTGCTCTATCACCGTGGAAGATGAGACGCTTTCAGAACTAAGCGTTGATAACACTGCCGGTTTTTCCTACGGAAGTTATAGCACAAACTTTGGAACTGGCTCATACGGTGGCATCGATTATGGATTCTATCGAGTCAGCGATGATTATACCCACAGTGGAATGATTCTTCTCTATAGTTCAACAGATAATTACGACTACAATAGTTTGCCAGGAGCATTCTTTAACAACACTCCCATAAATGGCATTAAAAAGATTACAGTAAGCTATATTTCCACCGGCGGAATTACCGTCAATTACGGAGTGACTAAAACAAGAGGCTACTCTCAAACGCTGGCCGCGACATCTAGCAGCGCTTGGTCTACCGCCACAATTACTTGCGCAGTCGCATCCTGCTATTTTTCCGTTGAAACTAATGGCGAAAATGCTTATATCAATAGTATTACTATTGGTTATAATTCATCTCTGACAACCAATGTGACGACTGCCGAAACGAGCGATTATCGCATCGCTCCTACAATATATAGCAGCTCCTTAGTTGATGGAGTCAGTTCTATTTCGGTGCCAAATGACATCACTGTCGTTGGCAACACCTATACCGTGAATTCTTATAAAACTTATACTTATTATTCCTATAGTTACGTGAGCGCGAATAGCGGGAGTCTAAATCTCTCAAATATTGCGATGATTGATCCAGTCGATGTGGCGAATTACTACATCGCTTTCCATTCCATTCCCGCCAACTTTGGAAGCGGGAACACTGTCAATGAGGACTGTGGAACCCTCACGCAAGTTAAGAACCTTTTTGGCAGCAGCGCCCGCTCAATAAAGCAATATAGTCTCACGACAGGCTATGCTAATGCAGTCTCGTGGAATCCATCCAGTGGATCTTCTACTCCTTTATACTATGAATTTGATATCGCTCTAGATAGCTCATACACCACCAGCAATCGAGGGGTCGGAAGAGTTGTGATGTGGATAGATGGATGGAGCTGCTATACCGGCACTAATCCTATCGCTGTTTTCACAGATGACCATTATGCTACCTTTGGCGAATACCTAAACTATGGTTATTTTGGAACGCGCTTCGATTCACAGACTAGCGATGATGGCTATCGAACTGGATACACCAATTTCGAAGGCTCAGCCGAGTTAACTCAAGCTTAAAAAAAGGCATCCACTATGAAGTGCTAGTGTAAAAGTGGACAAAGGAAAAAGACCCCAGTCCACTTTTTCTT
>DAOPYW010000025.1:0-7026 GCA_035353055.1 Bacilli bacterium
CCGATAGCGCTTATCTCGACATCTTTATTTTGAAGAGTATCAAATCCGCGCATGCGAATTTTATAGTAGCGATGGGCATAGCCCGGATGCTCTTTATCGACTGAGAGGCAACCTTCCCCGTTCTTAATCGCGCATTTTTTGACGGAAGTCTCAACGATTTTTGGATTGACTAATTGATATTGGACTATTTGCCCTTCGGCGTTCTGATAATAGATGACAAACATCCTCTTGAGTTGGCCGACTTGAACAGCGGCTAGCCCAACTCCCTCACGGACGTGGTGCTTTTCCCGATATTCTTCATTTTGGCTCAACTTTAAATGATTTGTCATCGCATCCAACAGCTCTTTATTTTCACTCGACAAAGGAAGGTCAACTTTGGCGCTCTTTTGTCGCATGATTGGATTTGTGTCTTTGTAAATTTTGATTTTCATATTAAGTATCCTAACATAATTAGAGAAATTGATAAAGTTAAGCGCTAACGCTTAGAGAAAAAAATGTTTATAATATTCGCAGAATGAAAAACGAAATCTATTCCCAAGCGTACGCTTTAAAAGAAGCCTTATCTGCTGATCCAAGAATTATTCTCCTTAACGAGACTGAAAAGCGGATGAACGATGATTCTTTGGTGATGGCCTTGGCATATAAAAAAGATGTCGCTTCCAGCCGGTATAGCGAGATGCTATCAATCTATCACTCGGAAGATGCTGAGGAAGTAAAAAAAGCTCGCAATGAGCTAGTTAAAGCCAAGTCTCAGCTATATGACAATTCAATTGTAAAAGAATACTTAAATGCCTATCAAATAGTTCGTTTGATGTATCAGAATATCAACGAAAAAATCTTTTCTTTTATCGAACCTCATATGTGCCCGAAGGAGGAAGAGTAAATGCGCATCGTAGCCGGAAAATATCGCCACCGCCTTTTGCTTTGGCCTGACGACGAGAAAAACATTCGCCCCACTAAAGATCGCATCCGTGAAGCAATCTTTTCTTCTTTAGGGGATATTGCAAATTTAAAAGCATTGGACTTATATGCTGGCAGTGGTGCGATGGGCCTCGAAGCTTTATCTCGCGGAGCAAAACATGCCACCTTCGTCGACAACAACAAAATCGCTCTTGAGACAATTAAGAAAAATATCTCCTCTTTAAAAATAGCTTCTGATGAGGCCAAGATTATGCCGATGGAAGACCAAAAAGCTCTCGCGCTTTTTATCAAAGACGATATATGCTTTGACCTAATTTTCATCGATCCACCTTATCTTTTTGATAATTATGAAAATCTAATTAATCAATTCCTTAATAATAAGCTTTTGTCGAAAGATGGTATGATAGTAATAGAATCGCAGAAAGACCTTTCCTTCGATTCAGCAAAGTGGAAAAGCATTCGCCACTATCAATACGGCGAAATTAACGTCGATATCTTGTGGAGGTAAATATGAAAATTGCAATTTATCCAGGGAGTTTTGATCCCATTACTTACGGTCATCTAGATGTCTTGGAAAGAGCGCTGAAAATTTTTGATCAAGTGATTGTTTTGGTCGCGAGTAATCCTCATAAAAAATCACGCTTTACTCCTGAAGAGCGCTTTGAAATGATCAAGGAAGCCACCTCGGAAATGAAAGGCGTAAAAGTCGATATTTCTAGCGGCTTGACTGTTCAATACGCGAAAGAACATCACGCCAGTCATTTAATTCGTGGTCTTAGAGCGGTCACTGATTTTGAATATGAATTTGAGCTCGCTAGCGCAAACGAATTTGCCGATTCTTCAGTCGATTCAGTATTCTTGATGAGTCGCGCGAAAAACTCATTCATCAACTCTTCTACCGTCATGGAGCTAGCCAGAGCGGGAGTTGACGTCAGCGAATTAGTGCCACCGAGCGTATTAAAAAGATTAAAGTAACTACTTTAGAAGAATAAGAGACGCCATGCGACCTGCTGGCGTTTTTATATATGAAGAATAGCAGCGCGGATCTTGCGCGGTGTCGACATTAATATCATTTATATTACTTTGCGCAATGCCCGCGCACAATAAATCAAATTTATTCGATTCAACCATGTCAAAATAATCATCAAATAAAGGGCATCCAGCATAGATTACTTCTTCCTTTTGCATTTGATTTAACTGGTAAGAAGCTTTTCGTCGCGCTGGCCCAATGTAAACGCGGATGTTTTCTGGGCTTAAGCCCTCGTGCAAAATGACGTGTTTGATTGCCTTGAAAGCGATATGCTTCAATGTTCCGGGAAAGCCGGCGTGAATAATACCGACAAGTGGAACAGTTGGATCATAGATGAATATCGGCACGCAGTCGGCGTGAAAGATTCCAATTGCCAATCCTTTTTCTTTTGTGTACAAAGCATCTGCCTCAATTCCCTCTTCGAATGAAAAGGAACCCTTGCCAATATCGCGACTTGTGACTTCTTGAATAACATCGCCGTGAGTTTGATGGGTAAAAATCAAATTGAACGGCTCGACGTTTAAGTCTTTCGCTACTTCTTTCCTGCGCTGCTCAATCAAAAGAGGATCGTCGGGCAAATGAAAAGCCATATTGCCAATCTCAATGGTAGTGGTAATGGCAGTGACGCCTCTAGCGATGGGATATTTAAAGTATTTCATCTTAATAAAAAACCGTCCGGAGACGGTCATTTTTTAGGCTTTATAATCAGCAGAGAATTTGCCGATGTGATTCCAGCAATCCCAGATTGTTCTTGCTAAATCGTAATTTGATGTTGAACCATCTCGTCCATCATATTTAAAGAGGATTTCGCTGACACCAAACTCGGTGGTGTATGAAGGCTGACCTTCGGTTAAGTCAATCAGCATCAAGGTTGGGGTTTGGAAGCTGTTATCTTCCGAAAAAATTGGATTGTAGTAGTTTTCTCCACCGCCGATATTTTCAACATAAGGAGATTTTAAATCGCTGGCTTGCTCGAAGAAGTCATTGTAGCGGCAAGAGTCTTTTTCTCCGCTAATATAATTAGAAAAATATAGTTCATCATTGCTGTTCTTGGCATCGACATAGATGCTGGCAATTTTAAATGTTTCTTTTTCTTTTCCTAATGTGGCGAAATCAAATTCGCTACCGCTTTTGCCCCAGTTGGATTGAGCGGTCTTTAAGCCGTAGTAGTTGCTCTCACAATCTTTGCAATCTTCGATGACAAAGGCAACAAAGAATTTCTCGCCATATTTTTTTTGATAATCAGCGTTGGCTGCATCATCAGGGTTCATAATGTATTTAAAGAGTTTATCGACGGCACTGTTCTCATTGGAGGATTCAACTCCGCTCCAAGAAGCCTTGTATTTTCCGTAGTAAGTTTCCGCAGCGCTGTCTTCGGTTTTAAACATGCTTTTCATTCCATCGACGATATAAGGAATGGAGAAAATTAAAGCAAAGATTCCTCCGACGATTAAGAGGGGTTGGACCCATGCTGTATCAGCAATCCAACGGCCAATTCGTGCAAAGAATCTACCGATAGCTTTCAAAACCTTCATAATATTGCCTCCTATATATTCATATAGCGAAAATATCTTATCATTTCGCATTTTCTTGTGCAACAACATATTTATTTACATGAAATGCACTTACTTAATAAGCGCGTCATATTAGTGTGCGCACCTAGAAGTATAACAAAAATACATTTTGACACAATACATATTGTATTCGTCTTGGCAAATAATTAAAATACAAGCGAGTTGATATGAAAAAGTTTGAGCGCCTAAAAAAGAAATACAACAACTTCATGTATGATCATTATCATTTAAAGCGTGCCCTCCACGAAACTAATGGCGTTATTTGTGGATTAGTGGCAGCTTTTTTATACGCTTTTGGTTTTATTTGTTTTGTCTCTCCGGTTTTCGATAATGAATCATTTAATATTGTCACTGGCGGAGTCTCTGGGCTAACTCAGAATCTTGCTTTGATTCTAAAGGTGAGCGGAATTATCGATTTAAAGCCATCTGAGATCCAATCAATCGGTTATACCTGCTTTAACATTCCTTTGCTAATCTTTGCTTTCTTCAAGATTGGAAAGCGATTTTCAATTCAGACCGCCATCAATATTTTGTCCTCTTCCTTTTTCCTTTTTCTCATTCCTAAATTAGGCATCGTGGAATCTATCGTCGAGTCTCCGGTGATGTCTTATGTAATTGCTGGTGAGCACTATAGTTTTGTTATCGTGAGAGCGCTTTTTGCCGCTATATGTACAGGTCTTGCTAGCGCGATAGCCTTCAAGGGAGATCTCTCTTGTGGTGGTATTGATATCATAACCTACTATTTTTCGATGAGAAAATCGACTTCAGTCGGCAAATATTCCATCATTCTCAATAGCCTAATTATTTTTGCTTATTCCTTAATCTTAGTGATCGCTGACTTTAAAGGCAATTTTGGCTTAGCGGTTATCTCCCTATTGGTTTCCGCGGTTTACTTGTTTATCACCAGTTTCATTATTGACATGATTCACCTGCGAAACAAAAAAATCCAAATCGAATTTATTACTAAATCTTCTTCTTTGGGCGGTGTTTTAATAGCGAATTTCCCCCATGGTGCTACTATGCTGAAAGCAGAAGGCGTTTACACCAGCGAGCCAAGATTTGTGATAAGAATGGTGGTTTCTTCTTTTGAAACGCAAAAAGTTATTACTCTAGCGAGGAAAGCTGACCCCCATGTTTTTATTACAGTGACCTCCTTGGTTCAGGTATATGGAAACTTCTTTATCAAGCCAATCGGTTAAAGCAAAATAAAAAGCGCTCTCTTGATTCTGGAGCGCTTTTTTTAACCTTTATTCCTTAAGAGTTACTCGATGGAAAACTTTCTTTCCTTTTCGAATTTTGATGCCAGCTTTTAAACTTTCTTTTCTCACTAGATAATTGACATCGGAAATCTTTTCTCCATCGATGCTAATTCCGCCCTGCTCAACCAAGCGGCGACCCTCCCCTTTTGAAGAGGCAAGCCCCGATAAGAGAAGAATTTCTAATAGAGAGATTTCATCGGCGATGTCCGAATCAATTTCAGTTGTCGGCATGTGGCTATCATCGCCTTCGCCGCTGAAAAGCGCTCTCGCACTTTCTTGGGCTTTTTTGGCTTCTGGTTCACCGTGAACTAGCTTAGTCAATTCGAAAGCAAGAATCTCTTTTGCTTCATTAATTCTTGAAGCATCCCAACTCTCAATTTCTAAGATCTTTTCAAGAGGTATAAATGTCAGCATTTTCATCGATTTGATGACGGAAGCATCTTCGATATTTCGCCAATATTGGTAGAATTCGAAAGGAGAAGTTTTTTGAGGGTCGAGCCAGACGGCGCCGCTGACAGTTTTTCCCATCTTTATCCCTTCACTATTTGTGAGGAGAGGGATGGTGAGAACATAGGCATCTTTGCCAGTCTTTTTTCTTATCAATTCAGTTCCTGCTAGCATGTTGCTCCACTGATCATCCCCGCCAAATTGAATTTGGCATCCATAGCGCTCGTGGAGGAAATAGAAATCGTATGATTGCATGATCATGTAATTGAATTCAAAGAAAGTTAAGCCTTTCTCCATGCGTTGCTTATAGCATTCAGCAGCTAGCATTTTATTAACTGAAAAGCAGGTTCCCACATCTCTTAGCATGTCGACATAATTTAGTTTCAATAGCCAATCAGCATTGTTGACGGCAATCGCTTTTTTCTCGCCAAATTCAATGAATCTAGCCATTTGCTTTTTAAAGCACTCGATGTTGTAACTAATTACTTCTTCGCTCATCAGGGTGCGCATATCAGTTTTCCCAGAAGGATCACCAATCATGCCAGTGCCTCCGCCAAGCAAGACGATAGGTCTATTTCCCGCCATTTGAAGGCGTTTCATCAGACTCAATGTCATAAAATGACCGACATGAAGCGAATCCGCGGTGGGATCAAAGCCAATATAGAAAGTTGCTTTTCCGGAGTTGATCAACTCTCTGATTTCATTTTCGTCGGAAACTTGAGCGACTAAGCCTCGCTGTACAAGTTCTTCATAAATTTTCATAAAGCTCTCCTTTGGATAAAAAAATCCTCATAGATTGAGGACGAATGAATCGTGGTACCACCTCATTTTAAACGACTCTCGCGAATCATTTCTTAATGTGTGCTATTGCACAACAGCGCTATATCGGGCGAACCCGTCTATCCCTACTCAATTCGGGAAGCAGCTCAGGAATGTATTCCATCAAGTTTAGCTTTGTCCTTTCACCAACCGGACTATCTCTCTTTGCTAGAGGCTCAGTGTACTGGTTTCCTTCTTCGCTTTGTATTAACAAATTATCACATTTTTCCTAAAAATAATACATTTATGTGAATAAAAAAAGCTCACTTTTCCCAAATAAATTAAGAGAAAAATGGGCTTGTTTTGTCATATGGCGGAGAAGAAGGGATTTGAACCCATGCGAGACTTGCGCCCCCTAGCAGTTTTCGAAACTGCCCCCTTCAACCACTTGGGTACTTCTCCAGCTGCAGTGTATTATAGCATAAGACATTAAAAAAGAAACGATGAGGGTTCTATTTCAAATTATTATTTGATTTTTTGACAAGTTATCGTAAAAATAAAGGAGATAAAGTATAATGTAGCCTATGGATGGACAAACGCGACTAATCTATGTTTTTATCATCTTATCGGTGATTTTTTTGTTGATCTTTTTCACGGGTTCTTTAATTCTCTATAATTACATCAACAAAAAGTATCGCCAGAGAATTCTCGACGAGAGCAACACCACTCGCATTTTTATCATCGATGTCAAAAAGAATGTCGTAACCTATTTTAATAGGAGCGATATTCGCCACAAAAAAACAATGGACTTAGCGGGATTTTACCAAAAGTTTCACCCCAATGATGTCGAGAAAGTTAAGAACTGGATTTTTGCCATCTGCATGGATGCTAAAACATCGATTCAATACTTAGAAGCTGATGTTTTGGTTAACCGCGGGAAATCTTCTTACTTTTCTTTATTAAAACTGCTTAAATATGACGCCAATATTGGTCTAATTCATCTCGAGAGCATTCTTCTCAAATACATCACCCCCAC
>DAOPYW010000025.1:7126-9387 GCA_035353055.1 Bacilli bacterium
TACTTCCAATATGTAAAAGCCTACGATTCGCCATTTACCACTTTTGCGGAGATGAGCAAATACGCAGCTAAGGTTGGAAAAAACCGCAAGTTGTTTGCGATGGTGGCAAAATATGTGATTCCTAAATTCGACAGCGAAAAGCCGTCGGAATTCCTGCGCTTATTCTTCCATGTCAGCATGGTGGATATCGACCACATGGTGGAGATTCTCCCGCAGATTCCCGCGGTGGGAAGAATTCATCTTGTCCTCGTGTTCGATGAGCAGGAAATCAACGAGAACTCTTCACAGTTAGAATTGCTGAATAGTTCGATGCGAAAACTTCGCGACATGAATTATGAATTGGCTCTTTCGATGAAAGACAAGAACTTGCTGCTCGACCCCTCAGTCTATTATAATTTCGATTACTTTGTGGCGGGAGCGGCCATGATTGGAGAGATCAGAAAGAATAATCGAATTCGATTATCTATTCACACTTTGATCGAGCAACTATTAAAATATAACCGGCCGATTATCGCTACTGACCTCGAGGGCTGGCAAGCGATTGAGCTGATCATAAAATCGGGAGTGACGGTCGTTTCTAGCGAGACGATATCTCCCAGCAATGATATGCTATTACCGGTCGAAAAGAAAAAAATGGAAAAACTTATCGCGATGGACGATAATTTCCGCTAGGAGAAGATTATGGCTACTCAACAAATTAAAAACGAATCAATCACTCGTCAGGAAGATGATTTTGCCCAGTGGTACACTGATGTGTGCCGCAAAGCCGAACTGATGGATTATAGCTCAGTAAAAGGCTTTATTATTTACCGCCCTTATGGCTATGCAATTTGGGAACAAATTCAAGCCTATTTAAACAAGCGCTTCAAAGAGACAGGACATGAGAATGTCTACATGCCAACCGTCATCCCTGAATCGCTTTTGCAAAAAGAAAAGGATCACGTCAAGGGCTTTGCCCCTGAATGCTTAATCGCCACGATTGGTGGTGGTCAGCCTATTGAAGATAGGTTGATAATCCGCCCAACGAGCGAGACTTTATTCTGCGAGCATTATGCGAAGATTATCTCGTCTTATCGAGATCTCCCTAAACTCTATAATCAGTGGTGCTCAGTGGTCCGTTGGGAAAAGACAACTCGCCCATTTTTAAGGGGAGCAGAATTCCTCTGGCAAGAAGGTCACACGATGCATGAAACTGAACACGAAGCTCGCACCGAGACATTGAAGATGCTAGAAATCTATGATGATTTGGGCCGCGATATTCTTGCCGTTCCTTTCATGAAGGGAAGAAAAACTGATAAAGAAAAATTTGCCGGGGCTCTCGAGACTTATTCTATCGAAGCTTTAATGCCTGATGGAAAAGCCCTTCAAAGTGGAACTTCGCACTATTTTGGCACTGACTTTGCCCGCGCCTTTGACATCACCTTCCAAGGTCGCGATGGAAAAGTCGCTCACCCACATCAGACATCCTGGGGAGTGTCCACTCGCTTGCTTGGAGCAGTGATTATGGTTCACGGTGATGATAACGGCTTGGTGCTACCTCCTTTGGTGGCTCCTATTCAGGTCGTAATTGTCCCTATTGCTCAACAAAAACCCGGCGTCATCCCCGCCGCTCGTGAAATCTACCAAAAATATTTAGAAGCTGGCTTCCGTGTTAAGCTCGATGAGTCTGATCGCACTCCCGGCTGGAAGTTCTCCGAATACGAAATGAAAGGTGTCCCACTAAGAGTCGAAGTCGGCCCAAGAGACATCGAAAAAGGAATCGTCGTTCTCGCCAAGCGAAATGATGGTGCTAGACAAGAAGTTAAGACGTCAGAGATGATTGAAGCTTCTTCTGCCTTGCTCACAAAAATTCAAAAGGAAATGTATGAAAAAGCCTATCGCTATCTCCTCGATCACGTGACAGAAGTGCATAATCTTGAAGAGCTTAATGCCGCTCTTGAAAAAGGTGGCTATGCCAAGATGATGTGGTGCGGTGAAGAAGAATGCGAAAACAAAGTTAAAGAGCTAACCACTGCTACTGCTCGTTGCTTGCCATTTAATCAAACTCCTTTTGATGAGGTTTGCCCAGTCTGCGGCAAGAAAGCAAAAAAAGTTGTGCTTTTCGCAAAAGCCTATTAAAGTATTTAGTAATTGAACTCATTTATGTTAACATAATTGGGTTCGCATCCGGAGTAGTACCCAAGTTGGTGAAGGGGCGTCCCTGCTAAGGACGTAGATCGGGTAACCGGTGCAAGAGTTCAAGTCTCTTCTACTCCGCCATT
>DAOPYW010000026.1:0-7365 GCA_035353055.1 Bacilli bacterium
AGATCATTGCCACCAATAAAAAAGCCCATTTCAACTATTTTTTAAGCGACTTTACTGAATGCGGCATCGCTTTAGTGGGAACAGAGATTAAATCCTTGCGAACCCATGCTTGCTCCATCGGGGATGCATATGTTTTAATTCGCCAAGAAGAGATGGAAATTGTCAATATGCACATCAATCCTTATGAGCAAGGGAATCTTTTCAATCATGACCCGCTGAGAACTCGAAAATTGCTTCTTCACAAGCGAGAGATAAATTGGTTTACTAGCCAAATAAAAAAGGGTGGCTTCACAATTGTTCCCACCCGAGTTTATTTGCGAAATGGGAAAGCTAAAGTCGAGATTGCTCTAGCAAAAGGAAAAAAACTATACGATAAACGCGAGACGATCAAAAAGCGCGATTTAGAAAGAGATCTGAGCCGAGAATAGTTTATGAAAAACTTGGATTCTTTGATTTCTTTTCGCCAAAATGGCGACTATCAACGCGACAATTTTGATCGCTTCTTGGACAAGATTTCTTTTCGTTATGAAATACCCTCAGTTCACATCGCCGGAACCAACGGAAAGGGTTCGACAGCTTCCTATTTAGCTTCCATCTATCGCAAAGCGGGATATAAAGTCGGCCTATTTGTCTCTCCTAGCCTCAACCAAATCAATGAGATGATTACTGTGGATGATAAAGCCATTAGCGATGAGCAAATTGGCGACATCATCGAAAAGTATCGCCGCGACATTATTCGCTTTGAATTATCCGCTTTTGAGATTGAGGCTCTCATAGCTTTTTCTTTCTTTTCCTCTTGCCAATGCGATATTTCAATTATCGAATGCGGAATGGGTGGCCTTGTTGATGCAACAAATGTCTTTATCCCGATTTTATCGATTATTACTTCCGTGAGCCTGGAGCATACCGACTATCTTGGTAGGTCTATTACTGAAGTGTCGGAACAAAAAGCCGGCATTATCAAAGAAGAAATTCCTGTGCTTGTTGGTGACTTAAGCGAAGATGTCCTCGCGGTGATTTTTCGCGAAGCTCAATATAAGAGAAGCGAAGTTCGCTCCGTATCAATTCCCAACAATGTCTTGTATTCGGAGACTGGATATAGTTTTGACTACCTCACTTTTCGCAATTTAAAAATCCAATCCATCGCTCAATATAGCGTCTATGATGCCTGCTTAGCAGTTGAAGCGACGCAGATTTTGGGTGAGCAATTCCCAGTCGATGATGAAAATGTTGCTGAAGGTCTATATGAATTAGTCATTCCCGCCAGAATGGAAGTGATGCGCACATCCCCGCTCGTTATCATCGATGGTGCACATAATCCTGAAGCGATGGAAAATTTAATGATTTCTATTGAAAAAGCCAGCAATTCCCGCCCTATTCATACAGTTTTCGCTTGCTTCAAGGATAAAAACTTTCCTCTGATGTTGAGCTTTATCGGCCAAATTGGCGAAGTGATTTTGACGACTTTTGATCATCCGAGAGCCCGGCAAAAGGAAGATTATTTTCTCTTTGCTGATGAGTACGAATTTTTCGAAGACCCTCGCCTTCTAATTATGGAGTTGATGGAAAAATACCCCGATGATGTTATTCTAATAACAGGATCGCTAGCGTTTGCTGGATATGTGCGAGAACTATTTCGCAATGGGGAACTTAAATGAAGTCATTTTTTATTCGAAATAACCTAAATCCAATCTCCAAAATTGCTTTGGCTGGTTTGTTTATTGCTATCGCGGTGATTCTGCAAAAAGTGCTGGCGATAAATTATATTCCTGTCATTCCTTTTGTTCGCATTTCCCCCGGAGGACCAGCCATCATCATTTTTTCTTCGATTTTACTCGGTCCATGGTATGGACTTCTAGTCGGGGCAGCCTCTGATATCTTGGGGTTTGTCCTATTTGATGCTAGCAGCCTCGGTTTCTTCCCAACGATTACTCTAATCTATGCCGTTCTCGGCCTAGTTCCCTACTTTTTGTTCTCGATCTTTAAGAAAATTCGCGATAATAAGATTTCTTTAGTTTTCATTATCGCTTTTATGACGGCTTGCATTGTGGCCGTCACAATCATTCTTTCTATCAATGATAGCCTCACCCTCTATCATTCTGTATACCAAGTCACTTTATTAATGCGAATTCTCATCCCTATTTCGATGGCGTTTTTGTTCGCTTGCTTGCTTGTTTTTGTCATTCTTTATCATCGGCGAGTTAGCAAAGCAAATGAAGATCTTCCTCTATACCCGATTCAGACCTCTTTTGCTCTATTAGTCATTGAAATAGTGGTCTTCGTTATTTTTGGCTCACTTATGAAGGCCATCGCTTTTGGATTTGAAACCTTCTGGGTTATCTTGCTCGCCCAAATCATTGTGATGTTTGTGAACATTCCTTTAAATACGATTGTCATCACGATTTTGGTGAGAGTCATATCTAAACATTTTTTAAAGAAAAATGAAGATTAAATAAGATATAATTAATAGTATGAAAAACAAAAAAAATACCAACGAGCCGATTGGCTTAGAAGAGAGCAAAGAAAAACTGGTCTCTCCTGATACAGAAGTTATCTCTGTCGAGGACATTCCTCAAACCGAAGACAAAGAGCATTATTCTTTTCCTTGGTTTTCGATTATTGCCTCAGGAGTAATCATCATTTTGATCATCGCTTGCATCGTCCTCATCTACGTCTTTGGTGGACCCCAATAATATGATCAAGGAATTAGCTCTTAGCTTGATGCTTGCGGGATGTCTCTTTGTGGACAGCCCAACTTTAGCTATTCGCTCTGCGGTCGTGGAGCAAAACGACCTTGTCCTTGAAGGCAAAGAAAACGGACACTATAAGGTGATTGGTGTTCAAGCTGAAAGCATTGACGCTTCCGAACTTCGAATAAGATACAGCGAAGAACATTACATTGATGAGATCTCTGCTGGAGCATTTGATGACTGCACCGCTTTAAAATCGCTGATGATTTCTTACACTGTAACTTTGTTACCTACTTCGCTTTTCACCGTGCCTGCTAGCCATTCAGACTTCGCTAATATTTTCTATACCGGCAGTCAAGAAGAATGGGAAAACCTAGATTATAATACTGCTTATTCTGTTGCTTTTGATGCGTGTGATGAAGGCTTTATTCGCATGTGGAATCGCGAGGTTAGGCCCTTGGCCAACAGCAACCTCTGCGATTTGACTAAAGCGGAATATGATAGAGTTATCGCTCTATACGAAAACTTATCGGAAGAAGACCGGGATAGAGTCAATGCGACGACTGATTTGTCGGGAGCGGAGATCGTCGAATCCATCTCCTTCCTTAAAAAGTATTTTCAGCAGTCTTCCACTTCCTATTCTGACAACCGGGAAGTGTCTTCCAGCACGATGATTTCTTTTGTCATCGTGATCGCTGTAGTCGGCATGACTTTTATCATGGTCTTCTATTATCTCAAGGATAAAAATATCATCCAGTAAAGCTTTTCTTCAACTATGGTTTCTGAAACAGACAAATCTGAGACTAAAATTTTATTTTACAATAACTATTGTTTGTGCTAAATTATTAAGGCAAACTTATGATAGGGTAGAGAAATGAGAGAAAAAGTACTTTTGATTTGCGAGGATTGCCTATCCCGCAACTATACCCTGATGATGAAAAAAGAAGGCATGAAAAACCTTCAGATAAAAAAGTTTTGTCCTCATTGTGGAAGGCACACAATCCACAAAATTAGTAAATAGGAGGTTCTCTTTATGGGAATGAAATCTTATGCGAAAGGCGTTGTCAAAGAAGGCAAACGCGTCAGATGGCCGAAACGCGAAGAACTGATCCCAGCAATTGTTGTTACGGTGGTCATTTCGGTCGTGGCGGCGTTAATTCTTTTAGCTGAAGATGCAGCCGGTTCTCGGCTCATCGAAATTCTCAGCGATGCTTTCAAATCAATTAGTGGAGGAACTGGTGCATAATGGCAGACGAAATCAAAGCCTTTACTGATACGACGACCGATGTCAGCGAAAGCGAAAACAAACAGAGCAAACTAGGCGAAAAAGCTTGGTATGTCGTCAATACTTATTCGACTCACGAAAGAAAAGTCGCAGATAACTTAACCCGCCGTATCGAATCGATGGGATTGCAAGAACTCATCTTTCGCATTATTGTCGCAGAGCACGAAGTGCCAGTGATGAAGGAAGGTCTTCCAACGGGAAAAACCCGCATGAAAAACCTCTATCCTGGCTATGTCTTCGTCGAGATGATTATGACCGACTACGCATGGTATGTCGTCCGCAATACTCCTGGCGTGACTGGATTCGTCGGATCATCTGGTAAAGGAACCAAGCCTTTCCCTGTTCCAAGAGAGCAGATCGAACCCGTCTTGAAGAGAATGGGCATGATCGATGAATCGATGTATGACCGCTACAACATCGGCGATCTCGTCAAAGTCATTCACGGAGCCTTGGAAGGCACTGAGGGAAACATTGTTTCCATCAACCGCGAGACTGGAGCTGTTGAATTAGAAACCGTCTTCTTCGGTAGAACCACCAAGATGGAAGTCGAATTCTCAGAGATCGAAAAGGTTTAGAACAAAAAATAAAGCCGCAATCGCGGCTTTTTTTGTGCTTCTTTACGAATATATTATCTCTGTTTCGAGAGGAGGGAAGGCTTCTTCAACCCCATAAGTGAAGACTTCTGAGACGGTGCCGACCGCATCGAACCAACTGAACTTTTTAACTTTATACGCTTCGACGATATCTCTGGTTTCAATGAGAAAGTCACTATTGATGGTTATTTGAACATTGATTGTTTTAAAGATTGGCTTCTCTTCTAAGCCTCCCATCTTAACCATTTGCTTAGCGTAGTAGAGGACGCTATAGAAAGGATCTAAATTCAAAGAGATAACAATCTTATTGTCCTGAACATAGGCTTGCGAAGTGCTGAGGCAGGTGTAGCTTGAAGCGATATAAGGAGACAAGCGAGACAAATCATAGCCCCACTGCTCGTTAAAATCATCGATGGAGAGGCTTGTTTCGGAGCTCGGATTCCAAATCATTTGGTTGTCCTGATTGTACTTTCCTCGATACCATGTGACGTCTACGTCTTGATAAAATCGCTTCGCGATGCTGACTAATCCTTTAGAAAGAGATTCGTAGAAGTATTGGTCATTGTTTTTTAGATGATAGGTGTGAATGTCTTGCTTAAGTCCGCCCATATTAACAAGGCCTGTAGCCTGATACTTAATGAAATTGTTTTTCGCGCTTTGATATATTGCTAAATTGAATAGTTGGCAGGGATTATATCGGCTGATGTAAGAGCCAAAAGCGGGTGATTCTAAGCGGTATTGCTCATAATCAGCATACAAGGAAGTGTTGTCGTCTTCATAATCGTGTGGATTGACTTCATCATACGATGGTGAAGTGTTGGAATAATAATTGTAAAGCAGATAACCGCCGCATCCCATGGTGACTACCACCAGGAGGCCCAGCGTGATAAAGACGATCAATTTTTTGGGTGAAAAGAATTTTTTCATATCTTTCTTATTGTAGATAAAATCGACCAATAAAGATATAAAATTGGATTTAATATTTGCTGATTCTCATTAAGTTGTCAAAATGCGTTTTTTGCTGTATCTTTAAAGCCATGGAAAACATCCGCGAAATCATTGGAGAAAATCTCGCTTCTTTACGAAAAGAAGCCAAGCTCACTCAACTTGAACTAGCTGAAAGATTTAACTATTCCGATAAAGCTGTCTCCAAGTGGGAAAAGGGCGACACTATACCAGATATAGAAACCCTATATAACCTCTGCCAGTTCTATGGTGTGACCATTGACTATCTCACTCACAAAGGCGCTCCGAGCGACAAGAAAGAATTTATCACCAGAAAAGATAGTGATTTCTCAAATAAAATTTTGATTACTCTACTATTAGTAATGATCATTTGGATGATTGCTACGATTGCGTTCGTCTATACATCCATCACTTTAGATATGGGATACTGGCAATCATTTATATGGGCTGTACCCGCCTCCTGCATTTTGGTTTTGGGAATCAATCGAAAGTTGTTCCGATCAAGCACGCTGAGCTTTATCTGCGAGTCTGTTGGCATCTGGTCCCTATTATCATCTTTTTACTTTTCTTTTTCTATCTGGTCTTTATGGCCCATCTTCCTGCTTGGCATCCCTTTGCAAGCCGCCTTAGGAATATGGTATGTCATGAACAAGACAAAAAAATAAAACCGCAGTCGATTAACTGCGGTATTTTTTTATAACTTGATTCGCTTCTTGCCATTCAAGGTTTCGCGGAAATCTCGAATTTCTTTGGTGCTCCCAACCACGAATATATTATCGTCGGGGAGAATGAAATCAGCCCCTCCAGGTATAAAAAATTTACCATTTATAATAATCAGCACTAAGCTGACACCAAAGAGAACCTTTGGGTTCAGTTCCACGATAGTAGTGGGGACAAAAGCTGAGTTGACCATTAATGAGATTACGGAATGTTTGTCGTCGAGTTTATAGAAGTCTTTAAAGTCTTCATTTCCTAAGCGGTTTGCCAAAGCAATTCCAGCGGCTTTTTGAGGAGTGATGACCTCGGTAGCGCCGAGTTTTTTCATGATTGGGACAAAGTAGTCGTCATCGCTTCGAACGATGATCTGTTTTATTCCCATGTCTCTCAAAATGACAGTGGTTAAAACAGCCGCTTCTTTGTTGCCTCCGAAGGCGACAATCGCGGCATCGACATCTTGGACGCCTAATTCCTTAAGCGCTTCTTCATCTGTGGAGTCAGCGACGAAACAAGTCGGCAGTAAAACTGCTACTTTTTTAACGATTTCTTCATCGCTGTCAATCGCGATGACATCAGCGCTATTAGCGACTAATTCTTCGACGACAGCTCGTCCAAACTGCCCTAATCCAATAACTGCATATGATTTCTTTTCCATAGTTATTCTCCTTTATCCAATGAGGAAATCTTCCTCAACATACTTGTAGTGCGATGTGCCTTCTTTGTTCATGTTCACCTGGAACACTTGGAAGAAAGTCATCGGCCCTAATCGCCCAGCAAACATCAAGAATATCAAAACTGATTTGCTGCCAACACTGAGTGCGGGGTCGATTCCTGTCGATAGACCGACAGTGCCAAAAGCAGAAAATATTTCAAATAGAATATTCTCCGAAGGAATATTATGTCCCTGCTCGAAGGCAGATACTATTATAAAGCAAATGATGACGGTCAATATAGCAATAAAGAACAGCGACAAAGCTTTGACAATCATTTTTGTGGAATAAGTTCTCTTGAAAGCGCTGACTTCTTTGCCTCTTAAATAGCTAAAGATAGCAAGCACAATCATGAATATTGTCGTTGTTTTAATGCCGCCAGCAGTTCCTAAAGGAGAGCCACC
>DAOPYW010000027.1:0-6864 GCA_035353055.1 Bacilli bacterium
TGAGCTTTTTGCAGACGACTAAAGCGATCGGAGCAACCATTAAAACAGTTGCGACGTTATCGATGAAGGCTGAGATAAAGGCGGCAAAAACAGTCAATCCTACAACAGCTATCCGGACATCTCGAGATTTTTCGATGATTTTTTCGGCGAGGAGCGCGGGCATTTTCGATTCGATGAATAAGCCGACAACCCCCATCGTTCCTAAAATCATGAGAATGACGTTCCATTCAATGCTAACTAAAGCATCTAAAGGGGTCATGGGAATAACTTTGCAAAGCCCTAGGATCACAAAGATTACCGCCGCGCCAGCAGCGATGTAAGCTCGATAGTCAGAGAATATTAAGAGTAAAACATAAGTAACGATAAAAATACACAAGACAACGGTCATGCTAATCGTAAATGTTGGAATTCCGGAAAGTATCATTGTTTTATCCTCTCTTTCTCAGTTAACACTTTTAATGCTAAAGCAATTGAATCAGCGATTCAACCTTTTCTGGCTAATAAATAAATCGTTATATTGGGTTGGCAATTTGACCTATTGGATTTAGATTTGCGCTTCCTAAAAAATGGCCATTGTCACTTAATACGAAACAGTTGTGTTTTTTGCTCGCTTTCTTTTGATTGCTTTATTAGTGCACAAGAGAGTTACATTGGTCTATTTTTTCATTAGCATCGCAACAATGCGCTATTTGAGAAGTAAAAAAGATAGATTTTATCTATCTTTGTTTTTAAATTGGTGGATCTGACCGGGATCGAACCGGCTACCTCCTCGTTGCGAACGAGGCGCTCTCCCAGATGAGCTACAGACCCATTCGAGTCTCAACGTGGTTTATTCTACTTATTTTTAGCGTTCTTTTCAATCTTTAGATGAAGGTATTTTATCGGTTATATACACTGATATCGATTTCCATTTCTTCTTTGGTTCCACCAGCGTGATGACCTTTATGCGCAACAAATTTATCAGGAGTGATTTCGCTAGAGGCATAGAGGCAGTAGACATCTTTGGCAATCGCAATAAAATCACCAATGAACTGATATGAATGCGGGCTGGGCTGACCTTTTCCAAAAAGCTCATCCTTAAAGACTGATTCTCTATCCATTAATTCAAAGTGCTGACCATAGTATTTATTGAATAAAGAAGCAAACTCATCTCGCTTATCTGGCTGGACAAAAAAGTTCACCACGCGCTTTTCAAAAGAGAGAGGTCTAGATAATAAAGCATGCATATCTTCATGCTCACAAATATCTAGATATTTGACATTGATCAGGCCGTGATCGGCAAAAGAAAAGAATATAGTATCCCTGTTCTTTTTAACAACTGCTTTGATGAATCGTTGAATTCTTTTGATGGTGAAATGCACAATGATGTGATTTACTCCGTAGCGATGAATGTCGCCATCAGGTAATGTCCAGTAAAAATATATGAATGTCTTATCATTGTCTTTTAAAATTTGATTAATGATTCCGCGGGATTGTTTTAGGCTCGTTGTGCCACCATTGCCTTTAACTTTTTCGGGGAAAATATCAAAAGCTTTCACTGATGGGTTAGCTTTTTCAATCTGATGGAAAATGTTCTCGTAAGGGCATTGCTCAAAAAGAATCGAATCGTTTTTATCGCGCACTAAGGTGCCGTCGCTACTCCTGGTATTTTTAAACACTTCAATATCGCATTGATATTTATCAAAATATTGGCTCCATGAAAGCCACCCCGTTTCGATGGGAAACTTTCCGGTTAGAAAGCCAGTTGTCGAAGCTACAGTAGTCGGAGGAAAAGTCGCATCGATAGTCGCCAGGTAATGGGAGCGGAGATATCCTCTAACTCTCAGATGTTTATCTATAACATACTTGCCAAGCCCATCAAAAAGCATGACCACTACTTTATCGTGACCTTCCAATGCTTGATCGATTTCTTGAATGCTCTCATGCCAGGTAGGAGCGGAGAAGTGCTTCAGAATAGAATTCGAAAAATTAACAATCGTGTGGTTATTTTTCAACTTCATCATCTTCACCCGTTAATTCATCATAAAACTCGCCATGAGATTCTTCAATTTCACCGAATTTTTCATTTCCGCGAATCGCATCGAACTTGTAGTTAATTTTATGAACGCGAGTATCGAGTTTTTCTCTCGATTTAGTAGTCTTTTCCAAGGCATCAGAAAATTTGCCCCATTCGCGAGCGAACATTTCAAAGTCTTTGCTGAGACGTTGCAGCTGATGGTTGATCTCCTCGACGTTTTTGGCTCTTTCAACTTGAATTTTAACCATGTTAATCGTCACCAAAATAGCCGGCAGCGTGCTCGGAGATGTCAAGACAACTTTCTTCTCTCGAGCGTAGTCGATGACATCGCGGCAATTGTGATGGATAAAGGCAAACACTCCATCATTAGGGATAAACATTAGAGCTTCAGGCGCTGTTTTTCCTTCCACGATGTATTTATCTTTAATCGCAGTAATGTGCTTTTTAACCGCTCCAGCAAAATCTTTGGCTAAAGTTAGTTTTTCATCTTCTGACTGAGCATCAAACATCCTAGCGTAGTCTTTGAATGGGAATTTGGAATCAATGCAGATCATGTGGTTGGGTTCTGGCATGAAGACAACCGCGTCGGCGCGAACGTCATCGCCATCTTTAACTTTCTTTAAGGTAAACTGCTCTTGGTAACAACCTTCGGTGTCGCCAAAAACATTGTGGAGAACCATGCTTAATTGGTATTCTCCATATTGGCCGCGGGTCTGATTGCCCTCTAGAACTTGCTTTAGCGAAACGACATCTTTCGATAGATTCTCAATGTTCTTTTGAGCAGCATCAATAGCCTGTAGTCTCTCTCTGACTTGCGTCATTGATTCGTTAGTGGTTTTAAAACCTTCAGACAATTTCTCGTCGACTTTTCGGTTGATAAGAGCAATCTTGTCTTCCATCTGTTTATTCAATGAGTCGAAACGAGTATTTAAGGATGTGGAAATAGCTTGCTGAAAGCGCTCCAATTTTTCATTGTTAACCTCGCTGTTTTTGATGGTTTGGTCGCTGACTTTGCCCATCTCTTTGGTGAGGGAAAGCTCAATGTCGCCTTTAATTTGAACGCTGAGCAATTCGATCTGCTTTTCTAAGGCGCCGATTTCTTTTAAATCAATTTTTGTTTCGATGGGTTGTGGTTTTCTTTTGACAATGACAAAAATTAAAACAATAACCGCCAGCAAAGATAGTGAAGACAAAATAATAGTAGCAATTTCCATATCTTTCTAAGCTCCTTATAACCTCAAATTATCATTTAATGATACCACATAATTAAATGATAACAAAAATAATGGTTTTGCTTAATGAAAAATTGGAGACTTTTCCTATAAAATATACTTATCGATGGAAACAGAAACAAGAAACATAATCGTAATCGACCTAAAAGCGTTTTATTCTTTTGTCGAATGCATTGACCGCGGCTTAGATCCCTGGACAACGCCTTTAGTGGTGGCTGACAAAGAGAGAGGCAAAAATACAATCGTGCTTTCAGTCACTCCCTTTTTAAAGGCTCAGGGCATCCCGTCGCGATTGAGAGTCAAAGAACTTCCCTCCAATCTTGAATATATTTACGCTCGCCCAAGGATGGAGAGATATATCGAGATGTCCACGAAGGTCGTCGACATTTTCTTGGATTTTGTGAGCGAAGACGATATTCACATATACTCAATTGATGAAGCGTTTTTGGATTTAACTAGCTATTTAAACTATTATCAAAAGTCAGCGATGGAAATAACCGAGATGATATTGGGCGCCATCAAAGAAAGAACCGGGTTATATGCGACGGCGGGAATTGGCGATAATTTTTTCCTCGCTAAAGTTGCTTTAGATATCTATGCCAAAAAAGAGAAAAACGGTATCGCGACGGTCCGCCAAAAAGATGTTAAAACTAAGCTCTGGACCATTTCACCATTGAGCGAAATGTGGGGAATTGGAGCGAGAACTGAGGCGAAATTGAATAAATTGGGCATTTTTTCTGTCAAAGAATTGGCGTTATCATCGCCTTCCTTTTTAACTAGCCATTTTGGAATTATGGGTGAGCAGTTGCATAATCACGCTAACGGAATCGATGAGTCAGATATCCATGAAAAATATATTCCCGAATCGACTAGTCTGACGGTTGGGCAATCATTATTCAAAAACTACAATAAGGAGAACATCGTCACTATCATTCGCGAAATGTGCGATGATCTCTCTGAAAGACTTCGCCAAGAAAAGAAAAAGTCATCTCGCGTCTCGCTATTCATCGGCTATGCAAACAATCAGGGCGGCTTTTCCAGGCAGACATCGCTGTTGAGCGTCACCGACGAGACAGAAAAATTATTTGATGCACTAATGGAAATTTTCAATCGCAACGCCAGCGACCTTCCCATTCGCAATGTCGGTATCAACTTCTCTTCATTGGCCAATTCGGATCATCAGCAATTAGATCTATTTGAAGATCAGCAAAAGCAAATTAAAAATCGAGAATTATTATTTACTATCGACGAAATTCATCATAAATTTGGAAAAAATATTTTGCTCCGCGCTTCATCTTTAACCGATGACAGCACAACTAGGGAAAGGCACGAGCAGATTGGAGGCCATCACAAATGAGTGACCGAGGAATGAAAAAATGGCTTGCTTATCGATCTTTAGTCGAGCAAGATTCGGCATTGAAAAATAATTCTAACAAGAGGATAAAAATTGAGAAACCTTTGGTTTCTCAAGATGAAGCCGAACAAATTAATAGCATCCTTATCAACTATCGTGGCGAAGAGCTTGCGATTTCATTTTTTCGCGATGGAAAAATATTAAATGAGGAAATAGTCATCAAAAAGATCGATATGAGTGAAAGAAAACTCGTCTTAGCAAACAGACGAGTAATTCATTTCAGCGAGATTGTTTCTCTCGAGGTTAAATAGCCCAATTACCATCGCGGAAAATTTGGGTTTTTTGTCCGTTTCCATCTTCGCCAACAATGCTTAAATCTTTTGTGCCGATCATGAAATCGACGTGGATCATTGAGCTATTGATGCCTTTGGCTTTTACTTCGTCGGGGGTTAATTCGCTTGAATCAGGAAGCAATTCTCTGAAGCCTAGTCCGAGCGCAAAGTGGCAAGCAGCATTTTCATCAAATAACGTGTTATAGAATAATATTCCAGATTGTCTTATCGGCGATTCAAACGGAACAAGAGCTACTTCTCCTAGCATGCTAGCACCCTCGTCCATCGCCACCATTTTTTCTAATAGGGCCTGGTTCTTTTGAGCGGTCACTTTGCTCACTTTTCCATTGGTAAAAGTAACGGAAAAATTATCGATTATTTCACCGTTGTAACTCAATGGTTTTGAAGCGACAAGAGTTCCCTCACATCGCCCAGCATAGGGAGTGGTAAAAACTTCTTCTGAAGGAATGTTGGGATTGAATTCTCCTTTATCGAAAATATTTTCTACTCCGCCACCCCAGTGAACGCCTGGAATTAATTCGACAGAAAAATCTGTGCCATTAGCGGATTTATAATATAGCTTTTTAAGTTTTAAATTTTCGAGTTTGTTTCTCTGACTGATGAGAAAGGAATTATGCTTTTCCCAATTGGCGACGGGATCATTGCCATCCACTCGCGAGGTGAATAGAATCATCTCCCATAATTTTTCAATGGCATCATTTCCTTTTAATTCTGGAAAGACTTTTTCGGCCCATTTCAAGCCAGGTACTGCCGCGATGCACCATTTATATTTACTTTCGATTTGGTCGATGTATTTTTTGGTTTTTACGTATGTCAAGCTTCTAGCCTTGCTGATTTTTTTCTGATTGACGCCTTTCATGGCATCAGGGTCATCGGAGATGATGTGCAAGATGGTCGGAAGTTTTTTGACCATATACTTATATCTAGCAAGAGCGATAGAATCCACGCTTCCAAGCGTAGAAACTGTCTCATATTTATAAGAGAGCTTGCGAACTGGGTCATGAGACCATCGAACCACTACTTCCTTAGCTCCTGCTTTGTAGCATTCTTCGACTACTAATTCGACAAAATCCGGTTGATCTAGTTGGGCGTTAACCCAAACAATTTCTCCCTTTTGAACATTGATTCCCTTGCGAACAATCAACCTAGCATAATCGCTTAGTAATTCTTTTTTCATGGTTCTTCTCCTTGCGATGATTTTTAGAGTTATATTATACTTTCTTTCGCGCCTGTATATAATAGAAAAGGAGGAATTGAAATGAAAAAATTGTTCGACCAACACAAGTGGTTAAAAATCGTTTTAGGAATCGTCATATTTTCTCTTGGACTAGTAACGTTAATAATCTCGCTAAATAACGAAGGAGATGTTTTGTTGAAAATCATATGCATTATCGTCGCTATTTATTGTTTTTCTACAGCTTTGTTTGGCATTCTTGCCGCTTTGATTACCGAGAAAAGAAATAAGTATCATGGTATCAGTGGCTACTTGTTGACATGCGGAGCACTAGTTGGAGTTGGAATTGCTTTTTGCTTTGTTGATAAGGCAAGCATGGTGATAGGGACTATCGTTGGCTTCTTTTTGCCATGGATATTAATTGCTTCTGCAGCTGCTGTCTTTGTTAAGTTCATGATTTTAATCACGAACAAAGATTCTCGCCGTGATGCCCCTTCCTGGGTCAGAGCATTGGTTATGTGGGTGCTTCTGCTTACTATCGGTATCGTCTTTGCTGTAAAAGGAAGCGAGATGCAAAAATATATTTATTCCACGATAGGCATCTTAGTGATGGTCGTCGGAATTCTAGTTGTCGTAGCGGGGATTATTTCATTGGTGCGCGAGAACCGCGAGAAAAAATTAAAAGTGATCGTTAAAAAATAACATCTTATAAAGAAAAAGAAAAGCACTCGTTT
>DAOPYW010000028.1:0-4828 GCA_035353055.1 Bacilli bacterium
AAACCAAAACTTTTAACCGCATTTATTCTGATTGTGGTTATTGGCATTATTATTATTGGGTATTTATTCAATGCAGTTGGATATTTATTCATATAAAGATTGAATTTACAGGAGGATAAACGATATGAAAATTCAAGCATTAGGTTGTGGATGCAAGAAATCCATCCAAAATTATGAAGCAGTAGTAATGGCCGCAAAGGAACTAGGAATTACAGATGAGATAGAATTCTATAAAGATAGTGATGGAATCCTTGCTATGGGGATTATGGCTACTCCGGCATTAGTAATTGATGGCAGGATTTATTCAATAGGAAGAGTGTTAAGCATTAAGCAAGCCAAAGAATTATTGTCTAAGGCATTAGGCAATTCTTCATGTTGTGGTGAAAAAAGCAAATAAACATCTGCAAAGAATTACGATGTGAGTTTCCAAAAGGCTTTCTAAAGCCATCGATTTAATCAATTTTGATAAGATTATCAAATTTTTTCCCTTACATTAATCATTTGGTAGATATAAATCTGCTGAGAATGGCGAGACAATAGCAACAAAAAATATGTTTTTATGCTTTTGAAAAGCGCATGGTGTTTAACCTTTAGAGTTTTCTTTATTATCAGGCATCGACTGAGGGAACCAGCCGCGAGTCTTGTTTATAAAACATACCAGCAAAAGCATAACAGGGACTTCAGTCAACACACCAACCGTACAAGCGAGCACAACTGGAGAATCAGGCCCGAAGAGAGCAATCGCTACAGCTACCGATAACTCAAAGAAATCTGAGGCCGCTATGAGAGCGGCAGGAGCAGCTATGTTGTGCGGTTGCTTAGTCCATCGACAAATTAAATAGGTAAAGCTTGCGGAAATAATATTCTGTAGAATTAATGGAACAGCGATCAACAGAACATATAGAGGTTGTTCCAATATAATATCCCCTTGGAAGGAAAAGATGATTATCAGGGTGAGAAGAAGCCCAATAGTGGTGATTTTATCAAATTTGGGGACAAACTTTTCTTTGAAAAACTGTTCCCCCTTTTTCTTGATTATTAGGAAGCGAGTCAGCGCTCCTCCCGCCAGGGGAACAACGACGAATAGAACGACAGAAAACGCGAGCGTATCCCAAGGAATATGCACGTCGTTTACGCCGAGCAACAACTGCACTAGCGGTATAAACAACACGAGAATTAACAAGTCATTGACCGAAACTTGCACCAGCGTATGTGCTGGGTCGCCTTTCGTCAAAAGACTCCACACAAACACCATCGCGGTACAAGGGGCTACTCCCAGCAGCACAGCACCAGTCACAAAGTCCTGCGCTAAATTAGCTGGAAGAAAAGCTTGAAATATGACTTTGAAAAACAAGGTAGCAAGACCAAACATAAGAAAAGGTTTAATGAGCCAACTACTGCCGCTGGATATGACGATTCCCAAAGGGTGCTTTCCCACGTTTTTGATAGACTGAAAATCAATCTTCATCATCATTGGATATATCATGATCCAAATTAGAATAGCGATGGGGAGATTTTGGCCCGCGATTTGAAATTTTTCCAAAAATTTGGGAATGGCAGGCAAAAATTTTCCAATCAGGATTCCTGCCGCCATGCAAAGCAGAACCCAAATAGTGAGATATTTTTCAAAAAAGCCAATTCCCTTAGTCTTTTGCTTATTCATATTTCGCCTTACACCTTGCAGCCTTTTGTAATGTCTTTGCAAATGCATATTTCTTTATTCGATGTGATATCGTCCAAAAATTGTTTTGTTTTGCTAATCGTATCATCAACAAGTGAATAGTAAGTCATTTTGCCTTCTTCTCTGCGCCTAACGATCCCACATTCACACAGTATTTTCATATGATGAGACAAGGTGGACTGAGACATTGCGAATTTCTTTAATATATTGCAGGCACATAATTCCCCGCAAGAAAGCATATTTACTATCATTGCTCGCTTCGGGTCTCCGAGGGCTTTAAAGACTTTTGCGCTCCCTAAGCAGTGGTCCATATCATCGCCTCAAATCTAAATATTTCGATATGATTATTATATGTATCAAATCGAAAAATATCAATGTGAAACGATATCATTCAAACTTGTTTTTCTTATTTCCGAGTCGCAAAAAGTGGCGACATAGTAAGCTGATTCGAAAATGTTGACAATTTGGTCTCCAGTCTCTCCATGATGACAAATAAAGTGAATTGTATTGAATTACATGGTTTTTAGTGTGCTAAAATAGAATAAACATAGCCTTTAGGCTTGTTATAAAGAGAGGTGCCCATTATGGCTGAATCAGAGAATTTTGAAGCTTTTGATGGCGAGAACATATTTGAACCGCTTTTAGCATACAAGAATGTCTACAAAGAGACTTTCAATCGAAACGCCACTGAATGCCTCGACAATTTAGTTCAACAATCGCAAGTCAACATTGAAGCTAACCATGCAACTACCCAGAAGATTAGAAAGCTAGAAGGTGAATGCAGCGAAACTGTGAAAAAAATCAAGAAGCGAACTAGGCTAAAGGGCTTCCTCATCTTTTTAATTGTCGTCGGTTTTATTGCCGCGATAGCTGGTATTATTTTTATAGTTGATAAAACCATAGTGGCTTTGCCACCATATGCGCCAATTCTAATGATTGTCATTGGCCTAGTCATTTCTGTCCTTCTCATCATTTTGATCGCGGTCACAATCACTCCTAAATTAAAGGAATTGCGCAACGCGAAAGCTGTGCTCGATAAGAAAATCGCGGAGCAGCAAAAGGAAGCTTGGGCCCAAATGGCACCTTTAAACGCTCTATTTAGACGTGGTATGAGCATCGATTTATTCCGCAAGACAATTCCAATTATTAATCTCGATAAAATGTTCGATAGAAAGCGCCTCGACTATCTCGTTAACAAGTTTGGGCTACACGAAGCGCATGATGTGAACCGCTCCTCGCTCTATGTCCAATCGGGAGACATCGTCGGAAATCCATTCTTCATCGCTAATGACTTGGTCCACCGCTTAGGGACCAAAACATATACTGGTGAACTTGTCATCTCTTGGACGACGACCTCATATATCAATGGCCGCTATGTGACAGTAAATCACACCGAGACATTGAGAGCATCTTTGGATAAGCCGTGCCCTTACTATCACGAAGAGCCTTACTTGGTTTACGGCAACGAAGCCGCGCCCGACCTCATTTTCTCTCGCCAGGATTCCGATGCCGAGAAGATGAGCGAAAAGCAGATCGACAAGATGGTCGATCGCGAGACCAAAAAACTCAATAAAGCCATGGAAAAGAGCGTTAAGCAAGGTGGCTCTTATACCGTGATGGGCAATTCGGAATTCGAGGTTCTATTTGGAGCAAGCAACCGCAACAACGAAGTCCAATTCCGTCTCCTCTTCACTCCGCTAGCCCAAAAGCAGCTCTTGCAAATAATGAAAGACAAAGAGGTCGCCTATGGTGACAACTTTGACTTTGTCAAACATAAAATGATTAACATTTTATATCCCGAGCATCTCCGTAATTTCCCTCTCGATGTGGGCCCTTCTTATTACAGCGATTACGATTACGACATGATCAGAAAAAAATTCTTATATTACAATAACACCTACTTCAAAGCGATGTTCTTCACCTTTGCTCCGGTTCTAGCAATTCCGCTCTACCAGCAGCAAAAGCCTCACGAATATGTTTATAAGGATCTCTATGATAGCTACATCAGCTTCTATGAGCATGAGCATATCGTCAATGAGATGAATGCCACGCAGTTCATTCATCCTCTTTCGAGAACTCCCAATATTCTAAAGACTTCCGTCGTTAAAAGCGGTGATTTTATGGATACAATTCAGGTCACAGCATATGGGTATCAGACGATCAACCGCACCGACTATGTGGCAGTGATGGGCGGCGATGGTCATGTCCATAATGTCCCGGTCAACTGGGTCGAATATATTCCTGTCGCACAGCAGAGCGATATCGGCATCAAGCTCGTCGAAGAAGAGAAAGCTGAGACTTATGCCGATAAGTTCCGCAAGGCCTTTGAGTCCGTCCGCGATGGAAAACTCGCCGATGAAAAAGACATCTTTCGTGTGGGATTATTCCTCGCTTATTTCATAGGCAATAAAAAAAGTAGTTAATATCTACGAAAAGTATATATAATAAAAAATAGAGGTAATCTAATATGGCAAATGAACTAGATGAAATGACTGGACCAGTCAATAAAGAAGGTCGCGACGTCAACGTTATCGAAAAACAAATCCCCGTGAAAGTCGGAGCTGGATCATTGGTGTTTGAAATCATCCTTTGGGTGTTAGGCATCATTCCAGGTCTTATCTTCTTATTCATGAAGATCAGCGCCCGTAACTATTTACGCGCCCTGCAACAGAAGATTCAGCACAACGCTTCGCAAATTGACAACTTTCTCGAGCAGAGAGTGCAGATTTTGCAGAACGTCGTCGGCATCGTTGAGAAATCAATCGATCTCGATAAAGACGTCATGAAGACTGTCGCCGCTTTCCGCGGTGGTGCTAATGCTAGCGAAGCCAACCGCAACGAAGTCGCTGGACAACTCGATTCTGCTATGAGCAGCATTCGCGTCGCTTTTGAAGCCTATCCCGATCTCAAAGCCCATCGCGCTCTCGCTGATGCAATGCAGCAAAATAGCTACTTGCAAAGAGAGATTACGGCCGCTCGCGAAGTCTATAACGACACCGTCCTAAGATGGAATGCTGATATCTTCGCTTGGCCGACCAAGATGATCGTCGCTGCCAAAGCCGGCTATTCGACGAGAATCCCATTCTCAGCAAGCAAAGAAGTCAAAGACCAAGCCAGAGCCAAATTCTTCTAAGCGAATTCTTTATA
>DAOPYW010000029.1:0-4157 GCA_035353055.1 Bacilli bacterium
TCTTGCCACAGAGCACCTGATCGAATGTAGGTGGTTTCGCCAAGAGTCAAGGTTCCATTGTAGATTAATTGCTCTGCTGAATCATCGTCATAATGCACTAAAAGCGTTACTGAAGAAAGATTCTTTGTGCCACCCACGATTTCCGTCCAGCCTTGTTTCACAAGTTCGTAATTTTTATATTCATTAAACCAATAAGAATGCCCAGTATCGAGGCGATCAACATCCCAACATCCGACAATCTCAAAATAATCTTTAAGCCCACCAAAGCGGCCATCGATGTCAATCATATATTTGGTTACCATAGTCGCAAAAAAGGTCACGCTTTCTTCAATAGGAGTGTCAAAATAGTCTGGAATATTATATGAAACAATCGAATTATCCGTGATGTAAAAAGGATTTAGCGTCTCTCCTTTGTTAACCACGAATTCAACAAGATTGCTTGGAATATTAAGTGAGACTAAGCACTGCAAACCGCCGACATAATGGCTCAGACTAATCCATGGCGAGTAGTCTTCGAAATTAAGAATATCAATAATGTCGGTGTCGAAGTGGTAAGCGAGAATTGAACCATCATAAACGCGAATATAATATGTGCCGTTCCCCAAATCCTGAACAGTGTATGGGCGACCATAAACTTCGTCTTCATAAATAGTGAATCTCACTAATCCATCATCATCAAACCATTTGCCAAGATAGGGCTTTTTGCTGTCCACCACTGGTTTAAAGCCAACATACAACTTGGTATCTTCTAAAAATTCCATTTCGTGAGTCACCTTTGCTCCTAGGCTGGAGGTGAGATAAACGCCGCCATACCGATTAGTTAAATACTCTAACGTCGCTGAAGGGATGTGGCCATTGAGGGCGACATATTTCACTACCTTCTCATAATCTTGGAGTAACTCTCCATCCACTGTGATCATCGCGTCGAGACGATTAATTCTAAAGCATGGTAAATCAGGATCGCCGGCGATACCCGAAACAAGCAAAGTTCTCTCGCTTGGGATATAGGTCATTGTTTGACTGCCTCCCAAACTACCTCTAATATGGATTTCCCCATTCACCACTTCTTTAATCATTTCTCCACCAATAAGTATTTCGGAATAATGAGAAGTGACGATATTATCTTCAATTTCAAGAGCGAATACGGTCGGCTCGCCTCCCGCTGTTAGAGGCTCTTTATAGGCATATCGGCCAGACAAATCAGCTTCATCAATATCCTGGACATCAACTGAATAAGTTAAGAAAAATGAAGGATTGCTAATCAGAGTTACTTTGATTTCATACGTTCCAGCAACAGAAGAATTAAAAAGAGACGTATCAAACTCATATTCGGTTATCTTCGCTTCTCTATTGGCGCCGCTTTCGCATTCTTTAATAATGGTGACATCGCTAGGAATAATCGTTTCTCCAACATAATATGTGTCGCGATAGTCTTGTAGACTAATTGATAGCACTTCATCATCTATCACTTCCACATCAAAGGAGGTTTTAATACTTTTGTTACTATTTAGAAATATCGATATTGGATAAGTTCCTTCCACTCCATCTCTAAATAGGGACGAGTCGACAGTATATAAAGAAGGCGCGAGGATTTCATCTGCTCCGTTACTCTTCTTTTTTGCCACTTCAAAGCCACTGCTAATGAAAGAGCAATTCTTTTCGTAAGTTGTAACAATGTCATCATTATTTAAAATTCGCAACCCGGTGTCGCGTGGGATAAGAACAACAGCAAGAGGAATAATCATTGCCGCTGCTATTACAACGCCAACAGCAGAAAATGGCAGAGCAGCTCTCAGCTGAGAATGGCGATTCTCAATACCTGATTTGGCAACAGTAGAAAAATTAATCTTGTCTGCTATTTCATCAAAGGAAAAATTAATTTTATTTCTTTCTTTTAAAACCTTATCAAAGCTATTCCTTGCCATATGCCATCCCCTTACTAGATTTTCTAAATCTTTTGATTGCGCGGAAATATATTACATTCGCATTATTAGAAGAAATGCTTTTTCTTTGACCGATTTCTTTAAACGAATATCCTTCCACGGCATGCAGCAAAATAATCTCCACTTCATCTTTCGATAAAACTTCGCTGAGATCATTTACTAATGAGGAATAAAATGGTGCGCTTGCGCATGTTTCTTCATTCGCTATTTCGTCGCAGTTGTCGATATAGACGAGGCGTTTTTCCTTATTCAAGTAGTTGATCGCGGCATTCTTCGCCATTTGGCAAAGATAACTTTTCAAGTTTTCATCTACTTTTGAAGAATGATTGAAGAACGAGATAAAGACATCGTTGGTGATCTCTTTAATGGCGTCGGAATCGCTCACATGCTTTGCCACACAAAAAGAGACCAGTTTCACGTATTCGTTATAAATGACTTCATACGCTTGCTTAATCTTTACTTCATTTTTGCTCGCTAAAGCTGTGTTCAATAAATGTTCGTAATACACGACTGAATCCAGATTGTTCCTATATAAGAAGACAAAACAATCATAATGAATCTTACAAAGAAATAAAATCTTTTACTGCTAATCTAGAGGCGACTAGTGTGAAAGCCATCAAGGTCATCCAAAGTCGAAATAAATAAATCCGCTTTCCAAAGATCAAGGCTTTGTTTGTCACTAATAAAATGAGAAACATCTTCTTTTGCAGATTCATAATCAACAGTAGAAAATTTTTCCTTCAGCATCTCTTTGACAATTTCTAAGGTTAGAACAGCATCGCTGGCAATCTTGCCTGTGTTTTTTAATTTATTTTCTAAATAGGCGAGATTGATTTTTGCACCTTTGCCGATATAGAAAAGATAATCATAATAATCTCTTCCTTTAACGTGGTGTTTATATTCGCGGCATAGCACGGTATGAATTTTGCCCGCAAATAAAGTTGCTTCATCAAAGATTTGCACTTCATATGGAGCGGGCAACATTTTATACTTATATTCCGTTTGCCCACCACTGGGGTTATCAGTGTCGATTTCAATTTTTATTTTGATCTTTTGAGTATATATCACACTCTTGGCATCTTCGCTTTGGGGAAAAAATGACATCATTAATATCAAAGTGTTTCCTTTAAGGAATGCACTCTTTACTTCTGTGGATTCATCTTTCTTTTTTGGCTCGACATTTATTTCGAGGCCATATGATAAAAATTCCTTTTTAAGAGAGGGAAAATATTCATCTAGTTGAAAAGATGGGTCTTTGTTCAATAAAGCGAAATCTAGATCTTCACTGAAACGATTTAAACCATGGAAAATTCTTAGGCAAGTCCCGCCATAAAAGGCTGCTTTTTGGAAAAATCCGCCTCGATATAGACCTGCTAAAGCAATTTCTTGGATAATCTCTTTAATGGCGTTTTCTCTTTCATCATTATTTTGAGGATTATATTTATCTAACATCGCTTGAATCGCATTATTCATGTTTATATTCCTTTCTAATCAACTTGATTAACATTTCTAAGTTCGTTCTATTATATAAAGCAGCTAATCTAGTCATTAGTTTGAAATCACAGGAGGAAAATTCTTCTTCGTCGATTCTTTTATCGATAAACAGTAATTCCTGCAGTTCTCTAATGCTGCTGACTACTCTCCACTTGCCAAGAGAATCGCATATCGCCTTCTCTTTGGTGGCTATTTTTACAGCATAGTTGCCATTATCAATATATGTTAGCCCCTCGGAAAAAGCTGCAGGAGGAATATCACTGTATTCATATATTCCAAATTTATTAACGAATGTCTTGTTTTTTTTCATATTTAAAGAAGCCGAGGTTATTGAGACAACTTTTTCTGGTATCAAACCATAATGAGATAGCGCCCAATCAAAACTCAAATACGAAGGCGATAGTATGGAAGACGCAAGAAAACAGGGATCAACATTCTTGTCAGTTTCATATAAACCTCTATTTAATCTAATGAGAATGCCTTTATCGGTGTCGCGCTTAATCTTGTCTAACGGATTTGAGTATCCGCGATATTTGTCTTTTAAAATCGATGTAGAAAATACCATATTTGCTCCTTCAAATACAATTATATTGGATTTCGTGGAGATTTCAAGTATGTTTTTCGTTTATGAAGCGAAATATTGAACTTCTTCACCACGCGACAAATGGTGTTAAAAAACAATTAGGCTCTGGCTTGCAAGAAGACTACGCATTCAACATG
>DAOPYW010000030.1:0-3525 GCA_035353055.1 Bacilli bacterium
TGACTAGTGAACGGGAACATATCCACCGGTTGAACAAGGGTGACTTCGTATTTCTTTTTAAGATATTCAATATCTCTTGCTAATGTCTCTGGATCACACGAAATATAGATAATTTGTTTTAGTTTGCGAGAAAGCAGAGATGATAAGAATTTCTCATCGCTACCTTTTCTTGGGGGATCCATGATGACGACATCTAGTTGATTGGGGTATTCGTTGATGAACTTGCTCGCATCATCTTCGTAAAACTCAATATTGGCGATTTGATTGTTTTTAGCGTTCTCTATAGCGTTTAAGTGGGCTTGATGGGATATTTCCACAGAGATGACTTTTTTGGCTCTCTTGGCGGCGATTAAGCCAATCGTCCCCACTCCCGAATAAGCATCGAGCACTACTTGGTCTTTGCTAACGTCAATTAAGTCAAGCGCGGTCTGATAAAGCACTTCAACCTGCACGGGATTGACTTGGAAGAAACTAGAAGCAGAGATATTAAAAGTTAAGCCGAGGATGTCGTCTTTGATAAAGCCTTTGCCATAGAGTATTTTGTCTCTATTCCCTAAGATCACATTTGTGTGCCTGCTATTGACATTCTCTACGATGGTAGTGATTTCAGGATGTAGCTTCACTAATTCATCGATGAAGTTGCGCTGGCCAGGGAAATTCATTTCAGTGGTCACCAAAACCACCATCAGCTCATCGTAGTGATGGCTGGTTCGCACTAACACATATCTCAATAAGCCGAGGCCGTTATTTTCGTTATAGATGGTCAGTTTATGTTTTTTTAGTAAATCTTTGATGGTCTTGAGAATCGGCGAAGCCTTCTTATTTTCAATCATGCATTCATCGACTGGGATGATTTCATGACTATTCTCTTTATAGAAACCATAGACAATGTTGCCGAATCGATCTTTGCCGAATGGCATCTGGATCTTATTGCGATAATGATAGGGTTCTTTCATCCCTATGCATGGTTTGACTTTGACATTTTCAAGATGGGCGATGCGCTTCAAAGCGTTCTCCACTCGCTTGGTTTTGATTGCCAGTTGAGAAGCATACTCTAGTTGCTGATATTGGCAACCACCACAGGCGGTGCAAATCTTGCATTTCGGTTGAATGCGATCTTTGCTTTGCGAATAGAGTTTCACGACTTTGCCAAAGTAGACACCCGCTCGTTGATATAAAAGGCGAATATCGGCTTCTTCACTAGGAAAAAGTCCATCGACAAAGATGACGTCTTTGCCATTCTTAACCACGCCCTTCCCTTCGGAAGAGATATCTAAACATTTGCCTTTAATAATCTTGCTTATCATATCTTTTTAATCATATCGCAAAATGGCGATAGCCAAAAGAACAACTGACGGCTTTTATTTTCAAATGATGACCGTTGAAGCAATAAAAAACCAGTTGTTGAGACTGGTTAGTTAATCAGATGTTATTTCTTCATCATCGCTTGGATGAAATCAACTTCGACCGCTTGATCCAAACGAGGAAATAGCTGCTCGCCCTTTTGAACTTTGACATTGCCAATCACTCCGAAGTGATAAACATTGTCGTATTTTCGTAAGTCTTCGCTTAGCCCTAATTGATCAAAGAGCTTGTCGCTAGCGGTAACTAAGACTGGTTTTAATAGCATGCCAGCGATGAAAATAGCATTAGCTAAGTGGTTCATCACGCTGGCTAAATCCTTCATCTTTTCGGGATCTTTCGCTAATGCCCAAGGGGCAGTTTGGTCGATAAACTTATTCGCGCTGGTGACTATCTCGTTCGCCGAAATAATCGCATCAGTAATCTTTAGATCATCCAAAAGAGCCTCGTAATTAGTGACGGCTTTTTGGCAAATGCTCTCTAAATCGCCATCAAAAGGTGTAATTATGCCCTGATATGAGGGAATAACGCCACCGAAATATTTGTCGATCATGCTGACCGTGCGATTGAGCAAATTGCCTAATGAGTTCGCTAAGTCCATGTTAATTCTTTCGACGAATTGCTCGGGAGTGAATTGGCCATCTTGACCAAAGATGACTTCTCTAGCGAGGTAGTAGCGAACTGCATCCACCCCATATCTTTCGATGAGGGGGAAGGGGTCGACAACATTGCCTTTAGACTTGCTCATCTTGCCATCTTTCATCATCAGCAGACCATGGATAAATTCACGGTCTGGAAGGCGAAGGTCAAGAGATATCAAGAACATCGGCCAATAAATCGCATGGAAGCGGGTGATATCCGCACCCAAAATATGGATGGTTTCACACTCAGGATCTTGCCAGAACTTTTCAAATAGTTCAGGGTGGTCGCTATCGTATCCTAAAGCGGAAATATAGTTCGTCAAAGCATCGAGCCAGACATAGACGACGTGTTTGGGATTCTCTCTCACAGGAATTCCCCAAGAGAAAGAAGTGCGGGAAACGCATAGATCTTCTAAGCCCGGTTTAATGAAGGTATTAATCATCTCGTTTTTGCGAGATTCGGGAATTAAAAATTTAGGATTCTCTTCATAGAACTTCAAGAGTCGGTCCACATATTTTGAGGTCTTAAAGAAATAAGCTTCTTCTTCCGCAGTTTGCACTTCGCGACCACAGTCAGGGCAGAGATGATGCTCTCCGACTTGGGTATCGGTCCAAAACGATTCGCATTCGCGGCAATACCAACCTTGATACTTGCCGAGATAGATGTCGCCTTTGGCGAGCATCTTGCTGAAGATATCTTGCACCACTTTGGTATGTCTATCTTGAGTAGTGCGAATAAAATCGTCATTAGAAATGTCTAAAGCTTTCCAAAGCTTGTAGAATCCTTCGACGATACCATCGACAAATTCCTGAGGTGTCTTGCCAGCTAGAGCGGCGTTTTTCTCAATCTTTTGTCCGTGCTCGTCAGCTCCGGTTAAAAAATAGCAGTCGAAACCGCGCAATCTCTTGTAGCGGGCAAAGACATCCGTTAAAGTCGTGCAATAAGCATGCCCGATGTGGAGCTTCGCGCTGGGATAGTAAATCGGGGTGGTGATGTAGAATTTCTTTTTGATCATGGCAAATGAGCCTCCTATAAATAAAGCCGGTAACACCGGCTTGTATTTTACCTATTTCTTCTCGTCTTTGTTTAAGTTGTACTTGCGGTTGAAACGATCAACACGGCCATCAGCTTGAACAAATCTCTGCTTGCCGGTATAGAATGGGTGGCAGTTTGAACAAGTATCGACCTTGATGTCCTTGAGCGTGGATCCGACTTCAAAGGTGGTACCACAGCTGATGCAAGTCACCGTCGCGCGGTGCTGTTCGGGATGAATTCCTTTTTTCATAACAATTTTTCTCCTTCCGCCTTGAGCCGTATGTCGCTCAAAGTAAGTTTGCTTTTAGATACTATCATATCTACCATCGGAATATCAAACTTTTTGTGTTTCTAAATTTATTGATAGCTTGAGTCCGATGGAAGATATCCTTTAAAAAATGACGACCACTACTGTTTAATGAGCAGCAAAACACAGGCCTTAACCTGTGGCTCAATCAAATCGGAATTTGTCAGGCCAAGTCGTTG
>DAOPYW010000031.1:0-2717 GCA_035353055.1 Bacilli bacterium
TATATACGATTGCTCAAGATAACAATCTCTCCGCTTGCTTGTTCTATCTCAATAATGGTTTTAGAATTGGCGGGCTTGATACCGAAATCTATAAGGGCACTCCTCAAGAAGGCAAGAGCGACATCTTTTTCTACAAAGACTGTTCGAGTTCCGTCTGACGGGCAAGATGTATTGTTAAAGTGCGCCTTAAAAGAGCACCCTTCCTTTTACAACAAAAACACTCAGTTGAATTCTTGAGTGTTTTATTTTCATTTTGTCAGTTATCTTTAGCGCTTCGATGCGCGGCGTTTTCTATAGGAGATAATTCCCAACATCGACGCGCCAATAGCGGCTGTTAAAACAACAATGATGGTGGCAATGGTGGTTCCCTGATTAGATAGGCTAATCTTTCTATTTCCAACAAAAGGCGTAAGGAAAGGAACCCCTAGATTATCAACAAGGAAATTCTCATAGCCATAGTTGCTGATGATTATTACATAACGCTCGATCATCGAGCCAATCAAAACATCGTCCTCAGAATTTTCATATATGTAATTTTTAGCATCTTGAGAAATGCTCTGATAGCTACTTTTTAATGAGGTCCAAGTAGAGCTCTTCACATCTAAAGCAGCGCATTCAGAAGCAGTTGTATTCATAAATGCTGAGACAAAACTATAGGCTTCTTGTTTAATAGCATCAGCACCTGCATCGGTATAGCGATATAGCTGAGGAAGAAGCATAGTCGAGCTCGTGGCGGAAGTGTATGTTGTGAAGCGAGGAGCAGAGACATTATAGAGAAACCTTCCGTAGGAAGAGTTCGTATTTTGAATCGTTGCATTTGAGTCAGAAATGGAAATTGTCCATGTGGTGGTTCCGCCGTCCCAAGCAAGCTTTTTTACTGCTGTTGCTCCGAGCTTTTGATTGGAAGCATTAGAAAGAGTCCAAGACCCAGAAGATCCTCCGATGGTAAGCTCAACCGTTCCAGTTGCTAGGGTAGTAATACTAGATTTATCACTGCTAAATGTAGAACTTAATTTATCCATTATCTCGCCATTGATATCACCAGCGGTAAATCCAGTGTTTGAAGCGAGAACTAATTTGTCTCCTACTGCCAGTGAAGAGGCGTCAGTGACAAGGTTCCAACCCCCTTCGCCACTGGTTAATGGCGTAACGGTGACTGTGCATGTAGCGCTCAGTCCACTGCCATCGGTAGTTGAAGCGGTAATGGTAGTTGTTCCTTCGCCGGTTCCTATGACATGGCCGTTAGAGACTACTCCGACTCCTGTATTGGATGATGTCCAATTCAAGACTTTATTTGTTGCATTGGTTGGTGAAATAGTCGGAACAATGCTGACTTCTTCTCCAACTTCTAAATATTTAGTTGTTGGGCTGACAGTCAAACTTGCTATTGGAACGACAGCGTGAGGATCTATAACCGTGACAACGCAGGTTGCGCTTGTCTCGGTTCCTTGCGCGGTGATAGTTGCGGTTCCGGCATTGACAGCAGAAACATTTCCTTGATTATCAACGGTGGCAACACTAGTGTTATCGCTCGACCAAGTAATCGCTTCACTATTAGGATTACTTACTACATTTATTTTCGTGCTTTGACCTTCATTTAAAGTTAAAGCGCTGTGTTCAATGACGATGCCTTGATGAATATCTCCATACGTTTCAATAGCGCTTTTTACCGCTGCTGTTGGAGTGGTGTAACCTGGTTCAGGCAAAGTGTAGAAGATTTTAGAGGCATATTCAGGGTGATCAACAAAAGGATTTCGGTTGTGATGCCATCTTGTTGCCACTTCGTTATTTCTTTTAATTTCCCATTCAGTGGGTGGCTCCATGAAATGCCATTTTAATAGGGTTGATAATTTTCCGATACGACCAGTGCTTAATGTAATCGCTTGGTCGTGGAGCATAACGGGATATCTTGTATCGTTGCGATATCTTGTTGCGACATACATTAAGATTCGCGCAATTGCACCGCGGTGTCCTTGCGCGGGATACATAGCATCGTCGCTTTGACCACCAGAGTAATTGAAAGCAGTGGACCAAACGAATGAATCGTTATCTCCCTCTGTGCCATAGCTCCAGTCAGTACGGGTAAATTCATAGCACTTATAAGATGTTGAAAAATCTAATTCGTCGAAAGCGGATGAACCACGTTTGCTGTTGAGTTCACTAGCAGCAGGCCAAACATTGTGCGCATCAGCACCAGGCGAACCAGCGCTTTCAGTTCGAGTTCCATTTCCGTACCACGAGGCTGGCCAGACATGCTCTTTATTAGTGCTGCTTGGCATGCTTTCAGGTGAAAAGGATACTTCTGTGCCAGTATAGGCCATCACCATTTTGGTACTATCCGTTAAGGAGAGATCGCTGTAACGATAAATGCTCGGCAAAGAAGAATATGAATAGGAAACAAAGCCGGTTGATGTCAGCGTGGACAAGGCAACCATTAGATTTTCTCCAGTTAATGATTCATCAATTCCGGAGTAATATAGATCATCTTGATTAGTGGCGTAATAGGATGCGCCATCCGCTGGGCTAGAAGCAACAGCAGCATTTTCAAGTGAAGTGAAGTGACCGAAGGAAGCTAAAGAAGCGATTCCTGATGTTAAGGCAAGAGCAGCAATTAGAGTAATTTGTTTTAGTTTTTTCATAGTATCCCCAAGTTATTTAAACATGAATAGTCTTTATTAACAACGCTAATACTTGATATATAAAAAACCTCTCCAGTT
>DAOPYW010000032.1:0-1955 GCA_035353055.1 Bacilli bacterium
TTTGCTTTTGATTGTTGCCGCGCATAAAAGATTTAATTTCTTCACGTAGTTTGCTGTTCTCTTCTTCGCTGATAGTGTTGATACAAGGGGCGAGGCATTGCCCTAAGTGATAATACAAGCAAGGAGTGCTGGGTAGATTCTGGCATTTGCGGATCGGAAAGATTTTATTTAATAAGTCAATCATCTGATAAGCCGCTCCGCTATTAGGGAATGGACCGAAATAATCATACTTATTATCTTTATCATGCCTTTTGATTACCAAATAAGGATGACCAAGTTTCTTTAAAGCGATGTATGGATAGTGACTGCCATCTTTTAACAAGATGTTATATCTTGGCATATGCTTTTGAATGAGATTCATCTCTAATATGAGAGCTTCCTTCTCATTTTTCGTGATGATGGTATCAAAGTGATCCACGGCAGTGACCATAGCAAAGACTTTGCCGCTCTGAGGGCGAAGGAAGTATTGGCTCACGCGCTTCTGCAAATCTTTGGCTTTGCCAACATAGATGATGTGATCATTTTGATCATGCATCAAATAAACACCGGGCAAGTGCTTGAGATTAGCGATTAATGCTTCGATGCGCGGTTTCATGAATTAAAAGTCACGACCGTCGCTCCACCGCCACCTTCATTCATGTGGCCGGGGCGATGGGTGACATCCTTTTGGGTATCGAGATATTCCTGTGTCATCTTTCTTAAGATTCCACTACCAAAACCATGGATGATGCGGACCTGAGTGAGATGCTTAATGCGACAGCTATCTAAATACTTGACGAGCTTCTCTTTTGCTTCATCGCTTCTTAAACCGATGATATTTAGCTCCAAACCCACATCGAGTTTTAATATATTATCAAAGCCTTGGCCTTTATGAGGTTTCTCGACTACTTTTGGTTGTTCAATCTTGTGAAGCTTGTTGACTTCCACATCAAAAGCTAAGCCATTATCGCCGATGATGTGGGCTTTATCGCCTTTGAAGCGCATCACTTTACCATTGATGCCATAACTAGGTAATGAGACATAGTCTCCCACCTCGATCGACTCATCGTAGACGATGGATTCTGGATTAGTTTTTAGCTCATCTAATTGATGCTTTAATTCGATGACTTCATGCAGTTTCACTCCGTCGCGATTGAGCATCGATAGAATGGCGTCGACTTCTTCTTTAGCCTGGTTGATAATCTGCTCTTTTTCATCTTGAACATCTTCTAGTAAGGTATCGCGACGAGATTTTAGCTTTTCCTCTTCTTTTTCAATCTTTTGCTCGCGGAGCACTAGATCTTGCTTGAGCTTCTCTAATTCTTCCGAGAGATGAGTGTTATCTTTTATTCTTTGCTCTAATACGCCCAGTAATGTCGTGGTGTCATTTTGGCTATTGTTTGATAAGAAGGCTCTGGCTTCCTTAATGATATTGGTTGGAATACCATATCTACTTGCGACATCAAGCGCGTAGCTATGGCCAGTAGAACCTAACTTAAAGCGATAAGTTGGTATCAGTTTTTCTTCATCGAAGATCATCGAGGAGTTCTCGATATTCTCGCTGATGAAAGCGTATTCTTTTAGAGCATCAAAATGCGATGAGACCATCGCGAAGACGCCAATGCTTTCTAAAAATTTCGTAACCGCTAAAGCGAGGGCTTCGCCTTCGCGAGGAGCAGTGCCAGTTCCTAATTCATCGAGTAAGACTAAATCGTTCTTGTTCGATAATTGAACAATTTCACTGATATGTGACATATGAGCAGAGAAGGTCGAGAGATTATCGCTCAGGGATTGACTATCTCCAATATCGATATAGATGTGGGGGAAATATCCAAGAACTGCCTTGGTGCAAGGAACCGCTAATCCACATTGATTCATTAAGACTAAAGTGCCCACGGTTTTTAAAGCGACGGTTTTACCTCCAGCGTTAGGCCCAGAGATAATCACGATTCGCTTGCTCTCATCGAGATGGAAAG
>DAOPYW010000033.1:0-1796 GCA_035353055.1 Bacilli bacterium
CCAGCGTTAGGCCCAGAGATAATCACGATTCGCTTGCTCTCATCGAGATGGAAAGAGTTAGCGACGATTTTATCGCGTGGAATTAAAGGATGGCGAGCGTTGGCTAAGTCGAGATATCGGCTTGGAGAGTATTCAGCGACATCAGCATCGATCTCTTTCGCATATAGAGCTTTCGCGCTTAAAAAATCAAAGTCTCCAATGATTAAGTTATTGTTGATGATTTCTCCTTCTTGAAGGAGCACTAAGGCAGTCAACCCTTTTAGAATCTTTCGGCATTCATCGTTCTCTTCCACTTTTAAGGAAGTGATCTCATTATTAATTTGAACGATCTCCATCGGCTCAATGAAAGTGGTCATCCCACTATCGGAGATATCGTAGACAATACCTAATACTTTGCTTTTCTCGACTGTCTTAACTGGAAGGACAAAGTGCCCATCGCGAATGGTTGCATTGGTGTCATTTAAGAAACTGCTATAGGTGAGCGACAAGGTCGCAACTTTCTGGTGCAGTTCATTTTCTGCTTTCTTGATTTTTCGGCGCAACTCATAGAGCTCTGGAGTGGCTTTATCAGCGATGGTCAAGGAATTAGTGATGACCCGGTGAATTTCCTTCTCCAGGCTGCTTAAATCGACGAATTTAGCCACTTTAGCTTTGACTCGTGGATAAGAGACATCAATCTTTTCAATAAATTTAATTATTTTTTGGCTGGTTAGGACATCCTCAGCGATTAAGTTCAAATCGCGAGGAGTAAGTAAAGCGGTCTTTTTAGCCATATCGATAAGATATAAAGCATTTGCGCTAGTGGCGATTGGCATCGGGCCGAAGCGAAAGATTACGGACATCACTTCTTTTAAGTCTTCAATGGCTTCTTGAACAAGTTCATGAGAGGAAAGCATCACTAGGTCAGCAATGTATTCTTTTCCGAGCTCCGTTTTAGCATATTCTAAGAGATGTTCTTTAATTCGATTGATTTCAAAGGTTTGATAAATATCTTGCATGAAGATAGCATACCACATTCGATTTATTCGAATAAAGTTCTATGATAGAATTAAAAATATGAAACCGGTTGTCACTCTATCTGTCGAAGAAAAAACGCTGGAAAAAATGCGCGAATATTATTCGATTTATTTCCGCCAAAAAGAAGGCGAATACATCGATTTTAATGCGGTTGTTAACGATGTCGTTATCACCGCTTATCTATCCAAAAAAGCGAATCATAAAGTCGTATTTATTGGTGACGAAGCCTTAAGCGAAGCAAAGCTTTGGGATGAAAACGCCGCGATTAACGTAAAAGAAGAAGAGCCCAAGAAATCCTGGATATACTTTGGGGATCAGATTGGCTCTGATGAAGTCGGAGTGGGAGACTTTCTCTTGCCGATGATTGTGGTCGCCGCTTTTGTGAGCGCTTCTGATGTTCATGAACTAATTGAATTAGGCATCAAAGACTCCAAACAATTAACTGATGAAACAATCCTCTCTTTAGGGCCAATAATCACCAAGCGTTTAAAGTTCTCCAAACTCACGATTACTAATGAAAAATATAATGAGCAAATCGCCAAAGGCGAAAACATCAATTCTCTCAAAGCTAAGATGCATAATCGGGCTTTAAATAATCTCCATGAACAATACCCTGATGTGATTAATATCTTCATCGATCAATTCGTCAATAAAAAGAAATACTATGAATACTTACAAAGTGGGCAAGATTCAATATTAAGAGGCGTCACTTTTAAGACAAAGGGAGAATCTCTATTCCCATGCGTCGCTCTAGCGAGCGTCATCGCTCGATATGCCTT
>DAOPYW010000034.1:0-1581 GCA_035353055.1 Bacilli bacterium
CTGGCTATCAAGTCATCGACTGGATTGACTTCTATGGCGTCTGGAAATTCATCTTTAATATCGCTGATTCATCAGTGGTGGTCGGAACGATTATGCTCATCATTTGGCTAATCGTCGATGAGGTTAAAGAATACAAAGCTAAAAAAACTCTCATTACTCCCGAAGGAAAAGTTCTTTCCGCCGACGAAAAAGATCGCCTCGAAAAGGAAACTCCAACTGAAGATAACGACGAAGATGCCAAAGATGACGTCGAAATGTAAGTGTAAAATTAGTATTTATTTAGTAGTTATAATATGAAATATTACACTATAGGAGCCAAAGAAAATGGTTTGAGACTGGATAAAGCGATTAGCCTTTTTGAGTCTTCTTTTTCTCGCACCTATATCGCTAAGCTCATCGATGAAGGCAACTGCCTAGTTAATGAAAAGCCCTGCAAAGCTTCTTATAAGGTTAGAAACGGCGATGTGGTTTCTTTTGTTATTCCAGAGGTCAAACCTCTCGAAATCGAAAAGGAAGATATCCCTCTTGATATCGTCTATGAGGATGATGATATTCTCGTCATCAACAAGCCTCAAGGATTAGTGGTTCATCCTTCATGTGGACATAACGAACACACCCTCGTTAACGCCATTCTAAATCACTGTTCGAACCTCAGTGGTATCAATGGTGTCGCTCGCCCTGGTATTGTTCATCGTATTGATAAAGATACGAGTGGACTTATATGCGTTGCCAAAAACGATGTCGCTCATCGATTCTTAGCCGAGCAATTAAAAGATCACACCATGTCTCGAGTCTATATGGCTTTGGTGAAAGGCGAAATTAAAGAGAATAGTGGAACTATCAACATGCCAATTGGCAGAGACACTGATCACCGCCAAAAAATGGCGGTTGAAGCAAAAAACGGCAAGGATGCTATCACCAATTTCATCGTCAAGAAACGCTTTTCTCAGCACACCTTGATTGAATGTCACCTAGTGACTGGCAGAACTCATCAAATTCGCGTTCACCTCGCGGCGATCAATCATCCAGTTGAAGGTGATCCTCTATATTCTGGAAAGAATTATGAGACCATATCCAAATCAGGCCAGCTTTTGACTGCCATCAGCTTAAAACTAATCCATCCGACAACAAAAAAAGAGATGGTCTTCACCGTCGAATTGCCTAGATACTTCCAAGATATTATTGATAATTTAAAGTAGAGCGATGTCGTCTATCGCTCGATAATTAGCGAAATTCTTCTTGGCGAGTTTATCGAATTCGTCTCGACCGTATTTATTAATAAAGGCCTGTGCGAAAGCATCGGCTTTTTTTGACGCTCCGAAAGGAATACTCATGTGATATTTATCTTCGAGTATTTCCTTCTCTTTTAGGAAGGCATATCGAGCTATGACGCTCGCTAGAGCGACGCAAGGGAATAAAGATTCTCCCTTTGTCTTAAAAGTGACGCCTCTTAAAATTGAATCTTGCCCACTTTGTAGGTACTCATAGTATTTCTTTTCATTGACGAATTGATCGACAAAAATGTTAATCACATCAGGGTATTGTTCGCGGAGATTACTTAAAGCTCGATTATGCATCTTG